>JAKLKE010000450.1 GCA_023150775.1 Myxococcota bacterium
TCTCGGGCCTGCACGGTGCTGGCGATGGACTGCCAGGCCATCACACCCAGCACAGAGAGCACGGAGATGGCCACCATGACCTCCACCAAGGTCATGGCGCGGCGCAGGAGCCTGGGCCTCAATGTCGAGCGTGTGAGGGTGGAGCGTGTGAGCCTCATCGCAGCCCGTCACAGCCGACGCCTACGGGGCCGTCGGTGCCTTGGTCGCCGGTGACGACGTTGGCCTTGGGGTTGATGACGTGGGTGACCAGCTCAACCTGCTGATCTTCGTCTTCGTTGTCGCCCCACCACACGATGACACGCACCTCCCGCATAAACGGCGCGAGGGCCTCGGTGAGCATGTCGTTGGAGATGCCGAGATCCTCCAGATCGGCCTGGTTTTGCTGGGGATCAAAGCCCGAGACCGACGAGCCGCTCTGCTCGCTCTCTTGGCTCGCGCCGGGCATGAGCCCCATGCCCTCCAGATCGCCCATCAACGAGCCGACGTCGCCGCTGATCTCTAGCTTGACCTCCCGCACGGTGTAGGCCCAGCGGAAGTCCTCAAAGGCCTCCTCATTGAGCTTCTCTAGCTCACCGTCGAGCCCGCCGGCCTCGTAGCCGCCGAAGATGCCCTGGTCAAAGTCACCTTCAGCCTCGATGTCTTGCTCTTGAATGCCCGCCGACTCCATACACAGAAGCGCCTGGTTCATCTTCTCTTGGGCGAGCACGGTCGCCGTCATGATGCGGTCGGACTGTGTCGTCATCATGACCGCCGTGGACTGGCTGTCTACGAGCACGACCATCGCCGTGACGAGGATGCCGAGGGCGACCATGACCTCTAAGATCGTGAAGCCGCGAGACATCTTGGAGTGGGTGAACGTCATAGCTGGTCGAGCTCCGGGCCCTCGTCAGGCAGCCAGCTCGTCGCGTCTTCAGGGCGACGCTCCTCCTCCATGATGTTCACCCGGCCCGAGACCGGCTCCACCTCGATGGTGTAGCCCTCTTCAGGATCATCTTCAGACACGATCCGGATGAGCGTGTACTCCACGGTGCCGTTGGGGAAGATGTAGGTGTAGGCCATCGTGCCCAGCTCACCCTCCTCCAGAGGCTCCTCTTCGAGATCCCGGGAGGGCTCGACGGGGTCGGCGTATTGGGGGGTCCACACCCAGGCGAAGATGGTGCCCTCCGGCAAGCTCACCGGGCCCAAGAGCGCCGGGTCGGCGAGGCCCGCCGCCCGCGCGGCCACATCACCGCCGCTGCCCGGGGCGGCGGGGCCGTCGTCTGTGGGGGGTGGCGGCGGCGCGGCGGCGTCATCCTCAGCGTTCTCGGCGTTGTCCCCTCCCCCGCCGGTGAACAGCGCGCTGATGCCCTGAAAGCTCAAGAGCCCAGCGTCATCGCCGTCTTCCCCGGCGGCCTCCTCCCGCTCACGCTCCGTCGTCGAGGCGAGCTTGTCCTCCAGGGCGTCCTCGTAAGCGATGCGCTCATCGGGGGTCAGAAAGATGAGCGTGCGGGGGTCGCCGACCTGGACCTCGTAGGTGCGTTTGTCGAGATCAAACGCGACGCGGAAGGTGACGTTCCGTAAGGCCGCCTCATCACGCAGGTATTTGAACGTGATGCCCAGGTTTTTTGCGGCGGCGGACTGCTCCATGAGCAAGAAGCCGTTGAGCGCGGGCAGCGCCACGGCGCCGATCATCAGGATGATCGCGATGACGACGGCGATCTCGATGAGCGTCATGCCCTCGCGCCCACGCCGCAGCCCGCCGCGTCTGTGCGCGGGGCCGGGTGTCAGCGTTGGCGAGGGGTTGGGCATCACAGACGCCAGAGCTCGGACGACTTGATGTCGGCGTCTAGGTCCTCACCGCCCGGCTCGCCGTCCGCGCCGAGGGAGATACAGCGGTGCTCGTCCAGATTGAGGTTGGATCGCGCCGAAGGACGGCGCCTGGTTGGGCTCGGCGAGCCGACGCATGGGCGCTCATGCCGAGGTGAGGCGGGGCCGACCAGGCGTCGTCCGGCAAGCGAGATGGCCTCAAGCTGGACGAGCACCGCTGTAAGCTCGTAGCGCTCGCCGTTGGAGAGGTAGATAAACTCGTTGCCCCAGGCGTCTTTGGGCGGCGCAGCGTCGGAGAAATACCGCGCGGCGGCGGCGAGACCCTCGGCGGTGCTCGGGTACGGGCGCCTGTTGATCGCGACGTACAGGCCGAGGGCCTTGTCAATCTGCTGCATAGAGAGCTTGGTGCCCTCGGTCGGGAAAGAGCAGCGGAACGACCCAGCCGACGCCCACATCCCGACGCCGCCCACGACCAGGGCCAACAAGAAGCTCACCACGCCCCCCCAGCCACGCCGCGACCCGCCGCGTTGAGACGCGGAGCGGGTCGAGGGCGCTGGCGGGGTGAGGTGCATCAGTTCTTGAGCTCGGCGGAGTTGATGTCGGCGTCGTAGTCTTCGCCGCCCTCGACACCATCGGCGCCCAAGGAGACGATCTCGTAGCCACGACCGTTCGCGGTGTAGATGAACTCGTTGCCCCAGGAGTCTTTGGGCACCGCGCCATCGGGGAAATACTTCGCCGCGGCGGCGAGGCCTTCAGAGGTGGTGGGGAACTTGCCCTTCTTCGCCGCGGCGTACATGCCGAGGTTCTTGTCGATCTGCTGCATCGTGAGCTTGGTCGTCTCGACGTTCGCCTTGGCGAAGTTGTCGGCGACGGCGAAGCCGACGATGCTCATCATCGTGCCGATGATGGCGATGACGACCATGATCTCCACCAGGGTCATGCCCCGGCGACGGCGCCCCAGCGCGCTGGCGAGGTTCTTCCGCATGAGGGTACTCCTTTGTGTTGAGTGATGGGTTGAGACGGTTGAAGGGGGCGTCCGCTCACCGGGCGATGGCGGACATGTTCATCATCGGGAGCATGATGGCGATGGCCACAAAAGCGACGATGCCGCCCATGGCCAAGATGAGCACCGGCTCCAGGAGGCTCGTGAGCGCGCCGACCATGTTGTCGACCTCCGAGTCATAGGCGTCAGCCACTTTACCCAGCATAGACTCCAGCTCACCCGTCCGCTCGCCGATGGCGATCATGTGGGTCACGATGGGCGGGAACTGGCCGCTCGCCTTGAGCGGACCCGCCAAGGACTCACCTTCAGTGACGTTTTTGCTGGCCTCTACGACGGCCTTCTCGATGACCTTGTTGTTGACCACCGTGGCGACGATGCCCATGGCGCTCAAGATCGGCACGCCGGAGTTCAACAGCGTAGACATCGTGCGGCAGCAGCGTGAGACGGCGACGAGGCGGTTGAGCCGCCCGAAGATCGGCACCTGGAGCATGTAGCCGTCAAACTTGAACCGCCCCTCGGGTGTGGTGACCCACCTCCGGAAGAAGTAGGCCGCCCCCGCCGCCAACAAGAAGAAGCCCCACCAGTAGCCGACGACCACGTCGGAGACGCCCAACAGCGCCCGGGTGATGAAGGGCAGGCTCTCGCCGAAGGTGTCGAACACCCGGCGGATCTTGGGGATGACAAACACGAACAGGCCGAGCACGATGCCCAGGCCCACGAGCGTCATCAGCACCGGGTAGATCATCGCCGAGATGAGCTTGCCCTGGAGCTTCACCTGGCTCTCGGTGTACTCCGCGAGGCGCAGCAGCACCACGTCCAGGGCTCCAGACGTCTCTCCGGCGCGCACCATGTTGACGTACAGATCGGAGAAGATGTTCTTGTGGTCCCGCATCGCCTGGGCGAGCGTGCTGCCCTCGTTCACCTTGTCGCGCACCTCAGCGAGCACCACCCGCAGCTTGGGGTTCTCGACCTGGTCAATCATGGCGCTGAGCGCCTCGACCATGGGGATGCCCGCGCCGACCAGGGTGGAGAGCTGCGAGGTCAAGGACGAGAGGTCCTGGGCGCTCACCCGCTGGAAGTACTTCGAGAAGTCGATCTGGATGTTGATGCCTTTGCCGCGCACACCGCCCGCTTTGGCGTTCTGCTCGACGACATCGGTGGGGAAGACCCCCTGCTTGCGCAGCTTGGCCCGGGCGTTTTTGGCGCCGTCCGAGTCGACGCTGCCCGAGACGGCCTTGCCCGCTGCGTCAAATCCTTTGTATTCGAAGACGGCCACAGCTTACTCCAGCGCGTCTTCCTGGGTGATTCGCATGATCTCCTCAAACGAGGAGGCCCCTTCAAACACCTTGCGGACGCCGTCATCACGCAGCGTTTTCATGCCGTCGGCCAAGGCGGCCTTGCGGATGGTGCCCGCGTCTTTGCCTTGCATGACCAAGGCGCGCACGGAGTCCGTCACCACGAGGATCTCGTAGATGCCGGTTCGGCCTTTGTAGCCGGTGCTCAGGCAGGCCGCGCAGCCCTTGGCCCGGTACACCGTCTGACCCACGAGAGAGGCCCGGCTGAGTCCCAGCTCACGGAGCTCCAAGTCGCTCGGGTCGTAGACCTCTTTGCAGCTCGGGCAGAGCCGCCGCACGAGGCGCTGGGCGAGCACCATCAACAGCGACGACGACACCAAGAAGGGCTCGACGCCCATGTCGGTGAGCCGGGGGAACGCGCCCGCGGCGTCGTTCGTGTGCAGTGTGCTGAACACGAGGTGACCGGTGAGGGACGCCTGCACGGCGTTGTCCGCCGTCTCCTTGTCACGGATCTCGCCGACGAGGATGACGTCGGGGTCTTGGCGGAGGTGGGCGC
>JAKLKE010000451.1 GCA_023150775.1 Myxococcota bacterium
TGCGGAGCGTGCGTGAGGTCGCGCCGCCCGAGGCCCAGGCCGACACGGCGGTGCAGGCGGTGGAGCGGGGTCTGTCGGCGATCTGGCGCAAGGCGAAGGACCTCGGGCACCAGCTCATCGACGACGGGGTCCCCGCCTCTGAGCCTTCGCCGGGTGAGGCGCTGACGCGGGCGCTGCGGTCGGTGGCTGCGATGGTGGAGTCAGCCGCGCCCGACCCGCTCGCCGCCGAGGTTCGGCCCGCGCCCCTCGCAGACTGGCTGGGGCCGCCGACAGGCACGCCCTGGTTTAAGGCTCTGTGGGAAGAGCTCACCGTGCGCCAAGAGCTCGCGCGCCCCGCGTGGCTGCAGTCCGCGGAGGAGCGTCGGGGCGTTGAGCGCCAGTTCATGGCGCTGTGGCGGCTCTTCTGCGCCAGCCCCGAGGGCCAAGCCTTAGAGGCCGAGGTGAAGGCCGCGATCAAGAGCGACGGTGAGCATCTGTGGGACCATCTGGCCCGGCATTACGCGGGCTGGGGGCGCAGGCACGTCTTCGGAAACCTCAGCGAGTTCAACGAGGCCGAGGGCGTCGTGTTTATGCCCTTGGAGGACGTGTATGTAGAGCCGTGGGTGCGTCGGGAGGAAAATGTAGGGGACTCGGAGCCCACCAAGGCGCTGAGCACCCTCCGCGACGCGGCGAGCCAGCATCGTCTGACCGTCGTGAGCGGCGCGATGGGCTTCGGCAAGACGCTCACCGCGCGGATGTTGGTGACTGAGTGGGCAGAAGACTGGCGGGAGGCGCAGAAGCCGCTATCCGAGCGTTGGATGCCGGTGTATGTCTCGTGTCGCGAGCGTCTAAAGGGCGTGACGGGACTCACGAGCCTCATCAGCGAGACGGTTCGTGCGTATTGGAGGGAGATCTCGGGAGATGATCCAGAGGAGGAGGATACCCGGCTGTCTCCGCCAGACGATTACAGGCTCGTCGTGGTGCTCGATGGATTTGATGAGGTCGTCATGTCCGACGCCGAGCGAACGAAGCTGCTGAGTGATTACCACAGATCCGCGAGCTGGAAGCGCCACATTGTCGTTTTCACTCGCCCTGGTGTTGTCCCAAAACTACCCGAAGACGCCCCGATGTTCACGGTCGAGGAGTTTAGGGAGGCTGAGCAAGACGAGTGGCTCACCCATTGGTCCACCCTCAATCAACGCGGCCCCACACGCGCTGCGGACGTGCCCGAGAATCTGAGGGATCTCCTTCGCACCCCAGTCCTCTTGTTCATGGTGGCGGCTACTTGGCACGAGGCTGGCGGCGCTCCCCAGACCTCGGCGGCGCTTTACGAGCGGTTCTTACGCAGCCTCGCCCGGGGCAAACTGCGCTCGGACGCGACACGACGACTTAGCACAATCGAAGACCACAACCCACAGATCGACGAGGCGGCCACCGTGGTATTGGCCCACCTACGCGACGAGTGGAAGCCGACCCACCCTTGGGAGAAGCCGACCCGTGAAGACGCGATGTTGTGGATCCTCGGACGGATCGCGCTGGAGATGCACCGTCGGGGACAGGAGACCGGCCAATGCGAGCTGACGCTCAAGGAGGCGAGCACGCTCATCCGTGACGCGATCGGTGGGATGGTGGGAGAGGCACAGTTGAGCCAGGTCACCTTGGCCTGTGTATTGACGACCCATCTCGGGCTGCGAGATGGCCAAGAGGTGATGTTCTTTGGGCACCACTCATTTCAAGAGCTCTTGGTGGCCCGGGCATGGCGGGAGCAACTTCGGCAGATCGTACCGTTGCCATCTGGAGGCAAGCGTAAGGCGGAGGAGAGAGTGTTGGAGGGCTTGATAATCCAAGGTCCAGGAGACAAGACGATCCACTTCTTGATGGAGCTTCTGAGGGCTGAGGCGCCATCACAACAAGTTCTACTCAGAAAATGGGCAAAGGCGATGGTGGAAGATCTGCATATCGGGTCGCCATTTGAAGGCGACGACGGCCACCCCGCAGCCAATACTGACTCCCGCGCTCCGCTGGCCTTGGCAGCCTTCGCAATCGGCGGCACGCTCTCGGGAGATGATGAGGGTTTCGTTGTGAACGGGCCGCTCCCGCTGCGGCGGGTGTTGGCTTGGGGCTGGCTTTCACAGTCTATGGCGAGGCTTGTTGCGCCAAGGTTGCGATTTGTGGGGACAGAGGAATGTAGTCTGAATAGGGCGGATTTTAGTTATGCGGACTTGTCCTTCTCGGACCTGTCGTCAGTAGACATGGCCTCCGCAAACCTAAATGATGCGAACTTCATGAGTGCTAACTTATCAAGGGTGAATCTGTCGGGCGCTAGCTTGTATCGTGTAAAATTAACTCGATCGGATTTGTCTTATGCGCGCTTGTGGGAGGTGCAGTCGCTTAAGGCTGATTTGAGTTGTTCAACTCTTGTTTTCTGCAATTTTAGTCGTGCAGATCTTTCTTTCTCGGACCTGTCATTTTTCGGACTTGTCAGGCGCGACCTTTTTTCGCACGATTTTACTCGGTGCAGATCTTACCAATGCAACTTTGGCTTCATCGAGTTTGTTTCGAACGGATTTGTCTGGCGCAAGGCTTTACGGGTCGGACCTCGCCAACGCGCTAGACATTTCCACCGCTACGTTGCAGGGAGCTCACTTCACCCTTAACCACCCTCACTGGCGCGACACCATATGGCCCCCTGACTTCCCAGTCGAGGCTGCCATTGCTGCGGGCGCCCTTCCTAATGATCCAGATGGCACTTGGCCTGAACCTGAACCTGAACCTGAACCTGAACCTGAACCTGAACCTGAACCTGAACCTGAACCTGAACTTGCATTTGATCAAGAAATCCCATTCTGAGCTGAGCAAGAGCCGCCGCCCCCCACCGAGGACGGCGACCCCACATAGCTCAGCGCCAACTCACCCCCCCGCCACCTCCTCCGTCACCCCCGCCGACCGCCGCGACGGCCGCACCCGCGCCGCCAGCTCCGGCAGCCCCGCATAAGAGAACAGCCCCTCCAGGGTCGTCGCCACGGCGCGAAACACCGGGTCGAACTCGGACATGGCGCGCTGCTTGGCGACGAGGGTGAGCTGGGCCTCCCGGGCCTCTTGGCTCACGGCGCCCAAGGCGGACTCCAGGGTGAGCACCTGGGACTCGACGCTGGTGGCCAAGGACTCGGCGTCGAGGCTCAGGTGGGCGCTCTTGGGGGTGGGCAGGCCGCCCGCGCGCAGGCGGTCCACGATGGAGCGGCCTTGGCGGACGAGCACGAGGGGGTCTTGGGAGGTGCTGCCGAAGAAGCCCAAGGCGTCTACGGCGGCGGCGCCGTACACCCCCACGAAGGTCTCCCGCGCGCCCACGATGGCGTCATAGACGCCCTTCGCCGCCTCGTCCCGCGCCGTCCGAACGGCGGGGTCGTCGGCCAGCTCGTGCTCGTGGGCCTGGTCGGCGGCGATCATCGTGTCGGTCACCCCCCGCAGCGACAGGCTGAGCTGGGCCAAGAGCCCGCCCACGTCCACCGCCGCCCCAGACTCGGCGACCGAGCGCGCCGTGATCCCCTCCTGCAGCGCCCCGCCCTGGTGCTCGATCGCGTTCAGCACCACCTCAGACGACTTCTGACGATCCGTCACGAGCTTGCTCGCCATGTTCCCTCCATGCGCCCCAGCGCGCCCTCCTTGGGCGACAACTCGGCGCTTTCCTTGTCCTTTTGCGGACGCCGGGTTGGCCCCCAGCGCCCACACGGGCTCTATCCTGAGCAGCGCCGGGTCCGCAAAGAAAAATGTGTAGGGGCGCTAGAAGCTGTCCGGTGAACCGCCGCCGTCACGCTCAGGCGCCCCCCGTCGCTGCGCCTGCCGCCGCCTTGGGCCTCCATGGGATCCCGAAGGGGCCCTTGGTGAGCGCCACCTCAACGACCCGGGCGCGCCGCGCGGAGACCCAGGCCCCAGGCGTGTCCCGCCAATACCAAGGGTGGTAGGTTGACGCGCCATCACCCTCCAGACGAGCGGCGGACGTGGGCAGGGCGCCCGTTGAGGCGCCGCGAGGCCCCGGTGGAGAGAAACGGGCAAAAGTGGGCCCGTCAGAGGGGGGCGTTCCCTGCAAATCGCGATCTTGAGGCTCAAGAAGGCGACTTTGTGGAGAAAAATCCCGATCTTGAGGCTCAAGAAGGCGATTTTCCGCGAAAAATCGTGTTCTTGAGGCTCAAGAAGGCGATTCGCCAGAAAAAATCGCGTTCTTGAGGCTCAAGGAGGCGATTCGCTGAGAAAAGACGCGCTCTTGAGGCTCAGCGAGGCGATGTGTGGACTCCGGCCGCCTGCGGCGCCGCTCGTTGGGCGGTCGCCGTCGCTGGACGCCGGAGGCGGGCGACCCCGTGCGCCGCGAGGACTCGTTGGCTCACGGAGCGCCCGATGCCCGCCCGCGCCGATCTACCTCTCGTCGATCTCCGCCAGCGCCACCCCCAGCCGCTCCCGCGCCCCGGCGAGCGCCTGGGGCAAGCCATCGAGCCGGGCGAACACCGACCGCAGCGGCAAAAGATCGTCCTCGTTCAGCGGGCGCTGGGTCGCCGCCAAGGCCAAGGTGCCCAGGGCCTCGGTGAGATCCCGGGCGATGGTGATGAGCCGCGCCCGGGGGATCGCCCGCCGCAGGGTCGCCGCCGCGTCGGACAGCGTGGGCAGCGCCTTCACGAGGCGCTCCGG
>JAKLKE010000452.1 GCA_023150775.1 Myxococcota bacterium
AGTCCACCAAGCGCTTGTTGGCGGCTGATGCAGCGTCCAGCATGTCCGCCAAGCTCTTGTTGGTGGCTGATGCAGCGTCCAGCAAGTCCACCAAGCTCTTGTTGGTGGCTGATGCAGCGTCCAGCAAGTCCACCAAGCTCTTGTTGGCGGCTGATGCAGCGTCCAGCATGTCCGCCAAGCTCTTGTTGGCGGCTGATGCAGCGTCCAGCAAGTCCACCAAGCTCTTGTTGGCGGCTGATGCAGCGCCCAGCAAGTCCACCAAGCTCTTGTTGGCGGCTGATGCAGCGTCCAGCAAGTCCGCCGAGCTCTTGTTGGCGGCTGATGCAGCGTCCAGCGTGTCTGCGGAGCGACGAGCGGCGGCTCAGGCCCGGCGGTTGGTGGTGAGCGGGCAGTAGGGCGCGGCGCAGGCGTCGTCGCCGCCCTCCATCTGGAGGGTAGAGTGCAGGGCGCCATAGCGGGCGATCAGCCGGGCCTCCACCGCGCGGCGCACGCTGGCGGCGTTGGCCTCGGGCGCGGCGACCAGGTGGGCGGAGAGCACGACGGTGCGCCCGTCTAAGGTCCAGACGTGCAGGTCGTGGACGGTCTCTAAGCCGGGGACGTCCTGAAGGGTGAGCTTGACCTCCTCCGCGCTCACGCCGGGGGGCGCGAACTGGAGCAGCACCGCGCTGGCCTCGGCCAAGAGGTGCCAGGTGCTGCGCAGCACGATCACGACGATGAACAGGCTGATGAGCGGGTCGGCGCCGGGGTAACCAAACCACACCGCCACGCCCGCGGCGATGGCCCCGGCCGAGCCCAAGGCGTCGGCGAGCATGTGGGCCAAGGCCCCACGAATGTTGAGGTTGTCACCATCGGCCCGGGAGAGCGCCCAGGCGCTGCCGAGGTTGATGATGAGTCCCACGACGCCCGCGGCGATCACCGGGCCGGGCAGCACGTCCACAGCGCCGAGGGTTAGGCGCTCGATGGCCTCCTTGGTGATGAAGCCCGCGGCGAAGATCAAGGCGATGCCGTTGATGAATGCGCCTAAGGTCTCGGCCCGACGCCAGCCGTAGCTGCGATCGGGGCTCGCCGGGCGTAAGGCGAGCTCCGCCGCGCCCCAGGCCAAGGCGATGGCGCCGACGTCGCTCACCATGTGCGCCGCGTCGGCGAGGAGCGCCAAGGAGCCGCTCCACAAGCCCAAGGCGAGCTCCACCACCAAGAAGGCGGCGTTCAAGGCGAGGGTGATCTTGAGCGCGCGCCGGGCGTCACCGCCGCCGCTAAAGTGCGCGTGGCCGTGGGCGTGGCCATGGCCGTGCCCGTGGGCGTGACCGTGATCGTGGGCGTCGCTCATCCGTAGGCTCCCCGGCGCAGACTGAGAGCACCATCGCCGTCCCCCGAAAGAATGTCAACGGGGCGGCGCCATGGAGTGGCTCACTCTTGGGGGAAGAGCTCGCCGGGGTAGAGGCGCAGCAGATCCTTGATGGGCCGTGGGGTCTCGCGGCCAAAGCCGCAGCGGGCGGCGGAGGACATGTGCTCCATCAGGGTGGTCAGCGCGGCGCTGTCGACCATCTTGGGCATGAGCGAGGCGCCCACACGGCAGGCGGTGCAGGCGCCGCAGGACTCGGACGCGGTGAACTGAAACAGGTGCTCGGCCAAGGCGCGGGGGGTGACGTCCTCGCTGAGCACCATGAGGCTGCCGTAGCCCATGCCGGGGACATGCTCGGGGTCAAGCGGCAGGTCAAGCTCATCGGCGTTGAGCACCCGGCCCCGGGGGCCGCCGACGAGCACCATCCGCACGCCGTCCTTGAGGCCGCCCGCGCCCTCGTCGATGATCTGGCCGACGGTCATGCCGTTGAGCGCCTCGACCACCCCGGGCTCTCTCACCGCGCCGGACACGCAGATGAGGCGGCGATCGTGGCCGCGCCCGGTGGTGAGCGTGGTGTTCAGCGTCAACAGCGACTCGACGCTGTGCACGACGGTGGGTGAGCCCCAGAGGCCACGGTTGACGGGGAAGGGCGCGAGGGGTCGGGCGTGGGGGCGACCGCGCTCGATGGCGCGCAGCAGGGAGGCCTCTTCGCCGCAGATGTACGGGCCCTGGCCGAGGATCAGCTCGACGTGGAGATCGTCGCCGAGCCACCCGGCGGCGTGGGCCTCGTGGATGGCGCGCTCGACGGCGCGGTGGGCGCCGACGTACTCGGCGCGCAGATAGATGACCGCCTCTCGGGCGTCGGCGGCGCGGGCGGCGGCGTGGAGGCCCGCGAGCAGGGCGTGGGGGTCATCTTCGGTGATCACGCGGTCCAAGAACGAGCCGGGCTCGCCCTCGTCCCCTCTGGCGACGACAAATCGGCGCTCGGCGGGGGTGGACCGGGCCTCACGCCAGCGCGCGGTGAGGGTTCGGTCGGGGCGGCCCGGCTCGTGAAGGCCCATGGCGTCTACCCGGCGCAGGATCTCCTCTCCAGAGGGCAGCTCATACATCCCCGCGTTGGGCGTGGCCTGGCCGTCGAGCACCCGGCGCAAGAGCGCGGCGGGCTTGACGAGGCTCACCCGGGGCACCCGCTTGGCGCTCGCCCCGAGCAAGAGCGACGCCGAGAGCTCGCCGCTCCACAGCTCCACGGGCAGGCGGTTCACCCCGCCGAAGACCTCGTGACCGCGCTGGGCGGCGGGGGCGTCGTGGCAGGTGCCGAGGCAACGCACAGGCGAGGCCCCGGCGATCCCGGCGAGGCGATCCCGCAGCTTGAGGCCTCCGGCGAAGGTGCAGGCCGTGCCTGTGCAGAAACGCACAGACTGCTGGGTCTCGTCGTCGGGCGGCAGCGCCTCCTCGTCGGTGGAGTCATCCTGGCGGGGCGACAGGGCGCGGGACGCGAGATCGGCCCCAGAGGGCGCCTCGGCGAGCCGGCACGCGAGATCACTCGGGCGCATGGGGGCTCCGTCATGGGGTGCACAATTGGGATGCAAAGAGCGCGCCAAACCATAGAACGCCCACTTTCGGGGGTGTATGGGGTCGTCTGGCACAGATCGCTGTGTGAGAACAACCGCTGGTGTGCGCTGTGTTTAGCTTCAGCGGGCGCGTGGACCACGCTGGAGGCACCATGATCGATCTCTTCTACTGGCCGACCCCGAACGGATGGAAGATCAGCATCGCGCTGGAGGAGCTGGCGCTGCCCTACACCGTTCATTCGGTGAACATCGGGCGCGGCGACCAGTTTGACCCGGCGTTCTTGGCCCTGAGCCCCAACAACCGCATCCCGGCGATCACCGACCACAGCCCAGCCGACGGCGGCCCGGCGATCTCCGTCTTCGAGTCCGGCGCGATCTTGCTCTACCTCGCCGAGAAGACCGGGCGCCTGATGCCCAGCGACCTGCGCGGCCGCGTCGAGGTGAACCAGTGGCTCATGTGGCAGATGGGCGGCCTCGGCCCGATGCTCGGCCAGGCGCACCACTTCCGCCAGTACGCCCCGGAGCAGATCCCTTACGCCGTCGAGCGGTACACCCGCGAGGCCGCCCGGCTCTACGGGGTGCTGAACCGTCGCCTGGCGGATCGTGAGTTCATCGCCGGGGACTACTCCATCGCGGACATCGCCGCTTGGCCGTGGATCCTCCCCTACAAACGCCAGGGCCAAGACCTGGAGGACTTCCCCCACCTCAACCGCTGGTTTCGGACCGTCGGCGCGCGCCCGGCGGTGCAACGTGGGCAGGCCGTTGGCAAAGACCAGGTGATGCAGACGATGGACGAGCAGGCCAAGGCCGTGCTGTTCAAGCGCCCGGCAGACAGCAACCCCTAAATCTTTCGGAGCGCAACGTGGCCGCTGATCCTCTCGCCCAGCTCACCGTGCTCACCCCCGCCGGAGAGGCCGTGCCGCTGCCGAGCCTGTGGGCGACCTCGCCTGTGGTGCTGGTGTTTGTTCGCCACTTTGGCTGAATCTTCTGCCGTGAGCAGGTCGCTCACCTCATCGAGAACGCCGAGCGTTTCCGCGCGCTGGGTGTGCAGCTCGCCGTCATCGGCAACGGCGCGCCCCACTTCGCCCAGGCCTTCGCTGAAGAGTTTCAGGTCAGCTTGCCGCTGTACACCGACCCCTCGCTGAAGGTGTATGAGGCGATGGCCCTGCGACGGGGCTGGCGCACGGCCTTCTCCCGCAAGACGCTCACGGCCTCGGTCGACGCCCTCAAGCGTGGCTTTCGCCAGGGCCGCACCCAAGGAGACGCCACGCAACAAGGCGGGGTGTTCGTAATGCGTAAAGGCGGCGCGATCGTGTACCGCTATGTGAGCGAGGCCGCGGGGGACCACCCACCGCTTGACGAGGTGCTCGCGGCGGCGGCCCAGGCCTCAAAGGGCTGAGCTGCCGCGGTCGCGGAATGACGCGCCGAGCTGCGCCGCAACCTGGAGGTCGCGGCCCCACGCCGCCGAGGAGGGCGGCGCGGAGCATGGCGCGACGGGGTGGTGCCCCGCTCCGCGTGACGCTCCGCCCTGGGCTGCCCTCGCTCGGGCATTGCGCTGCGCCTCGACGTGGAGGCCTTGGGATACCGCCGCCGAGGAGCGCAGCGCGGACCCCGGCGCGAGGGGATAGCGCCCCGCTCCGCCTGACGATCCGCCCTGGGCTGCCCCCGCTCAGGCGTTGAGCCGCGCCTCGACGTGGAGGTCGCGGCCCCACGCCGCCGAGGAGCAAAGTGCGGA
>JAKLKE010000453.1 GCA_023150775.1 Myxococcota bacterium
AGGTTACGCTTCATGGGGTTGAAGCGCAGCTCAATTCGTTCAACCCGCGAGCCTCGGTACTCTTTGCCGATGACCTCGTAGGTGGAGATCTCCATGGCGCTGGGCGAGGACTGGATACGCTCGGTCCAGGTGTGGAGGATCGAGAGATAATCCTCTAAGGTGCGCACCTTTCGTGGGTTGACCGTGATGAGGTCAACAAACTCCCAGTAGTCCTTCACCGGCAGGCGCAGGCCTTGCTGGTGAGCGATGGACCACATGACGTGGGGAGCCACCGAGGCGCCGATATGAATGTGCAGATCGCAGAGGGGAGAATCAGGGATTGGCATGGCTCGCCCTAACCCCGGGCGACCCCACTCGGCAAGGGTCGTGTTGAGGGGCGATCGGGTCAACGGAGCGGCTCCTCTCGACCCGTCAAGAGCCCCCGGTCACGTTTGGGCCTGCGCAGGGCGCCCTGGCCGTGTTATTCGACGCAGCCTGCCAAGACCCCGCCGCGTCCGCGCTTCTCCCCGCCTCGCCCCACTCCACCTCCTCCCCGCTGCCGCCCCATGACTGACCAGGTTCAATCCGTCGCCCTCCATGAGGCCGCGAGCCGTCGATACTTGAGCTACGCGCTCTCGGTCATCACCTCCCGCGCGCTCCCCGACGTGCGCGACGGCCTCAAGCCCGTTCAGCGCCGCATCCTCTACGCGATGTCGCACAACCTGCACCTCCGGCCTGATGCGCGGCACCGTAAGTCCGCGGCCATCGTCGGCGAGGTGATGGCGAAGTACCACCCCCACGGCGACCAGTCGATCTACGACGCCATGGTGCGCCTCGCCCAGCCCTTCTCCCAGCTCCACATGCTCGTGGACGGCCAGGGCAACTTCGGCAGCCTCGATGGCGATCCCCCGGCGGCGATGCGTTACACCGAGGCCAAGCTGCGGCCCTTGGCGATGGAGCTCCTGGAGGAGCTCGGCCAACACACCGTCGATCTGCGCCCCAACTACGACGGCCAATATTTTGAGCCCGTTGTGCTGCCCGCGCGTTTCCCGCAGCTCTTGGTCAACGGCTGCGAGGGCATCGCCGTGGGCATGGCCACCCGGGTGCCGCCGCACAACCTGCGGGAGGTGCTCGACGCCTGCGTGCTGCTCATCGACGATCCCGAGGCGCCCTTAGAGAAGGTGTGCCGTAAGGTGCGCGGCCCCGACTTCCCCACCGGCGGCGAGCTGCTCAACTCCGCTGAAGAGCTGCGCGAGATCTACGCCACGGGCCAGGGCTCGGTGACTGTGCGGGGTTCGGCGGTGCCCGAGCGCCAGGGCAAGAAGGCCCTGCTCATCCTCACCTCGATCCCCTACGCCCAGAACAAGGCGGATCTCGTCAAACGAATCGGCGAGCTGATCTCCGAGCGCGCCTTGCCCCAGCTCTTGGACGTGCGGGACGAGTCTACGGACGACGTGCGCATCGTCTTGGAGCTCCGCCGCCCTGAAGACGAGGGCGCGGCGCTGGCTTACCTCTACAAACACACGCCGCTCCAGCAGCGTTACCACATCAACCTCACGGCGCTTGTCCCCACAGACAACGCCGAGGTCTGTGTGCCCGCCAGGCTGAATTTGCGGGATCTCCTCAAACATTGGCTGACCTTCCGCCTGCTCACCGTGCGCCGCCGCTTCGAGCACGAGCTGCGTAAGCTCCGCGAGGCCATCCACATCCTTGAGGCCTTCGCGATCCTGTTCAACGCCTTGGACGAGGCGATTCAGATCATCCGGTCCTCTGAAGGCAAACGGGACGCCGCCGAGAAGCTCATCGAGCGGTTTGATCTCGACGAGATCCAGGCCGACGCCATCTTAGAGACGAAGCTCTACAAGCTCGCGAAGTTAGAGATCAACGCCATCCTCGCCGAGCTCTCCGCCAAACGTATCGAGGCCGCGCGCATCGAGGCGCTCTTGTCGTCTGAGGCCGCCTTGTGGTCGGTGGTGCGGGATGAGCTCCTCAAGCTGCGCGACGTGCACGCCCAAAAACGCCGCACCAAGATCCTCGGCGAGGTTGAGGTCGAGACGTACAGCGAGGCGAACTACATCGTCGCCGAAGACGCCTGGGTCATCCTCACCCGCGACGGCTGGCTCAAGCGCCAGTCCTCCTTCACCGACATCGCCAAGATCCGCGTTCGTGACGGGGACTCTGTGGGCTGGGTGGCGCTCGCCTCTACCCGGGCCACGGTGAGCATCTTCACCGATCAGGGCGGCGCCTACACCCTTCGTGTAGACGACATCCCCGCCACCTCGGGCCACGGCGAGCCCGTCCAGAAGCGGTTCCGCTTCGCCGACGGCGAGCGCGTCGTGGCGCTCATGTCACACGATCCCCGGGTGCTGCCCAAGGCCCTGGCCCCGCCGAGCGAGGCGGACGAGCCCCCGGGGCCCCACGTCGTCGCCGTCACCCGCAACGGTCGCGGCTTACGCATCGCGCTTGACGGCTTCGTGGAGCCCTCCACCCGCAGCGGCCGCCGCTACATGAAGGTGGACGACGCCGGAGACGGCGTGCTGGTGGTGTGGCTCAGCGCGGGCACGGAGATCATGAGCTTGGCCTCTGAAGGCGGCAACATGCTCGCGTACCCCATCGCGGAGCTGCCCGTGGTGAAGGCCGCCGGGCGCGGCATCACGGCGATGAAGCTCAACGAAGGCGACACGGTCTTCGCCTTTGAGCTGGCGCGCACCCCGGCTGAGGGCGCCCTGGTGAAGACACCGCAGGGCCGTGAAGAGATCGCGAGGCTCTCGAAGTTCGGCGGCAAACGTGGTGACAAAGGCGGCGTCGTGATCAAACGCGGAGGGTTCGTTGAGTGGGTGCGTACACCCCAGCTCATCGTGCCGCCGAGCCAGGAGGGCACATGAGCAGCAAGGGGGCTTACACCGAGCACGACATCACCGTGCTGGAGGGCCTGGAGGCGGTGCGCCGTCGCCCAGGCATGTACATCGGCTCGACGGGCACCGACGGCTTCCACCACCTCGTCTGGGAGATCGTCGATAACGCCGTAGACGAGGCCATCAACGGCCACGCCAGCTACCTCTCGGTCACCATTCACAAAGACGGCCGCACGGTCACTGTGTCCGATAACGGCCGCGGCATCCCCGTCGGTTTGGTGCCCAAGTACGGCAAGAGCGCCCTTGAGGTCATCCTCACCACGCTGCACTCCGGCGGCAAGTTTAACCAAGAGAACTACGCCACCTCTGGCGGCCTCCACGGCGTCGGCTCGTCTGTGGTGAATGCCCTCTCGACGCGGCTGCAGGCGCGTGTGCGCCGCGACGGCAAAGAGTGGTCCCAGGAGTTTCGCCGCGGGGTGCCCAAGGCGCCCATCGCCGAGATCGGCCCCGCCCGGGGCACAGGCACGTCGATCACCTTCACGCCCGATCCCCAGATCTTCGGCGATCTCGGCTTTGACGGCGCGCTCATCCGTGACCGCCTGGAGATCAAGGCCTACCTCAACGCCGGCCTGCGTGTGGTCTTCCGCGACGAGGTGAGCGGGGCGAACGTCGAGCTGCGCCACGAGGGTGGGCTCTCCGACCTGCTCCAGCACCTCCTGCGCCAGGCCGAGCAGCGCCCCTTGGTGGAGCCCTTCACCCTGCGCCGCGAAGGTGAAGGTCTCGTGCGCACCGAGCTTGAGCTCACCTGGACCGAGTCCAACCGAGAGCAGCTCAACACCTTCGTGAACGGCATCCCCACCCGCGAGGGCGGCACCCACGAGCAAGGCCTCAAAGACGCCGTCGTGAAGGCGCTGCGCTCGTTCATCGAGGCCCACGACCTAGAGCCCCGGGGCCTCAAGCTCACCGCTGAAGACCTGCGTGAGGGGATGCTCGGCACCCTGTCGATCTACGTCCCCGAGCCCCAATTTCAGGGCCAGACCAAAGACAAGCTCAACAACCCCGAGGTGCGTGGGCAGGTTGAGGCCATGGTGCGCACGGCCCTTGAGCGCCAGCTTCACGAGCGCCGCTCTTGGGGCGAGACGCTCATCGCCCGCGCCGTGCAGGCCGCCCGGGCGCGGCTGGCCTCTCGCGCCGCCGTGGCCGACGTCAAACGTAAATCGGCGGTGAACACCCGGCTCAACCTGCCGGGCAAGCTCGCCGACTGTGCGTCGTCCGACCCCTCCGTGTGTGAGCTGTTTATCGTCGAGGGGGACTCCGCCGGAGGCTCGGCCAAACAAGGCCGCGACCGCGAAAAACAGGCCATTCTGCCCTTGCGCGGCAAGGTGTTGAACACCGAGCAGGCGAGCCTCACCACCATCCTCAAGAACAACGAGCTCACGGATCTGGTGAAGTGCCTCGGCTGCGGCATGGGCAAAGACTTTGACCTGTCGCGGCTGCGCTACGACCGCGTCATCCTGCTGATGGACGCCGACGTCGACGGCAACCACATCGCCACCCTGCTGCTCACCTTCTTCTACCGCTTCTTGCCCGGGCTGGTGCGTGAGGGCCACGTCTACATCGCCCAGCCGCCGCTCTACCGCATCGAGGTGGGCAAAGACACCTGGTGGGCCGCCGATGACGCCGAGAAGGAGCGCATCTTACGCAAGCTCCCGGCGCGCTCCAAGCCGGAGATCAGCCGGTTTAAGGGCCTCGGCGAGATGATGCCCAAGACCTTGTACGAGACGACCCTCGACC
>JAKLKE010000454.1 GCA_023150775.1 Myxococcota bacterium
GATGCGTGAAGGCTCGGTCATCGTCGATCTGGCCGCTGAGCAGGGCGGAAACTGTGAGCTGACCGTCCCCGGCGAGGTCATCTCGGCCCACGGCGTCACGGTCATCGGCTACACCGACCTCACCAGCCGCCTGCCCACCGTCGCCAGCCAGCTCTTCGCCTCCAACCTCTGCCACCTGCTCGACGACATGGGCGGCGCGGCGTTTAAGCTCGATGATGAGGACGAGGCCGTGCGCGGCGCCTTGGTGCTGCGAGAGGGCCAGCTCACCTGGCCGCCGCCCAAACCTAAGGCCGCGCCCGCTCCGGCGCCCAAACCCGCCGCCGCCGCCGCGCCCGCGCCGAGCGTGGCCGTCAGCGCCCCCGCCAAGTCGAGCGGTCATGGCCACGGGCACAGCGCCCCGCCGATGTCGCCGGGCTCTCGGGCGGCGATGACCTTGGCCGCCACAGCCCTCGCCGCGGTGGTCGGCCTCTTCGCGCCGAGCGAGCTCGTGCAGCACCTCACGGTGTTCATCTTGAGCTGCTTCATCGGCTGGCAGGTCGTCTGGAGCGTCACCCCGGCCCTGCACACCCCGCTGATGAGCGTCACCAACGCCATCAGCGGCATCATCATCGTCGGCGGGCTGCTCCAGGCGGGCACGGGTGGATCAAGCCTCCCGGCCATCTTGGGCGCGGTCGCCATCGCTGTGGCCTCGGTGAACGTCGCCGGTGGTTTCCTCGTGACGCAGCGGATGCTGCGTATGTTCCAGAAGTAAGGGGCCGGGATGCCAGAGAGCCTTCTCACCGTCGCGTACCTCTTCGCGAGCGTGCTGTTCATCTTGAGCCTCGGCGGCCTCTCCACCCAAGAGAGCGCCCGGCGCGGCAACCTCTACGGCGTCGTGGGCATGGCCATCGCCATCATCGCCACGCTCCTGCACCCCCGCATGACCGCCTATGGCCTCAGCGCCGGGGCGGTGATCGGCGGCGCGGTCGTGGGCGCCTGGCTCGCGGCCCGGGTCGCGATGACGGCGATGCCCGAGCTCGTCGCGGCGCTGCACAGCTTCGTCGGCCTCGCCGCCGTGCTCGTCGGCGTCTCGACCTACCTCAACCCCGGCGTTGAGCTGAGCGGCGGCGCCCACGCCGTTCACGCCGTCGAGATCTACCTCGACGTGGCCATCGGCGCGCTCACCTTCACCGGCTCCATCATCGCCTGGGCCAAGCTCAAGGGCTCGTTGAGCGGCAAGCCGCTCTTGCTCCCCGGCCGCCACGCGCTCAACGCCCTCGTCGCCCTGACCATCATCGGCCTCGCCGTGCCCTTCGCCATGGCCCCGGGCGCCTCCGCCCTGCCCTACCTGTTGGTGATGAGCGTGCTCGCGGGGCTGCTCGGCGTTCACCTGGTGATGGCCATCGGCGGCGCGGACATGCCCGTCGTCGTGTCGCTGTTGAACAGCTACTCCGGCTGGACGGCCGCCGCCGCCGGGTTCATGCTCTCCAACGACCTGCTCATCGTGACCGGCGCGCTCGTGGGCTCCTCCGGCGCCATCCTCTCGACGATCATGTGCCGGGCGATGAACCGCTCGATCTGGTCCGTCGTCTTCGGCGGCTTCGGCGCGGCGGAGGGCGCGGCCCCGGCCCCCGGCGGCCCCCAAGGTGAGTACAACATCATCGACGTGGATGACCTCGCCGCGTCCTGCCGCGACGCCAAGTCCGTCGTGATCATCCCGGGTTACGGCATGGCCGTCGCCCAGGCCCAGGCCGTCGTGGCCTCGTTCACCCGCAAGCTCCGTGAGGCGGGCAAGACCGTGCGCTTCGCGATTCACCCCGTCGCTGGGCGTCTGCCGGGCCACATGAACGTGCTGCTCGCCGAGGCGGGGCTGCCTTACGACATCGTGCTGGAGATGGACGAGATCAACGGCGACCTGCCGGCCACGGATCTTGTGCTCGTCATCGGCGCCAACGACATCGTGAACCCCGGCGCGCTCGACGATCCCTCCTCGCCGATCTACGGGATGCCCGTCCTGGAGACCTGGAAGGCGCGCACCACCGTCGTGCTCAAGCGCGGACGCGGCGCGGGCTACGCCGGGGTCGAGAACCCGCTGTTCTTTAAGGAGAACACGCGGATGT
The DNA here is from genome assembly GCA_023150775.1 of Myxococcota bacterium. Classification (GTDB taxonomy): domain Bacteria; phylum Myxococcota_A; class UBA796; order UBA796; family CAJQPC01; genus JADKFE01. The sequence continues at coordinate 2,100 of JAKLKE010000454.1, forward strand.
ACCTCGGCGACGCCCGGGGCAGCATGGAGAAGCTCGTCGCCGCCCTCTGAGCCCCCTCGGCGCGTGGTACAACAGCCCTCGTGCTTCGATTTCTGCCAGCGTCCCTCGGCCTCGCCCTCACCGTCGGGCTCACCTTCGCCCCGGCGGCGGAGGCGGCGACCTATGACCCCGAGCTCGACTGGCGCACGCTCCAGACGCCCCACTTCAACATCACCTTCCACCAAGGGGAGGAGCAGCTCGCCGACGAGCTGACGGTGATCGCGGAGAGCGCCTGGGACGTGCTCACCGTAGACATGGCGCTCACGCCCCGGCGCCGGGTTGAGGTCGTGCTCGTCGACTCCACCGACGTCGCCAACGGCTTCGCCTACACCTTGCCCGTCAACACCATCGTGCTCTACGTGACGGCGCCGCAGGAGGGCTCGGGCCTCGCCTTGTACGAGGACTGGCTTGAGGCCGTGTTCACCCATGAGCTCGCCCACATCCTGCACCTCGACAACCTCTCGGGGCTGCCTGGCGCCTTGGGCCTGGTCATGGGGCGCATCATCAGCGTGAACCGGCTCTCGCCCCTGTGGATGATCGAGGGCCAAGCCACGTTTATGGAGACCCGCCACACCACGGGCGGGCGCGGGCGAAACCCACACAGCGACATGATCTTGCGCATGGCGACCTTAGAGGGCGCGTTGCCGCCCCTCGGCGCCATGGACGGCTTCGCTTTCACGCGGCCTACGCCACCTGGGAGGCCGAGCTCAACGCCCGTTACGCCGCCCAGCGCGACGCCGTGATGGCTGAAGGCCTCACCCTGCCGACCATCCTCACGCAGATCGACGGGAGCTGCTACGGCCCGAGCTTCTCGCCCAAGGGTGACCACCTCGTCTTCTCGTGCAACGACCGTGACTTAGGCTCGGCGATCTGGCTGGCCAACGGCCAGGGCGGCGAGGCCGAGGTGCTCCTGCAAGACCGGGCGGCGAAGGCCTTCACCTGGCGCCCCGACGGCCAGGCTTTCGCCTGGTCGAGCACACACGTCGTCAACGACTTCAACCTGTACGAAGACATCTACCTGCACAAGCTCGGCGAGGCGGGCGCCACCCGGCTCACGAGCGGCGCGAGGGCGCGCGATCCCGCCTTCTCCCCCGACGGTGAGCGCCTGCTCGTCATCACCAACGGCGCCCAGAACAACGATCTCGCGCTCTTGCGGGTGGATCAGTCCCTCACGAAGCTCACGGCGAACACCGACCACACCCAGCTCTCGACGCCGGCCTTCTCACCAGACGGGCGCTATGTCGCCCTGTCGATCTGGCAGGACGGCGCCCGAGACCTCTGGCTCTACCGCGCCGATGGCCAGCCCCACCGGCGGCTCACCTTCGACGGCCACACCGACCGCGACCCGGTCTTCTCTCCTGATGGCCGCTATCTGCTGTTCTCGTCTGACCGCGACGGCATCCCCAACCTCTACGCCGTAGATCTCGCTGAAGAGACGCTCTCTCAGGTCACCAACGTGCTGGGCGGGGCGTTCCAGCCCACGATTCACCCCGACGGGTCGGTCATCGTCTACCAGCACTACCAGCACATCGGCTACCAGATCGCGATGATCCCGTTTGATCCCGCGTCTTGGCGAGCGCTGGGCCCCCTGCCCCTGCCCGTGGAGCACCGCGGCGCGCTCAAGCTGGCCTTGCCCGGCGGCCCGCCCGTGCCCGATCCCCCCAGCGGCGGCGCCGCGCCCCTCAGCCAGGGGATGGTTGAGCGCGGCGGGGGCGGCGGCGGCGGTGACGGCGCTCAGGCCACGGGCGCCCTTCACGACCAGCCCGCCAGCGGCGCCGGGGTAGACGACGTCACCGCGACGGACCTCAACCGGGTCGCGGACACGTCCTACACCTTCTCCGTGCCCGTGCGCCCCTACCGCGCGATCTCCACCGCCCTGCCGCCGCGCTACGTCTTGCCTACGGTGTACAGCACCGGCTTCGGCCTGCTCGGCGCGCTCTCCACCTCGGGCACCGACTCCCTCCGCCGCTGGATCTGGGGGGCGAACCTCACCTATCGCACAGACAACGGCTTCATCGGCGGCGGCGCCTCGATCACCTCCAACCGCTGGCGCCCCATCGGCACCTTGGCAGTTTCTGCCACGACCGTGCCGTTCAACGACATCTACGTCACCGAGCCCCTGAACCCCGGCGCCAACGTGCCGATGAGCGCCTCCACCAACACGCGCTATTGGGAGGTGCGAAACCGCCTCGGCGCGTCGGTGACCTACCAGTGGCGTGAGCGCAGCGTCGTCACCGCCCGCTACAGCGCCTTGACCCGGGCGCCCCTGGACCCGCTGCCCAAAGGTGTAGACGCCAGCCGTCTGCCGCCGCGTGGGCTCTTGAGCGGCGTCGGTGTCGGCTTTCGTTACAGCCGCAGCCGGGCCTACGCCCGCAGCGTCTCCCCCGAAGGCGCCCGCTTCGCCGCTCTGAACATCGACACCAACAACCAGGTCCTCGGCAGCTACCTCCTGGACGAGAACGACGCCC
>JAKLKE010000455.1 GCA_023150775.1 Myxococcota bacterium
GGTGGGCCCCGAGCCCGAGGGCGCTGAGCTTGAGGAGCAGGGCCTGGGCTGGAAGAACCGCCTCGGCAGCGGCAAAGGGGTCCACACCACCACGAGCGGCATCGAGGGCGCCTGGAAGCCGAACCCGACGACCTGGGACATGGGCTACTTCGACATGCTCTTTGGGTATGAGTGGGAGCTCTCCAAGAGCCCCGCCGGGGCCTGGCAGTGGCACGCCAAGGACGTGGCCGAGGAGCACATGATCCAAGACGCCCACGACCCCACGAAGAAGCACAGACCGATGATGACCACGGCGGACATGTCGCTGAAGATGGACCCGATCTACGAGCCCATCTCCCGGCGTTTCCACCAGGATCCCAAGGCCTTCGCCGACGCCTTCGCCCGCGCTTGGTTTAAGCTCACCCACCGCGACATGGGCCCCCGCGCCCGGTATCTCGGCCCCGAGGTGCCCGCCGAGACGCTGATCTGGCAGGATCCGGTCCCGGCGGTGGACCACCCGCTCATCGACGCTGAGGACATCACTTCGCTCAAGGCGACGATCTTGGCGTCAGGGCTCACCGTGGCGGAGCTGGCGACGACGGCCTGGGCCTCGGCGTCTACCTTCCGCGGCTCAGACAAACGGGGCGGCGCCAACGGCGCGCGGATTCGCCTGGCCCCGCAGCGCGGCTGGGAGGTCAACCAGCCCGAGCAGCTCAACCGCGTGTTGGGCGTGCTGGAGGGGATTCAGGCGGCGTTCAACGGCGCCCAGCAGGGCAACAAGCGGGTGTCGTTGGCCGATCTCATCGTGCTCGGCGGCGGCGTGGCCGTTGAGGAGGCCGCCCGGCGCGGGGGCCACGCGGTGACGGTGCCCTTCAGCCCGGGCCGCACCGACGCCAGCGCTGAGCAGACCGACGCGGCGTCTTTCGCCGTGCTGGAGCCCATCGCCGATGGTTTCCGCAACTACGCCAAGGCCCGGGTCGGCGCCGTCGCCGAGAACCTCCTGGTCGACCGCGCCCAGCTCCTCGGCCTCACCGCCCCGGAGATGACGGCTTTGGTCGGCGGGATGCGCGCCTTGGGCGCCACGGTCGGCGACTCGACCGTGGGGGTGCTCACCGATCGCCCCGGCGCCCTCACGAACGACTTCTTCGTCAACCTCCTCCACATCCAGACGGAGTGGAAGGCGACGAACGAGGCCAAGAGCGAGTTTGAGGGCCGGGATCGGGCCACGGGCGCGGCGCGGTGGACGGCGTCCCGGGCGGATCTGGTCTTCGGCTCAAACTCCCAGCTTCGGGCCCTGGCCGAGGTCTACGCCAGCGCCGGGGCCGAGTCCAAGCTCGTTCACGACTTCGTGGCGGCCTGGGCCAAGGTGATGAACAACGATCGGTTTGACCTTCGCTGACCCTTCGAGACTCCTCCCGAGGCGCTTTTGTGGCGCCTCGGGAGCGCCGGGTGGGCTACGATAGGGGGGTCTCCCCACGGCGCTGAGGCGCCCCCCACGCTCGAATGACGAGCTCCCGAGGTCACGATGCTCCTGAAGACTGCGCGCTCCCCCTGGCTCGGCCTCTTGTCTCTCGCTCTGGTCGCCTGTACGAGCGACAAAGACGGCGCCACAGACTCCGGCGTCAGCGACGACTCAAACACCGTCGATGACTCCGCCGTCACCGACGACTCGACCACGGACGACTCCACCACCGACGACTCGGCGGTGGTGGACTGTGACCTCGGCTACATCCCCAACGCGGACGGGGACTGTGTTGACATCGACGAGTGCGCCGATGGCACGAACAACTGCGCGGCCGAGGCCTCCTGCACAAACACCGAGGGCTCGTTCTCCTGCGAGTGCCCCAGCGACATGTTCGGCGACGGCCTTGAGTGCCGCCCGATCTGGGAGGACGTGCTCAGCATCCCCAGCCTCTCGTTGACGACGAGCTGGGGCGCCGTCGTCTTTGGGTTTGAGGGGGAGGTGTATTTCGCCCCCGAAGGGGACGTGTTCTTCAAGTCGGTGGATCCCGCCACCGGCGTGGTCACGGATCACCCCATGCCGCCGACCTACGGCACACAGAGCGACTGGTGCGCTTGTGGGTATGATGAGGTCGTCGTGCCCACGGACGACGCGGTCTATGTCTTCGGCAACTGGGGCCAGGTCTTCCAGGCCGGGGCCTGGACGGCCATCTCCAGCTACTCCTCCTGGAGTCGGGGCGAGGCGGCGGGGTCGGCGGCCTCGGGCAAGGTCTATATGGTCGGCGGTCGTGGGGATCTCGACACGGTCCAGACCTACTCCGGCGGCGTGAGCGGCGCCTGGGAGACCCTCGCCGAACGGTTCCCCACGGGCTTCAGCCGCGCCGTGGCCTACACGCCCATCGGCTCAGACACGATCTACGTCTTCGGCGGGTACAACGGCAGCGGCGATCTCAGCCAAGGCGCCGCTTTGGACACCTCCTCCTCTGGGGCGAGCTGGACGCTGACGGCGGCGCTCCCGGCGCGCTTCTACGCCGACTATGGGCAGGCCGCTGAGCACGACGGCAAGATCCTCGTCTCCGACGGCTTCAGCGGGCTCTTCGCCTACGACCCCGGCGCGGACGCCTGGAGCGACGTGGTGGTGCCTTACCCTGAAGGTGGCACGGGAAGCTGGTACGTCACCGTCGTGGACGGCACGACCTACGCCCTCGGCCAGGTCGGCGGCGACATCGCGCTCAAGCGCCTGCTCAACATTCAGTGAGGGGGAGCGGCTGAGCGGCGGCGCTCAGCCCTTCACGCCGCCGTGGCGCACGTCGGTGCCGCCGACCATAAACACGATCTGCTCGCCCAGGTTGACGGCGTGGTCGGCCACTCGCTCAAGGGCCTTGGAGATGCTCGTGAGCGCGAGGCCCCGGCGGGACTGGTCGGGGTGGTTCGCCAAGGCGAGGATCACCTGGGAGAGCACCTCGCGGTTCATGCGGTCCACGCGCTCGTCGGCGTCTTTGAGCGCCATGAGCACAGACGGGTCGCGGCTCAAGAAGCCCTGTTTGACAAGCGGCAACATCTCGGCGATGACCTCAGCCATGCTCCCCAGCTCTGGCAGGGGCTCTAAGCCCGCGCCCCGGGAGAGGTCGAAGCCGCGCTTGGCGATGTTTACCGCGAGATCGCCGATGCGCTCGATGTCGGTGACGGACTTCATCACCGTGGCGACGAGCCGGAGATCCCCGGCGACGGGGCGGTAGAGCGCGAGGATACGCAGGCAGGACTCATCGGCGCGCAGCTCAAGCTGATCCAGAGACCGATCGACGTTCACCACCGCGCGACCCAGGGCCGGATCCCGCTCGATCACCGAGCGCATGGCGTCCTGCACCATGCCATGCGCGAGGAGCAGCATCTCCTGGTACACGGTGCGCAGGTCGTTCAGCTCTTGCTGGTATCGGAGGTCGAGGTGCTGCACGGGGCGTTCTTTGAGCCTCAGCCGAAGCGGCCGGTGATGTAGTCTTCGGTGCGCCGCTGCCGAGGGCGGGTGAAGATGCGCGCGGTCTCGCCGATCTCCACGAGCTCACCCTCAACAAACAGCGCGGTGTGATCGGAGAGGCGGCTGGCCTGCTGCATGTTGTGGGTGACGATGACGAGGGTGTAGCGGCCGCGCAGGGCGCTCACGAGCTCCTCGACCTTGGCGGTGGCCACGGGATCTAAGGACGAGGTGGGCTCGTCCATGAGCAGCACCTCGGGGCCCACGGCCAAGGCCCGGGCGATGCACAGGCGCTGCTGCTGGCCGGGGCCGAGCTCTAAGGCGGAGCGGTTGAGGCGGTCGGAGACCTCGTCCCATAAGGCCGCCGCGCGTAAGGCCTCCTCGACGCGGCCGTCGAGCACGCTGCGGGCGCGCTCCCCGGCGATGCGGAGGCCATAAGCGACGTTCTCATACACGCTCATCTTGAAGGGGTTGGGCTTGGCGAAGACGAGGCCCACCCGGCGGCGTAAGGCGGTGACGTCTACCTCGGGGGCGAAGATGTCTTGGCCGTCCAGACGCACGGCGCCGGTGTGCCGGGCGTCGGGCAGAAGCTCGGACATGCGGTTGAGCACCCGCAGGAGCGTCGATTTTCCGCAGCCCGAGGGCCCGATGAGCGCGGTGACCTGGCCGCCGATCACGCCCAGGCTCACGTCTTTGAGCGCCGGGGTGCCGCCGTAATGAACGCTGAGGTGCTGCACCTCCATCTTCGCCGCGACGTCGTGCATCATGGCTTAGAGCCCCTCGCCCAGGCGCAGACGCGCGCGAAGCCCCGCGGCGACGCCGCCGATGAGCAGGCTCAACAGGAGCAGGAGCGCGGCGGCGGCGTAGGCCAAGGGCTCGCCGACGGTGGGATCGGGGTGCTGGGTCACGAGGGTGTAGACATGGTGGGGGAGGGCCATAAACGGCGCTTGAAGCCCAGAGACCGGGCCGGAGATGGAGTAGACCGCGCCGGTGAGCAGGAGCGGGGCCGTCTCACCGGCCGCCCGGGAGAGGCCCAAGGCGACGCCGCTGAGAATACCCGGCGCGGCGCGGGGGAGCACATTTCGGGAGATCATCTCCCAGCGGGTGGCGCCCAGCGCGAAGGCGGCCTCACGCTCATCTTCAGGCACGGCGCGCAGGGCCTGCT
>JAKLKE010000456.1 GCA_023150775.1 Myxococcota bacterium
GGCATCTTCTTGATGTTCGTGTTCTTCGGGGCGGTGTTTAAGCTCGGGAACGTGCTCGACTTCTCCGACTTGATGGTGCTGGGCATGGCTTTCCCCAACATCATCGGCCTGTTCTTGCTCTCGGGCAAGGTGCGGGCGGCCCTGGACGATTATTGGGGTCGTTACACCTCGGGGCAGATGAAGCGTGAGCGTTAGTCTGCGCCCCCTCCAAGGAAGCTCCTGATGCTGTTCCCCCTGATGTTCTCCATCGTCGCGCTCCAGCCTGGCTGTCTCGTCGGCCTGAAGAAACACGAGGCGCTCCAGGCCAGCCACGACGCCCTCCAGCTGGAGCACTCCGCGCTGCAGGCCCGCTATGAGGCGGACACCCAGGCGATGAGCGGCCAGATCCGCTCCTTGGAGGAGGCGCTGGCCTCCGCCGAGGCCGAGGCCGCCCGCCTGGGTCAAGAGCTCAGCGCGCTGCAGGCCGAGAAGGCGCGGCTGGTGAAGGACCAGTCCTCGCTGCAGGCGAGCGTCAAAGAGATGGAGACGGCGCTCATCGAGCTCTCCCAGCGAAAGGCCCAGGCCGACGCGCGGGTGGCGGAGTACCGAAACCTGCTCGCCCGCTTCAAGTCGCTCATCGACGCGGGCAAGCTCAAGGTGAAGATCGTCGATGGCCGCATGATCGTCGAGCTCGCCACGGACGTGCTGTTCTCGTCGGGCTCGGCGAACCTCTCCAAAGAGGGTGAGGCCGCGCTGCAAGAGGTCGCCGTGGTGCTCGCGGGCATCACCGATCGGCGCTTTCAGGTCGAGGGCCACACCGACAACGACCCGATCAACACGCCGCAGTACCCCTCAAACTGGGAGCTGGCCTCGGCCCGAGCCCTCGTCGTGACCAAGGCGCTCATCGCCGGGGGGATGCCCGCCGCCCAGCTCAGCGCGGCGAGCTACGGCGACCTGCGCCCCGTCGCCGCGAACGACAGCAAAGAGGGCAAAGCCGCCAACCGCCGCATCGAGATCGTCGTCGTCCCCGATCTGTCCTCCCTGCCGGGCTTTGACGCCTTGCAGCAGGTGGACTGAGGGGGCGTCGGCCGCGCCCGGGCGCCGCTTAGCCGGGGCTTAAGGTCAGGGGCGCGGCGCCGCCCTCGCAGGCGCCTTTTCCGGCCTTGTCTAAGGTGCAGGAGAGGTTTAGCCCTTCGTCGCCGACGGTGAGCGGGACCGCCGCCGCCGGGCGACCGACGACCTTCACGCCCAGCTCATACTCACCCGGGGCGACCACGCCCGTGAGGCCGGCGTCGTCCCCTTTGAGCGCCGTGGTGTCGCCCTGGTTGAGCTTGATCCACTGCACCTTGGCCTCGCCGCTCACCTTGACTGTCACCTCGACGCCGCCCTCGGGAGGGGCGGGCGGATCTTCAGCGAGGGCCTCCAGCGAGCCGCCGCTGGCCTCGGGCGGAGGATCGGCCTCGGGCTCTTGGCCGCGCATGTGCAGCACCATCGCCACGCCTCCGGCGAGGGTCACGAGGAAACCCAAGGCCACCGCCGCGGCGAGCACGACGACGAGGCTCTTGTCTTGTTTGGGGACGTTGGGCGTGGGCTCGGCGGATTCGACCTTGGGCGGGCGATGGCGGGGCGTCGGCGGCGCCGCGGGCGTGGCCACGGGGCCGGTGATGACCGGCGCCACGGGGGTCACCGGCGTCGGCGGGATCGAAGGCGCCACGGGGGCCGCGGGCACCGGCGCCACCTGGGCCACCGGCGCCACGGGGGTCGGCGGGAGAGACGCCACCTGCGCCACCGGGGTCGGCGGGAGAGACGCCACCTGCGCCACCGGGGTCGGCGGGATCGAGGGCGTCTCTGGCGCGGGCTCCTCCGCGGCGGGGCTCGCGGGCGCCTCAGCCGGGGACGCGATGATGAGCTGGGTGCCCGCCAAGACGCCGCTCTCCGTGGAGTGCTCCGGGAAGAGCTCGGCGGAGATCGGCTCGACGACGTCAGCGCAGAAGCCCTCTAAGGACGCGCCCGAGGCCTGATCCGCGAAGGCCCGCATAAACTTCACCACCTTCTCGGCGGTGGGGCGATCCTCGGGCTCCGTGGCGCACATCTGGCCGATGACCTGGCGCGCGGCGGTGTCCCACTCGGGATCGGGCATCCCGGTGTCGGCGATGGCCTCGATGGCCTCAGCGACGGCCTGATCGTGGTCGGGCGGCTCGGGGAGCAGGGGCAGCCAGCGCCCGTTGAGCAGCTCGATGAGCATCAGGCCCATGGCGTAGACGTCGCCGGGGTGATCCCCCCGATCGCCCAAGCGGCGCTCGGGGCTCATGTACTTGAGCGAGCCGAAACGAAACATCGTCGTCTTGGCCGAACGATCCTCAAAGCTGCCCCGGGCGGTGCCGAAGTCGAGCACCTTGAGCTCACCTTCAGCGGTGACCATGATGTTGGAGGGCTTGATGTCGCGGTGCACCACCCGAATCGGCTGGGTGCGGCCATACGGCGCCTTTCGATAGGCGGCGTCTAGGGCGGAGGCGATGCGCTGGATGAGCAGGTAGACCGTGCGCCGCGGGATCTGCTCCCCGCGCTTCTTGAGGGCGTCGACGAGCTGCTGCAGGTCGATGCCGTTGACAAACTCCATGACGATCGCGAGGTTGCCGTCGAGCGCGACCAAATCTTCGACCCGCAAGATGCCCGGGTGCCGAAGCTGCGCGAGCATTCGCGCCTCGTCTTTGGTGCGGTTGAGGAACTCCTCCGCCTGGGCCCATTTTTCGCGCAGCACCTTCACCGCGACGAGGCGGCTGATGCCGCCCGCGCCGGTCGCTTCAGCCAGGTAGACCCTGGAGAATGTGCCGGAGGAGCGCTCCTTGAGGAGCGTTATCTTCTGACCACGATCGGTCGCGGGCGTCGTCATCGTGAGGGTGTGCTCCGCTGTGCGTCGGAGGCGACCGCTCCGCGCGAGTGCCAAAGGATAACACGGCGACCCCCCGGCTCACCCAAGCCACCCGTTCTCGCGCATCGGTGTTACAATCCGCGAGGTCTCCAGGTTGGCCTCACAAGGGCTTCATTCTGAGCGACGACAAGACGACGAGACGACAGGGTACGGTGTCAGAGCAAGATGCATGACAGGAGCTATCGGATGCGCTTCGTTCTCCCTCTGCTGTGGGCGTTGACAGGCTGTGGGCTGCTAGGCTCCAAGGGTGATGGCTCCGAGACCGCCGCCGCTGAAGAGCTGCTTCGCGCCGGGGATCTCGCTGGCGCGCAGGCGGAGTACCAGAAGCTGATCGAGGCCGACGCGACGAGCGTTGACGCCGCCGTGGGCCTCTCGTTCTTGGCGTACGCCCGGGGTGACTGGGCCGAGGCCGACAAGCTCCTCGCCGCCGCTGAGGCCGCCGCGGGCGACAATCTCCCCGCCGTCAAGCTGCGCCGGGCGCTCGTGGCGCTCAAGGCCGCCGACACCGACGCCGTCCGCACCCACGCCGAGGCGAGCGGCCTCCCCGCGGGCAAGCTGCTCACCGCTGAAGTCCTCCTCGCGGACGGCGAGCGCGACGAGGCCGTGAAGGTGCTCGAAGGCCTCGCCGCCGACACCACAGACGTCGGCAAGACCGCGCAAAAATACCTCTCGCTCCTCAAAGATCCCGACGCCTCCGTCGCTGGGCTCGCTGAGAACTACGCGCTTTGGGCCCTCGGCCAGCGTCAGGTCGCCGTCTCCTCCGTCGAGGAGGTCGTCAAGGCCCTGCCCGACACCCGCGAAGACAAGCCCGCTGAGCTGCTCCTCTGGGCCGGTCGCGCCGCCTCCGTGGGTGAGAGCCAGGTCGCCCTGAACCTCGTCGAGTCCGTCGGTTTCCCGCCCTCGGGCCAGGCGTGGCGAGTTGAGGCCACCCGCGCCATCATCCAGTGCGCCGAGGGCGACGGCGCCACCTGCCTGCGCACCCTCAACGGCCTGGAGGGCACCGCGCCCGAGGACGGCCTCGCCGACGCCCGCGCCACCGCCGCCATCGCCTTGGGCGACCGCGATCCCGAGGCCACGAAGGCCCTCCTGGAGGGGGTCGAGACCTCCGCCGCCGCCTTGGCCGCGTACCGCGCCGGGAAGACGGGCCTCGCCATGAAGCTCGCCCCCGAGGGCCTCCTCCGCCAGTTCCTCTCCGAGAGGTGATGACCATGTCCAGCCGTATGATGTGGGCGCTCGCCGCCGTCATGATGACGGGCTGCGCCGCCAAGGGAAAAACCGGCACTCCAGTCACGGTGTTCGTCACGGACACCGAGACCACCGCCATCTCCACCGCCGTCATTCGCCACCCCGATGAGGCCGAGCGCCACCGGGTCAACAGCGTTGATGGCTCGTGGACGGAGGAGGTGCTGTACATGCCCGACGGCAGCGAGATCGTCTTCCGCCCCGGCGAGATGCTGGTCCTGGAGATCTCCGCCCCCGGCTACGAGACCCAGGTGATTCAATACCAGGTCCGTCGTCGGAAGAACGAGTTCAACGTGCAGCTTGTACGCCATGACTTCGATGACGAAGCGATCGAAGAGCCGATGATGTCTTTTGGGCGCGACAACCCCCGCGATCTCGGCGGCGGCGGTCCCGCGAACTGAATGGAGGCCTCTGTGCGAACCCG
>JAKLKE010000457.1 GCA_023150775.1 Myxococcota bacterium
CGCTGAGCCCGATGGCCCGACGCCAGCCCAAGGAGGACTCCAGGTGCCGCCCGGCGCGCCAGGCCGTGAGCGCGAGGGAGATCTCGCCGCGCAGCACCCGCTCGGCGTTGTCCAGGCGCCGACGCAACATCAACGAGCGGGCGAAGGCGGCGTAAGCGCCTTGGGTGTCGCCGATGCGGTAGAGCAGCTCCCCCAAGGTCGCCGAGGCGCGGTCCAGGAGCTCAATGTCGCTCAGGCGCTCGGCCTCTTCGCGGGACTCCTTCGCCAGCCGGAGGGCCTCGTTCACCCGGCTGGGGTCGGAGGCGGCGAGGCGCAGCACCCGCAGGCGGCTGACGCGCACGCCCCGGGGGCGCCGGGCCTCACGCTCGTGCATCCGGTGTTGCCACGCCGCCGTCGCCGTGCCGTCCCCCTCCCAGCCGTGGAGCTGGGCGAGGCGGTCGAGGAGATAATCTTGGGCGGCGAGCACCTCCGCCGGGGGCAAGGCGGGGTGGTCGGGGTCGGCGCGGGTGGCGAAGTCGAGGGCGAGCAGGGCCTGCTGGGCGGCGTCGGCGCGGCGCTCGACCCCGGCCAAGGCGGCGCTGCGGGCGTGGTGGGCCCAGGCCAAGGCCCAGGGGCTCTCCGGCGCCGCCGCTGGCACGGCGCGGGCCTCCTCCACCGCCCGCTCGGCGTGGGTGAGCGCCTCGGGCATGTGCTGGCGGCGGCGCGCGGCGCAGAGCGCGAGGCGGGTGTAGAGCAAAGAGCGCGCCAAGGGGGCGGTCTCGACGCCGAGCGCCGCCAAGAGATGATGCTCCAAGAACGCGGCCAGCTCGTCGTCCGAGCCTTGGGGGCGCAGCGCGCTCGCCGCGTTGGCGATGAGCGTGTGGACCTCGGCGCGCTCGGCGGGGCTCAGCTTGGAGTCGAGGGTGATCAAGGTCTCGCCCAAGAGCAGCACGCCGGAGTAGCCGTAGGCGTCGAACGAGCCCCGGATGGCCTCTAAGGTGAGCGCCCGGGCCTCGGCGCCGCCGCCGCCGACCAGGCCGCTCCAGGCGCGGCGCTCCAAGTCGTCGTCAAAAGGCGCCAAGGGCAGCGGCGCGAGGCGGGTCTCGGCCATCATCGCTGAAGGCCCCGGCAGCGGCTCGGGGCGAGCGCCGGCCTGGGCGAGGAGGTGCGTCAGCTCGACGTCGGCGAGGCGCCAGGCGCGGCGGCCGTGGAGGTCGTCGGGCTCGGCCTCGGGGTCGTGGCCGATGGTGAGCGGCGGTCGCGCGCTCGACGGCAGGCCGAGCCAAGCGAAGGTGATCGCCGCGAGGCTCTCTAAGTCCAAGGCGGCGACGTCGGGGATGGCCACCGCCCGGCAACGCGGAAGAAGCACCCCAGCGAGGGCCCCGGCGCCGCCCACGGTCTGACGGTAGACGTTCGGCACGGACGGCAAGAAGCTCAGCAGGCGCGGCGGCGGCGGCGCGGGGACGCCGAGCCCCCGAAACACACGGCACAGCGAGGCCCGATGGGGGGCGATGACCTCCTCGACCCAAGGCAAACCGAGCTCTTCGATGGCCCAAGAGACGAGGCGGCGGAGGCCACCCCACGGTCGAGAGACCCCTCCGCGCAGCACGAGGGCGTGGCGCTGGTCGGGCCACAGCGCGGGGTCACGGGCGAGCTGGGACTTGGGCCCGAAGAGCACACGGAGGGATGTCGGCGAAGGAAGGGTCACCGCACATTTTTATCCCCTCCTGCCGCGCGCAGGGAGGCGCTCGCCCTGTCATGAACAGGAACGCGGCAGAATGACGCGTCAGAGCCAATCCAGCGCGCCTTCGGCGGCGGGCCTCAGCGGGTGGAGGAGCCGCCTCCACGATCGTCTTTGGCGCGTTCGCGACCCGGACGCTCCGTCACTGGGAACGTTCGGTCGCTGACCCCCAGCGTTCGGGCGCACTCTGCGGACGCCTGGGCGACCGCGAGCTTTGGATTGAGCAGGTGGAGCTTCACTGGCACCTCGCTTGCCGGGAGACAAGCCGAAGTGTCATTTCAATCCATTTCATTGTCGAGGGCCAATCGTAATGACCTTGTGAGTGCTCCCAACGAAACGGCAGAATCAGCGCCCTCCTCCGCTACGATTCGCACCAGCGCGGAGCCTACGACGACACCATCTGCGGCGCGCGCGACCAGCGCCGCGTCCTCGGGTGTGGCGACGCCGAAGCCGACCGCCAGGGGCAGCCCGGCCAAGGCGCGCACCCGGGCGATGCGCCGCAAGAGCGCCTCGTCCCCGGCGAAGGCCGCCCCGGTCACCCCGGTCATAGAGACGTAGTACAAGAAGCCCGCGCCCGCCTGGGCGATGGCGGCGACGCGGTCGTCGGGGGTCGTCGGCGCCACGAGCAGGATGGGGTAGACGCCCCGGGCGCGCAAGGCGTCGCGCAGCTCAGGCTCCTCCTCCGGCGGGCAGTCCACACACAAGAGGCCGTCGATGCCGACCTCAGCGCAGCGCCGGGCCAGACGCTCGTAGCCATAGGCCAGAAAGGGGTTGAGGTAGCCGAAGAGCACCCGGGCGGCGTCGCCTTGAAGGCGGCCCGCGAGCTCCAGCGCGTCCTCAAGGCTTGCGCCCGCGGCCAAGGCGCGCTCGCTGGCCTGCTGAATCGCCGGGCCGTCGGCGCCGGGGTCGGAGAACGGCACGCCGATCTCGATGACGTCCGCGCCGCCGTCGATGAGCGCCTGAAACAGCGGCAGATGCGCCTGGGGGCTCGGGTCCCCGGCGCAGAGGTAGGTCACCAGCACCTTTCGCCCCGAGGCGAACACACGGTCCAAGCGGTTCTCGCTCGTCATAAGCCTAGCTCCCGCACGAGGGTCTCCATGTCTTTGTCGCCGCGGCCGCTGAGGTTCACGACGATGTGCGCGTCCCGGCCCGTGAACTGAATCACCCGGGGCAGAGCCGCCAAGGCGTGGGCCGTCTCCAAGGCCGGGATGATGCCTTCGGTCAAGGCCAAGGCCCGGGTGGCCTCCAGAGCCTCCTCGTCGGTGGCCGAGAGGTAGCGCGCCCGGCCCGTGTCGTTGAGCCAGGCGTGCTCGGGGCCCACGCCGGGGTAATCGAGGCCGGCGCTGATGCTGTGGGCGGCGGCGACCTGGCCGTTCTTGTCTTGGAGCAGGTAGGTCTTCTGGCCGTGCAGCACGCCGATCTGGTTGCCGAAGATCGACGCCGCGTGTTTGCCCGAGCTGAGCCCAGCGCCCGCGGCCTCGACGCCGAACAACATCACGCTCATGTCGTTTCGGAAGGCGTGAAAGATGCCCATGGCGTTTGAGCCGCCGCCCACACAGGCCACCACCGCCGCCGGAAGCTCGACCCCTTGGGCCTGAAGCTGGCGCCGGGTCTCCTCACCGATCACCGCCTGCAGCTCACGCACCATCAGCGGGTAAGGGTGCGGTCCGGCCACGGAGCCGATGCAGTAGAACGTGTCGCGAACGTTCGTCACCCAGTCGCGCAGGGCCTCGTTCATCGCGTCTTTGAGGGTCTTGGTGCCCGAATGAACCGGGCGCACCTCGGCGCCGAGCAGCTTCATCCGCGCGACGTTGAGGCGCTGGCGCTCAGTGTCCTCTTCGCCCATGTAGACCACACAGGGCAGGCCGAACAGCGCGCAGGCCGTCGCCGTGGCCACGCCGTGCTGACCGGCGCCGGTCTCGGCGATCACCCGGGTCTTGCCCATCCGTTTGGCGAGGAGCACCTGCCCCATGCAGTTGTTGATCTTGTGGGCGCCGGTGTGGTTCAAGTCCTCCCGCTTGAGCCAGAGCTGGCAGCCGAGCTGCTCGCCCAGGCGCCGCGCCCGGTAGAGCCTGGAGGGGCGGCCGACATAGTCCTCCAAGAGCCCGCGTAAGGTCGCCCGAAAGGCCGGGTCGGCCCAGGCGCTCTCCCAGGCGGCGGTGAGCTCCTCCAAGGGCGGGATGAGGGTCTCGGCGACATAACGGCCGCCGAAGGGGCCGTAGTGGCCGCTGGGATCAGGGACTGAGGGCATCATCGCTCCTGCATCCGCGCAGAAACGCGGAGATTCTCTCTAAGCTCTGGCGACCAGGGAAGGCCTCAACGCCGGATGCGACATCCACGCCGAAGGGTTGCACGGCGGCGACCACCTCGGCGACGTTCTCCGGCTTGAGGCCGCCAGCGAGCACGAGCTCACCCAGAGACGCGGCCTCTCGGGCGAGGGCCACATCCACGGTCTTGCCCGTGCCGCCGTGGGCGCCGGGCACATACGCGTCGAGCAGAAACCGCCGCCCGGCCCGGGCCCGCAGGGTGTCCATGACCCCGGGCGCCGCGGCGAAGGCCCGGAGCTGGTTCACGCCGAGCCAGGCGCCGAAGCCGTCGGGCACGTCGCCATGAAGCTGCACCGACGTGGGGCCGATGAGGTCTACCCAGGCCGCGAGCTGCGCCTCGACGGGGTTCACGACGACGAGGAAGGTCTCTGTGGGCGGCTGGCCGTCTTGGCGCTCGGCGTCTCGCAGCGCGGCGCAGATCTCGGCGGCGAGCTCCCACGACACGGCGCGGGGTGAGGGCGGGTAGAGGTTGAGCCCGATGGCGTCCGCCCCCGCCGCCCGG
>JAKLKE010000458.1 GCA_023150775.1 Myxococcota bacterium
TTACGCCCCGCTCTGGGCTGGCGAAGCTGACGAGTCGTTCAGGATCTGGCCGCCCTTCCTTCAAGCAGAGGGGGCAGGGCTCAATCCCCCTTGTCTGAAGAGCCCGGCACCTCCAGATGAGGGGCATGAGCTTCAGCAGCCGCTGAACACTCGGCACCGCCACATCGAAGGCGTGGATGTCGTCGAGCCACCCAACACTATGGGCATGGCGAGGTTGCCCATCGATGAGGGTCGCGGGAGCGCGGTCCGTTCCATCTTTTCGATACGTCATGTCACCTCCTGAAAGCCTGGCTGGCGGCCCAATCGCACACACCCATGTTCTCGCTCAGCAGACTGCTGAGTTTCGTCTGGTCTTCCACCGTCATCGACGCGGCCGCGCTGTTCGTCATCCCGTCGGCCTCGTCACAGTCTCGGTGACCGCCTCTCTCTGCTTGCTCATCTCAGCCTCTTTCCACCGTATCTTAGCTCCTCAGGGGGTTGCTAAGTAGACCCGCATCCGAAGGACCGAAGTAGCACCGATGTCTTGGCGGTAGACCACCTCACCCGGACGCCATCGATGTCAACCTCTTTGATTGAGTCGAGGGTTACGGACAGGAGCCCGGACTGCACTTCAACCTCAAAGTTGCCGCCTTCGGTTGTGCCGCGAACGACACACTTACCCCCAACCGGGACCGTGACGGAGTCACCCTCGGGTTCGAGTCCCACCTGGAGCGGCGTCAAGGCGTTGTTGTGAACGGTGATCTCTGGAGGCTTGCTCATTTGAGTGGATCCACGCGGGTTTCCCTCGGCAGGGCGGGAGGGGAGAGTCTCACGAGGCGCTCGCCCGTCTTAGTGACCGGTGGAGCACCGGGTGTAGAGGGCGGCTCGCGTCGGCTTCATCCACTATCTACGTGCGGACCGGGACGATCTGAACTACCCGTGGTGGGCGGCGGAAAACCGCTCGCGCGAAGCGACCTCCGGCGGGGCCTGGGCGAACGCCGATCGGGGCGGACCGAGGACGCGGTGAGATCGGGAGGGTGGAGGTGGAACGGGTCGGGAAGGGGGCTGGGGCGCGATGGTCAGGGGCGGCCCGGGCGCGGGGTGCCTCGAATCGACGGGTCAAAAGTCCCGCGGATCGTTCCATTCGAGGTCACTCTCCTCCCACCTCGGGCGCGACGCCAACAGCTCACTCATCCGCGCGATGGCATCTTGAAGCGCCTCCACCTCGGTGGCACCCCCACCGCAGATCCCGTCCACGCGACCATCGTGGAGGCGGAACCTCAGATTCGGAAGGGCCAGAAAGTCGTTTCGCCGTTCGAAGACCTTGATTCGATAGCTGGTGCTCGGCACACGAGGGTGGTCGTGGATGACGTACTCCCCAACGACGCGGGAGATTTGGTGCGATCCGTGCAGGTCCACTTTTTTCCAGGTGCTACTCGGCTTCTCCATCATTGAACCCCGTAAGAGATGATCGAGCTGTCGGCGGTCATGTCGATGTAGTAACCGTTCTTCACGTACCGCATCTCCTCATCCCGCTCCTTGCCCGTGTACCGATACCGCTTGCGGCTCACCTCGATCGCCGCGTCCTCGGCCCACTAGGCCGTCGTGCCGTAGGGGTGGTATTCTTCGTAGCTGATCACGCCGCCGTCGTCGTCCACCTCCAGCAAGGCGGAGCCGAGCTGGTCGTCGAGCTGGTAGCGGAACCTCGGCGTCGGGGTGCTCACCGCGCTCCCGCCCGTCACGGTCAGGGTCTCGATCATGGCGACGCGGCGCTGATCATCCATGACGTGCAGCGTCTGACGCTCCTCTTGCAGCACACCCGAGCCGTTGCGTTTGCGCCAGACCTCGTAGCCGCCGAGGTAGATTCGCTCCTCGACGACGCTGCCTTTGTCCCACACCTTCCACACACGCTCGCCAGCGGCGTCGTAGGCGTACCATGAGACGTTCCCGGCGTTGTCGAGCTCGGCCTTGCGGAGCTGGTCGCGGAAGTCGCGCACGAGGTTGGCGCTCACGCCCGTCTTGAGGTGGGGCAGGTAGACGATGGCGCCACGGTCGTTCATGGCGTAGGTCTGACTGTGCGTGCCGGGGTCGTCGGGGTCGTCGCCGGGCAGGCTGGTGCTCAGGAGCTGGTTGTTGTCGGTCTCGTAAGCGTAGCCACGGCGCCAGAGAACCGTCCCGGCGTCGCCCTGTTGGTGTTTGACCTCCAGGATGTTCCCCGCGGCGTCGTACTCATAGCTCTGGGTGTACCGGCGCAGCACCCCCGAGCCGCTCTGCGGGATGCCGCCCATGGCCCCGGCGTAGTCGGCGTAGAAAGCCGTGGACTGGGTCTGGGCGTCCTTCTCACGGCCTCGGGCGCTCACGAGGCGATAGAGCGCGTCGTAGGTGAAGGTACGGGTGGGGCTCACCTGACTGTTCGCGAAGTAGACCGTCTCTTGGGCGTCGTCGGTGATCTCGGTGATGTTCCCCACGGCGTCGCGGGTGAAGCCGAGGTCTTGGAGCGTCGCCGCGCCGTGGCTCGATCCGGAGGAGCGTGTGGTCGTGAGGCCGGTGAGCCAGAGGCGCTCGGGGTCGTAGGTGTAGCTCGTCTGGGTGTAGTTGCCGTAGACGATCTGCTCGCGTTGGCCGCGGGCGTTGGTGGTGATCGAGGAGACGATCTCCGTGGCGGTGCTGTCGCCACGGACGTAGACCTCGACCTGAGACAGACGGCCGCCCGTGTCGTAGGTGGGGACGGTGCGGGAGGTATCGGGAGCCGTCTGCTCTGTGACACGGTCAAGGGCGTCGTAGGCCGTGGAGACGGCGAAGGTGTCGGCGGCGTCGGTGCTCAGGCTGGCGTCGGTGCTTAGCCAAGTGGCGATGTCGGCCAGGCTGCCCTCGGACTCCAGGCCGGACCAGTCGGCCTCGGTGGTGATGTCGGCGAGGAGCGTCCGGGTCTGCGCGGTGACCCGGCCTTTGAGGTCATAGGTCAGGGTGACGCGCCCGGCGGTGTCGTAGACGTGGACCGGGCGGCCCAGCGCGTGGTTCGTCGAGGGG
Organism: Myxococcota bacterium; assembly: GCA_023150775.1. Taxonomy (GTDB): domain Bacteria; phylum Myxococcota_A; class UBA796; order UBA796; family CAJQPC01; genus JADKFE01. Next base: position 3,010 of record JAKLKE010000458.1, read on the forward strand.
AGATCGCTGAGGGCGTCGCCGAAGATGGAGAGGGCGACGAGGCGCTCGCCTGCGCCCTCATCGACGAGGAGGCCGATCGGGCGGCGCGCGGCGTCGTGGAGCGGACGGAGGTTGAGGCCGCCGGAGCGCCAGGAGCGGAGCGGGGTGCCGGCGGCGTCGGGCAGGATGCGCGTCTCTCCTTTGCTTGAGCTTGAAGGTTAGCACGCGGGGGCGGCGCCTGTGAAGTGGGGGTGGTCAATGGATTATGACGAGAGAGCGCCGCGGGCGGACGCTGTGGCTGACGCGGGAATCGGGAGGGGCGCTGCCAGCAAGGGGAAGCTCGTAGGCGAGCTGGAGCGCCTCGCCAGCGTCTATGCGGAATACAGCGTGGGGCGCGTCGCCGCGGGGCTGGAGGCGGACGACGGCGTGGGTCTGTTCGCTCACGGCGACGAGGGTGACCAAGGCGCCGGTGTCGTCCTCGACGTACACCTCTTGGCGCAGGGTGCAGCCTCGGAGAGCGCGGTGGGGCTACCGGACTAGGAAGATCCTAAACTGTTGCTCACCGCTCACCTGCGCGATGAATCCGCCATCATCGAGTATGCAGACCCTGCTGACCTCCGGTGTAGGCGTATACATACACGACTCATTTCCGAATCCCCATGGAAAGCTATTTGCCTCTCGGCATACACCAAAGGGATCATGGGTGAGCTCCATTAGTCGTATATATCTCCACTGGTCAAGAGTATCGGTAGTAACCAGAAGACCAGCCTCAACTTCGTTGGTGACTCCAAACACAATGTTGCGACCCTGCGTGAAGGTAGAGGCAGAAAATGTCCAATCCGAAAAGTCAATCGGGGGCACGCTGATCTGGTAGTTGGTTTTGTGGTTTACCTCGCTCGCTCCATTGAGAAATTTCTGATAAGATTTAGAATAGTGATGCTTCGTCAACAGTATAGGCGCTGAAAGGCTGCCCGCAGCATCAATGAATGGCGGCCACAACGTTGTCTCACAGTTAGAGCTCTTAAACTCGCAAAAGGTAAAGACGCTCCTTAGCTTGTCGCCTAGCCTCAAGTCGGCGAGACTAGTGCTATGGACACTCACCACTCCATCCTGCATTTGAAAGAGCTCGTCAGCATAGGTCGCCCCTTGAAGGGGGTATTCAGTGCGTGTATCGCCTTGTACAGTAACTATGCGCGAATTGTAGACGTGGTGAGCCCCATTCGGGAAATGTTGAATATATGTTGGACGTTCAGCCGATGACTCGATCGCCCATTCCGTGCTGAAATCCTTAGGCCTCGCAAACGCGGTCCATTCGAGAGTATCAACTTCATACTCCCACATAAAACCATCCACGTTATATAGGGTAAATCCGTTTGGGCTACACGAGATGGGTTCGTACCTTTTCGATTGATGAAGCTCCACGATATTTGTATTGCATCCGCCAAGCGAGACCATGGCGAACACTCCGGCTCTCATCATTACAGCGGTGACCGTCGAGATTGATACGCTCAGCCCACGGCATAACCGCATCCTCTCGCCCAAGACTGGCATAGT
>JAKLKE010000459.1 GCA_023150775.1 Myxococcota bacterium
CCAAGAGCGCCTGACGCTCCTTGGCGTCTTCGTACTCGGAGTTCTCGGAGATGTCGCCGTGGGCCCGGGCCTCGGCGATGTCTTGCACAACCTTGGGCCGAAGGACCGACTTGGAGTACTGGAGCTCCTCAGTCAGACGCCGATGTCCTTCGGGGGTCATGAGACTTCGCTGCATAAGAGGTGCCTTCTGATGAATACGGAGGTGTCGAGAGAGAGGTCGATGAGGGAGGCCCACTGGGGCCAAGACCGCTCACGGCGGCAGGCAGCCGACCCGACCGCCGCCAACTAACATTGAAGAATTAGAGTAGCACGGCACAGCGCGGCCCGATCAGGTCGGCGCCTGCGCTGAGCGAGCCCCCCGTTGGGCGGCTCACTCCAAGGTCTCTAAGAGTCCTTGGGCGTCGAGGAACTTGTGGGACGCGAACTCCAAGTGCTGCACCTGGTTGACGACGGGGAAGACGACGTTCACCGCCCACTCGCAGCGGGCGTGGCGCTCACCTTTCTCCTCGTAGATCGTGCAGTCTTTGGGGATGATGTAGGTGGGGATCTCCTGCTTGTCGAGCTCATGCAAGAGCCGCTCCTGGGCCTTCGCCTGGGACCGATCCCGCCACTCCAAGAGCGAGACCTGCACGATCTCGTCCATCTTGTACTTGATCCAGTAGTGCGGCGTGATGACGGCGACGTAGAAGCCGCAGCCGACCACGATCAACACCATAAGGATCTTGACCACGTCGATCTTTCCGGATCGCAGCCGCATCACCAGGCACTCCTTTACCAGGTCAGGGAATCAGGAGTGTACCAAACAACCGGCGACCTGGGGGCGCGGGCGCGCTCGGCGCGCTCGGCTAGTCCTCTAGGCTGAGCACGGCCAAGAAGGCCGTCTGGGGGATCTCCACCGCCCCGACGGACTTCATGCGCTTCTTTCCTTCTTTCTGGCGGTCCAGGAGCTTCCGTTTGCGGGAGATGTCGCCGCCGTAACACTTCGCGGTGACGTCTTTGCGCATGGCCTTCACGTTGGTGCGGGCGATGACCTTGGCGCCGATGGCGGCCTGAATGGCCACGTCGAACATCTGCCGGGGGATGTGATCTTTGAGCTTACTCGTCAACATCTGACCGGTGCGTTGGCTCACGGCGCGGTGGCAGATCGTGGAGAGCGCGTCCACCGGGTCGCCGTTGAGCAAGACGTCGAGCTTGACCAGATCGGCCTCTTCCCAGCGCAAGACCTCGTAGTCCATCGAGGCGTAGCCCCGGCTGAGGCTCTTGAGCTTGTCGAAGAAGTCGAAGACGACCTCAGCGTAGGGGATCTCGTAGGTGAGGATGCTGCGGCCGGGGCTGGGCACCTCAAAGGCCATCTGCACGCCGCGGCGGTCCTGGCAGAGCTTCATCACGCCGCCCAGAAACTCGTCCGGGCTGTGGATGACCACCTTCGAGATGGGCTCGCGGATCGTGTCGACCTCCGCGATGGGCGGGAGCTGCGAGGGCGAATGAATCTCGACGTCTTTGCCCTTCTTCGTCGTGATCTTGTAGACCACCGACGGCGCGGTGACGATGAGGTCGAGGTTGTACTCCCGCTCAAGGCGCTCTTGCACGATCTCCATGTGTAAGAGGCCCAAGAAGCCCAGGCGGAAGCCGAAGCCCAAGGCGTCGGAGGTCTCAGGCTCCCAAGAGAACGACGAGTCGTTCAACGAGAGCTTCTCTAAGGCGTCGCGCAGGTTGGCGTAGTCCGCGGACTCCGTGGGGTAGATCCCCGCGAAGACCATGGGCTTCGACTCTTTGAAGCCCGCCAGCGGCTCGGTGGCGGGGTTGCGGAAGGTCGTGACCGTGTCCCCCACCCGCGCGTCCGCCAGAGACTTGATGTTGCCGACGATGAAGCCGACCTCGCCGGCGCAGAGCTCGTCCCGGGGGCGGCCTTCGGGGGCGAAGACGCCGAGCTGCGTACACTCATGCACCGCGCCCGTCGCCATGAGCTTGATGCGGTCACCCTTCGCGACGCGCCCGGCCTTCACGCGCACGAGCACGATGACGCCGACGTAGGTGTCGAACCAAGAGTCGATGACGAGCGCCTGCAGGGGCGCCTCCCGCAGCCCGACCGGCGGCGGGATCATCGCCACGATCGTCTCCAGCAGCTCATCAATGCCCACGCCGGTCTTCGCCGAGACCATGCAGGTGTGGGTGATGTCGAGGCCGATGCCGCTCTCAAGCTGCTCCAGCACCCGCTCGGGGTTGGAGCTCGGCAGATCGACCTTGTTGATGACCGGGATGATCTCCAGGTTGTGCTCTAAGGCGAGGTAGACGTTCGCCAAGGTCTGCGCCTCGACGCCTTGGGTGGCGTCGACGACGAGCAGCACGCCCTCACAGGCCGAGAGTGAGCGGCTCACCTCGTACCCGAAGTCGACGTGCCCTGGGGTGTCGATGAGGTTCAGGGCGTAGACCGTGCCGTCTTTCGCGACGTAGGGCAAAAGGCAGGTCTGGGCCTTGATCGTGATGCCGCGCTCACGCTCGATGTCCATCTTGTCGAGGACCTGCGCCTTCATCTCCCGGGCGCTCAGGGCCCCCGTGCGCTCGATGAGGCGATCGGCGAGGGTAGACTTCCCGTGGTCGATGTGGGCGATGATCGCGAAGTTGCGGATGAGCGCGACAGGATGGCTCATGAGTCCTCAGCGCGCGACGGCGCGGGGTCAGGGATTCGAGGGGCGAGGGCGCCCAATCCCCGTGTAGCGGAGCCCGTGGCCCTCGACCACCTCTGGCTCCCAGATGTTGCGACCGTCAAAGACGTCGCGGCCTCGGAGCGCCCCGGCCACGGCGTCCCAATCGGGGGCGCGGAACTCGTTCCACTCGGTCACCAGCACCAGGGCGTCGGCGCCGTGGATCGCCTCAAGGGCCGTCGGGGCGTAGGTGACGCGGTCACCCAAGGATCGTTTGGCCTCGTGCATCGCCTCGGGGTCGTACACGACGATCTCCGCGCCGGCGGCGAGGAGCTGCTCGATGATCACGAGGGAGGGGGACTCACGCATGTCGTCGGTCTGGGGCTTAAACGCGAGGCCCCAGACGCCGATGCGGCGGCCTTGCAGATCCTCTCCCAGCCGAGAGAGCACCTTCTGGCCGACCACCTTCTTCTGGGCCTCGTTGACCGCGTGCACGGCGTCGAGGATCTGGAGCGGCATCCCCGCGTCCGCCGCCGTCGACATGAGCGCCTGCACGTCTTTGGGGAAACAGGAGCCGCCGTAGCCCGCGCCGGGGAAGAAGAAGCGCAGGCCGATGCGGGAGTCTGAGCCCGCGCCGCGGCGCACGGCGTCTACGTCGGCGCCGACGAGCTCACACAAGCGCGCGAGCTCGTTGATGAACGAGATGCGCGTCGCCAAGAAGGCGTTCGCCGCGTACTTACACAGCTCCGCCGAGCGGTTGTCCATGAACAGGATGGGCTTCCCGGTGCGCACGAGCGGGCTGTAGATCTCGTGCATCACCTTGCGGGTGGCCTCGTCGCGGCAGCCGACGACGATGCGGTCGGGGCGCATGAAGTCTTCGATCGCCGCGCCCTCTTTCAAGAACTCGGGGTTCGAGACGACATCAAAGCCGTGCTGGGTGTGCTGGGCGAGCTCAGCGCGCACCCGATCCGCGGTGCCGACGGGCACGGTGGACTTGATGACGACGGTGGTGGGGCGCTCCATGGCCTGGGCGATCATGCGGGCCACGGCGAACACGCCGGAGAGGTCCGCCGAGCCGTCCTCAGCGGGGGGCGTGCCGACGGCGATGTAGACGACATCGGCCCGGCGGACCGAGGCGACGCCGTCGGTGGTGAACTCCAGGCGACCCTCACGCACGTTGCGGTGGATGAGGTGGTCGAGCCCAGGCTCGTAGATCGGGACCTCCCCCCGAAGCAGCCGATCGATCTTGTTCACGTCCGAGTCGACGCAGATGATCGAGTGGCCCATGTCCGCGAGGCAGGTGCCCGCGACGAGTCCCACATAGCCCGTGCCTACAACGCAGATCTTCATGAGCGTCTCCCGAACGGTTTGGTCGAGCGCGACCGATGTAACGCATGGGACGCCGCAGCGGGCGGAGCGGATCACTGAGTTGACCGGAGGATCGTTCACCGCCAAGGCCCCGGCTCCTGCGCTTGACACCGCGCCTTGCCGTGCTAAACAACAGCCCCGTTCGGGTTGTGCCGTCCCTCTCTGCACAGCCCACTGACCTCGACCTCATCAGACCCTTCGTCCTCTCGGGAGCCAGCCTTGGCCAACCATGCCAGCGCCATCAAGCGGATGCGCCAGAGCCAGAAGCGCCGCCTCTACAACCGTCATTACCGCGCCGGGATGCGCACCCAGATCAAGAAGGTTCGCGCCGCCGTCGCCGCTGGCAACGTCGAGAACGCCACCTCTGAGCTGAACGCCGCGGTGTCGATCATCCAGCGCCTCGCGGGCAAGAAGGTCTTGCACCGCCGCAACGCCTCTCGCCGCGTCGCTCGTCTCTACAAGGCCGTCAACGGCCTCAAGGCCTCGGCCTCCTGATTGTCCTCCCTCGCTCCTTCGGGGGCG
>JAKLKE010000045.1 GCA_023150775.1 Myxococcota bacterium
GCTGCAGCCGGGCCGTGGCGAGGTCCAAGGCCGCCAGCCGCGCGCCGAGCCGGACACAGAGGGGCTTGAGCGCGAAGAGCAGGGCCTCGACGGACTCCACGGGGCTCGGCAGGCTCACCCGGGCAGACACCCGCTCGGCCAAGGGCGGCGGCGCCGGGGGATCCACCGGGGCCCGGCCTTGGGCGAGGCTGTGCATTCGTAGGCCCTCCTCCCCAAATCGCCCGGCCACGGACGCGGCGTCTAAGGCGGCGAGGCCCCCCACCCGGCGCAAACCCAGGAGCGTGAGGCGCTCCCGCAGGCGCGGCGAGGGCGCCAAGGCGTCGATGGGCAGGGGCGCCAGGGCCTCGGCGAGCCCACCCACCGGCACCACCCGATCGGCCTCGCCAAAGCTGCACAAGGCGAGGCCCCCCAAAGGCTCGTCACTCACCACGGCGACGGCGACGTGGCCCAGACTCCGCGCCAGGCGCAGGGCCTCACGCAAAACACCCGACTCCCCACCCTTGAGCGTCACCCCGGTGAGCTCGACGGCGAGGGCGTCTTGGCCGATGGGCCGCACGGCGGGAGACAGGCGGGTGAAGGCCTGGGCCAAAGACAACAGATCCGCTGCCTCGTCCGCCGGATCATTCACCAGCTCCCCGCGCAGCTCAGGCACGAGCGCCCGGGCCTCGCTCGCCGTCATGCCCACCCGCGCGCCCTGGGCCTGGGCCTGGGGGGTGAGGGCGACGACGATCGTCTTGTTCTGCCGCTCCTCCAAGAGCATCACGAGGTCCTCCGGGGACCAGCCGTGGCGCTCCAGGCGAAAACAAGGAAGCCGCACCGTCAGAAACCGCCGCTTGGGGGCCGGACCCTGCCGAACAGGGCGCGCGGAGGGTTGAAACGGCAGGTCAGCCGTGAAGGGCAGGGGACGCGACCTCTTGTGGCGCATGGGCTCATCCTGAACGCGGGTTCAGTATACTCCTCGCGCCGCCGCTTGGGAAGGGTGCTCTCCGCCAAGAACCACGATATCGAGGCGATGAGGAAGGCCGCCTGTGAACGATCCCCAGCCCCACGATCCCCAAGCCCAACACGCCGAGCACGCCGAGCTCAACAGCCCGCCGAGCTTGCCTTCAGTGATCGCCGCCCTGGTGCTCATCGTGGCGATGTTGGCGTTCACCATCACCGCCAAACGTGACGACAAGGCCTGGAAAGGCTGGACCGAGCCGGTGAAGACCTGGGTGAAGCAGGTGACCGGCGCCGGGGCAGACGACGCCGCCAAGAAGGACGACGACGACAAGGCCGGCGGCGAGGGGGAGGCCGGCGGCGAAGGGGCGGGGGGCTGAGGTTGTCGCATTAATTGTCGCATGAATTAATGTGACGAGCCGGGCGCGCTCCTAGGCGGTCATCGCCCGAAGCGTGGGTTAATACAGCCCGATCCCCGCCGAGGAGAGCCCCGTGCTGCGCGCCTTGAGCATGAAGAACGTCGGCCCCGCCGAGGAGATGTCGCTGGACCCGCTCGGGGCGCGCGTCAACCTCTTCGTCGGAGACAACGGCCTGGGCAAGAGCTTCTTGTTGGAGCTGGCTTGGTGGACGTTGACCGGCGCCATGGGCAACCCGGCCATCACCCCCGCGCGGCCGGGCGAGGCCCGAATCGGCGCCGTTGTGCAGAGATCGGGGCGTCGGGCCACGGTCAGCGCGCGCTGGGAGCCCCGGTCGGCGAGCTGGTCGCGGCCGCGCCTCGATCCCGCTCAGGCGCACCCGCTGGTGGTCTACGCCCGGGCCGATGGCGCGGTGTGGCTGTGGGATCCTCTGCGTAACCTCGGCGCTGAGGTGGTCGGCGGCGGCGAAGAGATCCCCAACCCCAAGGCGTACTTTGTCGGGCCTCGGGCGGCGATGGAGGGCCTACGTCGCAGCATCCCCATCGGCGGCGTGCTCACCGAGCAGACCCTCGCCAGCGGCCTCATCCACGACTGGGTGGACTGGCAGCGCAGCGGTGACCCCCGCTTTGAGGCGCTCTGTCGCACGCTCAGCGCCCTGAGCCCCGAAGGCGCGGAGATTCGACCGGGTGAGCCGACGGCCTTGGGCCGCCAAGACGTGCGCCTGATGCCGACGGTGGTGATGCCGTACAACCTCACCGTGCCCTTGACCTTGGCCCCCGCCGGGGTGCTCAGCGTCGCGCGGCTGGCGTACTTGCTCACCTGGGTTCGCGCCGCCCACGATGACCTCGCCGCCCGTCTGGGTGTGCCCCGCGCGCCCCAGCTCGTCGTGCTGCTCGATGAGCCCGAGACCCACCTGCACCCCCGCTGGCAGCGCACCTATCTGCCCTCGCTCCTGCGCAGCTTAGAGGACGGCGGGCCCGCGGTGCAGCTCCTCGTGGCCACACACTCCCCCCTCGTGTTGGCCTCGATGGAGCCCCACTTTGACGAGGCCCAAGACGCCTTGTGGAAGCTCGACCTCACCGCGGCGGGCGTCGAGGTCACCCGAGACCATTGGCATCTGCGGGGCAACGTCTCCGCTTGGTTACGCTCGGACGTGTTTGATCTCGGCGACGATCGCTCCGTCGAGGCCGAGTCCGCGCTGGTGGCCGCCGCGCGGTTCATCGGCGCCCCGGGGCTGACCCGCGCCGATGCGCTCACGATGAGCCAACGCCTACTCACGCTCCTGAACCCCAACGATCCCCGCTACCTGAGCTGGCGTCACCACATGCGACACCTGCTCGATGATGAGGCCGCGCCGTGATCCGGGTGAGCCCAGCCCCCGAGCCAGCGGACTTCGCTGAGCGGGTCGGAGCCCCCGGTGAGCGTGTGCTGATGGAGCTTCGGGGTGACCCCGCCGCGCCGGCACGACGGGGGCCAAGACGAAAGCAGCTTGATCCGAGCCTGTGGGCGCGCGCCTTGCCCGACCTTCGCCGGGTGTACCACCGTCGCTGCGCCTACACCGCGTTGTTCGTCTTCCCCGAGGCCCGTGACAGCGTCGATCACTTCAAGCCTAAGGAGCGATTCCCAGCGCTGGCCTACACCTGGAGCAACTACCGCTACGCGCTCCTCGACGCGAACCGAATCAAAGGCGTGGACGACGTGCTCGACCCCTTTGAGGTGCAAGACGAGTGGTTCACCGTCAACCTCGACAGCTTTAAGGTCGAGACAACGACGTTGTTTCCTGTGGAGCGCCAGGCCCTCTGGAAGGCCACTGAGAAGATCGTGAACGACCCGATGTTCTGTGACGGCCGCCGCTGGCGCCATGAGGCCTACTTCGGCAGGGCGACGTCCCCAGGCCTACCGACCGCCTCCATCGACCTCGCCCGACTGGAGCTTGAGGCCCCGATGGTCGCCCGCGCCCTGCGAGAGAAGGGCCTCTTACGGGCCGAAGATCTGTAGCAACATCCATTGATGCTTCAGCTCTGACTGTCACATTTATTGAATGCGACACCCATCGCGACCACGTTTTTCACCCAATCCGTCGCCTCTCCCCGTGACGCCGCCGCCGCGCGTGTGCAGGATCGCGGCCCAGCCGGTCTCAGCTCAGCGCTGAAACCTGACCGGGCGCAGGTCATCCAAGGCCCACAACCTCTTCTCACGCCGTCGCGGAGCCCATCGTCATGATCCATGTCCTCTTCGAGAATGAAGCCTGGATGCCCCCTTTGCGCCGGGCGCTCGCCGAGCGGGGCCTGCCGGTCACCGAACACTTCGCCGCTGAAGGGGTGCTCGATCTCCAGGCCGATCCCGCTGAGGGCATCTGGCTCAACCGCATGAGCCCCTCGGCGCACACCCGCGGCCACGGCGGCGGCATTCACTACGTCCGTGAGCTGCTCGGCCTCTTGGAGGAGCGCGGCGCCCGGGTGGTGAACGGCAGCCACCCCTTCGCCCTGGAGGTCAGCAAGGTGCGCCAGCACGCGGCCTTAGAGAGCGCGGGCATCCTCACCCCCCGCACCCTGGCCGTCGTCGGCCGCGAGCGCCTCAAGGCCGAGGCCCGGCGGATGGACACGCCGTTCATCACCAAACACAACCAAGGCGGCAAAGGCCTCGGCGTGCAGCTCTTCCGCGACCTTCAGGCCTTCGACGCCTACGTGGACGGCCCCGACTTTGAGGAGCCCTTCGACGGCGTGACGCTCCTGCAGCAGTACGTCGAGCCCCCCAGCCGCTCGATCACCCGGGTCGAGATCGTCGATGGGGAGCTGATCTTCGCCATGCGCTCGGCCACGGACGGCGGCTTTGAGCTCTGCCCCGCCGACGCGTGCAACATCGGTGATGCGTTCTGCCCCGTCGGCGAGACCGCCGCCACCCAGAGCAAGTTCAGCCCCGAGCCCATGGACGCCCGGGACCCGCTCATCCAGGCCTACCTCCGCTTCTGCGCCGCCCACCAGCTCGACGTCGCGGGCATCGAGTTCGTGACCGGCGCCGACGGCCAGCGCTACACCTACGACATCAACATGAACACGAACTACAACAGCGATGTTGAGCGCGCGGTCGGTGTGGACGGCATGGGCCGCATCGCGGATCTCTGCGCGCGCCTTCTGGCCGAGCAGGCGCGGCGCGGCCTCAAGACGGCGTGAGGGCGGGGGCTACTTCCAGTCGGTGCAGGAGTAGCTGCCCGTGGTGGAGTCCCGCACACAGGCCAAGGAGGAGCAGCTCCCCGCCGGGCAGTACAGCATCCCGGAGTCCTTCTTGGTTCCGGCGGTCGCGCTGGTGTCTAGGACCTGCTGCGTGGTGAGGTCCGTCTCCCGCATCACCCGGGCCTCCATGTAGCCCCCGGTGGAGTGGCGCCAGGCCCGCACGAAGGTGGTCTTGCAGATCGAGGAGTAGCGCAGCGCCCAGGTGACGCCGCCGCTGGTGCCGTTCGCCAGAGTGGTGAGCCCGGTGCAGCCCATCGCCGTTGGGTCTTGGCCGTCGCAGGCGCTCCCCGAGCAGGTCGCCGGGGGCAGCGGCGCGCCGTCCCAGCCGGTGTCCCAGCCCGTGTCCGCGAGGGCCTCGGAGTCGATGGTCCCCTCCTCTACGGTGTCGTCGTCGGTGGACGCGGCCCCCTCGGCGCCGCTCGGCGCGCAGGCGCTCAAGACCAGCGCGAAGAGAAAAGAGAGCAGGGCGGTGAGGCGAAGGGAGTGGGTCACGGGGCACCTCGTCGTCGGTGGGGTTCACTCCTCAGTGGCGACGGCGAGGTGGCTTGTGATTTAGTTTTTGGATCTTGATGGGTTAGCGGGTGGCGGAGCGCTCATCGATGCAGGCCTTAAACGCCGCGTAGCACAAGGCGTCGAGCTTGAGCAGGTCCTCGGGGGCCTTGATCTCGACCCGAAACTGCGCGTGCGGAGTCGGGCCGAGCACGGTGAAGTCGTGCGGCACGAGGGGCTCGCCGATGTTCGCCGGGAGGTTGAACCCGACCCACGAGGTCTTCGAGAAGACCACACGCATCACCCACCACCCCGGCTTGTTGAGGTAGATGCCGAAGTAGCCCGTGGTGTCCTTGTACAAGAGCTCGATGGGCGCGTCTTTTCGCGCGGAGGTGTCGAAGATCTGGGCGCTGGCGTAGGGGGAGCGGCTGAAGATCTGGCGAACGGCGGCGAAGGCCGCGAGCTCTTGTTCGGTGGTCTGGGACTTGAGCTTGGGATCTTCAGCCTCGGGGGCGGCGGTGACCGGCGCCGCAGGAGCCGCAGGAGCGGGGGCGGGCTCGGCGGGAGGCGGCGCCCCGACGCCGTCGTCCAAGGCGGCGACCGAGCGGCGCACCACGTCGCGCAGGACCATGTGCAGCGCGTTCTTCACGATCGGGCGGAAACGCTCAACGACGCCGCCGGTCACGCGGCCGTCGTACATCCGCTCGGAGGCGAGGATCCAGCGCACCAAGGCGTCCGAGGGCTCACGGTTGCGCAGGTCCAGCTCCGCCCGGAGGTGCTGCACGATCTTCCAGGTGTAGTTGAGGTCTGTGGCGTAGTCCCGAATCGCCGTGGGCGAGAACACGGACTTGTGAAAGCGGGCCAAGACGTCGAGGTTTCGCTCCAAAGCGTCGAGCCGAAGCGTATAAAACGGCTGGGCGTCCATAAGGTTCGGCTCGCCCGTGTCCGTGTAAAAGCGGTACTCGACGCCGTTGGTGATGACCGCGAGGGACACCGTCGGCGAGGCGTTAAAGTACCGCGCGAGCTGGCCTTCGTTGCCGTCCAGAGAGGTGTCGATGGACTTCACCTCCAGAAAGATGCGCGGGGCGCCATCGACGAGCACGGCGAGATCGACCCGCTCCTTCTGGCTGCCTTTGCGGGTGGCAAAGTCGGCGTCGTACTCGGGGCAGACCTCCACCGGGTTCCAGATGTCGTAGCCCAGGGCGTCAAGCATCGGCAAGACGAGGGCCTGCTTGGTGGCCTCCTCTCCGCGGCCTCGCACGACGGGCACTCGGGAGGCGATCTGGTCAAGGCGCTCTTTCAGACGGTCAAGGGACATAGGAGGCTCCGAAGGGGGACCGCCCTATCAGATCGCCTTGATGCGCCAAAGTCAACCATCAAAATAATCGTGCTCACAAGCTCCGCTTCTTGCTCTCCGGGGCCTTGGGCTCGGGGGGCTCAGCCTCGGCGGGCGCGGCGCTGGGGCCGCCGCCGGCCTTGAGGCGGGCGAGCTCGTCTTGGGCGCGGCGGAGGCGCGCGTCACGCTCCTGCATCACCTTGGTCTGGGCCTGCTGGCGCCGCTCGTCGTCGAGGGCGCGCTCGGCGCGCAGGCGGGTGAGGGGGTCGCCCTCGGACTCGCGGATCGCGTCGTCAGCGGCGCCGACACGGCCCAGGAGTAAGGTCTCGACGCCGTCGAGCAGGGAGTGCGCGGCCTCGCTCACCAGGCGGCCGAGGGCCTTCACCTCGGCGGCGGCGGCGCTGGGAGCGGCGGGTGAAGGCGCGCTCTGCGGCGTCGGCTTGGGGTCGCTGGGGTCATCGGGGTGGGCCATGAGCACCTCCAAGGCCAGTCTATCCGGTCCTGGGGCCGGGGCGGAACTTGTCAAGAATCGTTGGAAATCGGCGGAGGGGTTGCGACCCTGCCCTCCGACCGACCAAGTTAGTGTCACCACAAGGAGCCTCAACCCATGCCCGCACGCCTCTCCACCGCCTGTCTTCTCACCCTCAGCCTCCTCGGCTGCACAGGAAAGACGGGGAAGACCGACGATGTAAAGGTTGAGCCCCTCACCGTGCCCGCCCTCGGCGGCGGCGCGCACAGCCTCGACGCCGTCACCGTCACCGTCATCGGCAGCTCTGAAGACGGCCTGCGCAACCCCCGGGACCTGGGCTTCAACCCCGAGGTGCCCGGCGAGCTGTGGGTGGTCAGCGGCTCCGATGACGCCATGGTCATCTTTGACGACGCGGGCGGCCCCAACCAGGTGAGCGAGCGCCTGATCGACCCCTACGCCTTACACTTCATGGACAACGCCTCGTCCATCGCTTTTGGCGCGCCGATGACGTTTGGCACCTGCCAAGAGAGCGGCAACACCTACAACGGTCAGGCCAAAGCCAACAACTTCATGGGCCCGACCCTCTGGTCGTCCAACCGCGACATCTTCGCGATCTCCAACCCAGAGGCGGTCGAGTACCTGAGCGAGCTCTACGGCGGCAACGTAGACCTCGGCTCTCACCTCGACATGCTCCACGAGAGCCCCTACTGTATGGGCATGGCCTGGGAGCGTGACAACGTCTATTGGGTGTTTGACGGCCACAACAGCGCCATCGGCCGCTACGACTTCGCGGTAGACCACGGCGTCGGCTACGATGACCACAGCGACGGTATCATCGCCAAGTACGTCACCGGGTCGGTCCTGCGGGTCGAGGGGATCCCGTCTCACCTAGAGTTTGAGCACGAGACGTCTTACCTCTACGTCGCCGACACCGGAAACAACACAATCAAGGTGCTCGACACCCTCACCGGCCAGCCCGGCTCCGACCTCCGCACCCGCGAGAGCGGCACGGAGCACTACGAGATGGACGACGCCGAGATGTGGGACCTCATCTACGGCGCGGATCACGGCATGGTGGCCCCCTCCGGCCTCGCGGTGGTCGGCGAGGTCATCCTCGTCACCGACAACGCCACGAGCACCATCTGGGCGTTCACTGTAGAGGGTGAGCTGGTTGATCACCTCACCTTAGACGTCGAGCCCGGCGGCCTCATGGGCATCTGGGCGGACAGCCTCGACGAGATCTGGGTGACCGACGCCGTCGGCAAGCAGGTTTTGCGCATCAGCGCGAGCTGAGGCCTTCAACGGCCCCGGCAGGATCTTCGCGGTCAGGTCCGCGGGGCGCAAAAAAGTGCTGCGAGGTCTAGAGGAGGGCGGCTATTCTTGTCGCACCTCCCTGGAGCCCTCGCACATGAAGTCGAACGTTCGCGCTCTCTTGTGGTCCGCCGCGCCCGCCCTCCTCGGCTGGGTGATCGCCCCGAAGCTCGCCCACTCGGCGGAGCTGCTCCAGCCCGACGCGGGGCCCCCCGGGGCGGCGGTCGTGGTGCACATCTTGTCCAGCGTCGGCGGCTTCACCGGCTCGGAGACGATCACCACAGACTGCGCTGATGTCGTCGTCGGCCCCTCGGTGGTGAGCGACGGCGACGGCAACCCCAGCGCCCCCAAGACGAAAGCGGTGCTCAGCACGGTGTTTTTTATCGACGCTGACGCCATCGACGCCGACTGCACGGTCTCGGTGAACGGCGTGGCGCTCACGGCCTCGGGCGGCGTAGACAACGTCTTCTCGATCATGACCCCGCTCCCCGCGCCGGTGGACGGCGGCGTGGGTGACGCTGACGGCGTGGCGGACGGCGTGCTCACCTTAGACTCCACACAACGCACAGACGGCGGCGCGCTGGTGCTGGAGGCGCTCGACCTCCCCGCGTCGGTCACCTTGATGGTGGACACCGACGATCCCGACAGCGCCACCGCGGGGAATGAGGCGTACATGCCCCTCATCCTCCTGGTGACCGGCGACACCTTCATCGACGGAGAGCTCGACGTCTCCGCGGCGGCGGGCGGGCGATATGGCACGGGCAACGCCCAAGGTGGTCGGCCCGGTGACGGCGGTGACGGCGGGCGCGGCGGCCCCGGCGGCGCGGGCGGCGGCGGCGGCGGCCCCAACGGCAGCACCAGCTCGACGGGCTACGCCGGGGCCGGCGGCGACGGCTTCGCGGGCGGCGGCTCGGGGCGCGGCACCACGGCGGACACCCCCAACGGCGGCGACAGCGCGTTCTTGGCGGGCAGCTCGATCACCGGGGCGCACCACGCCTTCGGGGTGGGCGGCGGCGCCGGGGTCGCCACCACGGGCACGCCGAACTGTTCGTCTGGCGCGGGCGGCTCGGGCAACCTCTGGGGCTCCGGCGGCTCGGCCACCTCAGACGGCTACGCCGCGGGCGCGGGCGGTTACGGCGGCGGCGGCGGCACGGGCACCTGGCAGCTCGATTATGGCGGCGGCGGCGGCGGCTTCGGCTCCAACGGCGTGAAGGGCGCGAGCAGCTCCTACGGCGGCGGCGCGGGCCTCGCCAACGGCAACAGCGAGCTCGTGCCGCTCATGGGCGGCTCTGGCGGCGCGGGCGGCGACGGCTGGATCGGCAGCTATGTCAACAACTACGCGGGCGGCGGCGGCGGCGGCGGTGGCGGCGCGCTGATGTTGGTGTCGTGGGGCGCCTTGGACATCACCGGCGCGGTCTCCGCGGACGGCGGCGTCGGCGGCCTGGCGGCTTACACCTACTCCTCCGGCGGCGGCGGCGGCTCTGGCGGCGCCCTGCACCTCGCCGGGCGCGACTTCAGCCTCTCCGGGACGCTCAGCGTCGCGGGCGGCGCGGGCGGCGTCTCCACCGACAGCGCCGACAAGGGCGGGGCGGGCGGTGAGGGCCGGGTGCGCCTCGACGGCGCGGCGCCGCCGTCGTTCTCCAACGGGGCGAGCGGCAGCAAAGCCACCACCTACGAGGGCTGCGCGATCATCGACGTGTACAACGCCGAGCTGCAGACCGCCTCGGGGGACGCGCTCACCTACGCCGTCTATGACGCGGTCTCGGCGTCGGTCACGAGCGGCAGCTTGGCCCGGGACGGCCTGCTCGACCTCACGACGACGCTGCGCGCTGAAGGTGGCGACCTCTACGTCGTGATCCGCCAAGGCGACGTGCTCAGCCCACTGTGCGCGATCCAGCTCGGCGATGACGACGCCGATGGCCTCACCGATGACGCCGAGTCCGATCTGTTCGGCACCGACGCCTCAAACCCTGACACCGACGCCGACTGTTTAGACGACGGCGTAGAGGTGCTCGACCTGGGCTCCGACCCCAACAACGCCGATGAAGACATCGACAGCGACGGACTCGGCGAGGCCGAAGAGTGCGCTGAAGGCACCGACCCGCTGGATCCCGACAGCGACGGCGACGGCCTCGATGACGGCGACGAGCTCGACGAGGGCACCGACCCCCTCGACCCCGACAGCGACGGCGACGGCGTTGACGACGGCGACGAGTTCGACGACGGCACCGACCCTCTGGACACGGACACCGACAACGACGGCCTCGACGACGGCGTTGAGGACGACCTCGGCACCGATCCCTTGGACGGCGACACCGACGGCGACGGCCTGGGCGACGGCGAGGAGGTGCTGGACTACGGCACGGATCCCCTCGACGTCGACACCGACGGCGACGATCTCCTCGACGGCGAAGAGGTCAAGGACACCGAGACCGACCCGCTGAACCCCGACACCGACGGCGATGGGCTCACCGACGGCGATGAGGTCAACGACCACCTCACCGATCCCAACGACCCCGACACCGACGGCGACGGCCTCACCGACGGCGAAGAGATCAACGACATCGGCACCGACCCGCTGAACCCCGACACCGACGGCGACGGCCTCACCGACGGCGCTGAGGTCACGGGCTCGGACAACGACGGCTACGACAACGCGCCGACGGATCCCCTCAACGCCGACAGCGACGGCGACGATCTCTCCGACGGTGAGGAGGTCAACGGCGAGACCGACGACGGCCAGACCTTCACCCCCTCGAACCCCAACGACGCGGACACCGACGGCGACGACCTCGACGACGGTGAAGAGGTCAACGGCTCGGAGAACAGCGGCTACGACAACGACGCCACGGACCCGACCAACCCCGACAGCGACGGCGACGGCCTCACCGACAGCGAAGAGACCTCCGGCTCCAAGAACCCCTTCGACGGCAAGCCGACGAACCCGAACAACCCTGACACGGACGGCGACGGGATCACCGACGGCGCCGAGGTCGCGGGCACCGAGAACGTCAACTACGGCAACGCCCCCACGGACCCGCTGAACGCGGACACCGATGGCGACGGCCTCAACGACGGCGAAGAGATCAAGGATCACGGCACGGATCCCAACGACGTTGACACCGACGACGGCGGCATCGAGGACGGCCAAGAGGTGCTGGATGACGGCACCGATCCGCTGAACGCCGATGACGACGGCGAGATCGTCCGCGGCGGCACCTACAAGGGTGGCGGCGGCGTGGGCTGCGCCACCACCGAGGCCCCCAAGGCCGCGGGTGGTCTGCTCATGGGCCTCCTCGCCATGTTTGGCCTGAGCCGCCGACGCCGTTAGGCCGCGGTGAGCCCTTCGGTCGTTTGACGCCCGCCGTGTCCTTCGGGGCCCGGCGGGCGCTCTGTTGTGGCAGGATGCTGGGGCGCACCCTACGTCGTGGAGCCCCTCGTGACGACCCTGCCCGGCGCCCGAACCTTAGACGAGCTGCGCGCGGCGGCGACGGAGCCCCACGGCCGCCTCGCGCTCTGCGTCACCCTCTACCGCCTCGCCAAAGAGGCCCAAGACGCTGGGGATCTGGGCGCCGCCCAGGCCTTCGCCCAGGAGCGGGTGACCGTCGCCCAGGCCCTCGCCGAGTCCGCCCCCGACGACGCCCCCGCCCAGCGAGAGCAGATCGAGGCCCAGGGCTTCGCCGCGCGCCTGATGCTGCGTTTGGGGGAGCCCGGCGACGCCTGGGCGCACTTCGCCGCCGCCCTGCGCCACGGCGAGGCGCTCCTGGAGCGCGACCCGCACCCCGCGCACTTCAAGCGGCTGATCCTCGATCTTCAAGACGCCGGGCGGCTGTTGTTCGGCGCGGACGCTGGCGGGGGGCTCAGCCTCACCTTGAAGGGCGCCGAGCTCGCCGATCGTTGGCTCGATGTGGAGCCCGAGTCCCGGGCCGCCGCGCGCCTGGCCGTCGAGCTGGGTGAGGAGTGCGCCCGGGGCCTCTACGACGGTCAGGCCTTTGAGCACGCCGCCCGGGCCTGGGCCGTGGTGATTCGGGGCCGCGCCCTGCTCTTCCCCATGGCGTCCCGGGCTGAAGAGCCCACGCTCAGCCTCGCCTTGGCCCATTACCACCGCGCCTTGTGCCTCGTCGGCGAGCCCCGGCAGGGGGAGCTGGCCTCGGCCAGGGCCTTCGCCGCCCGCGCCGAGGCCGAGGGCTGCCGCCACTCAACCCTCACCCAGCTCCTCGCCGCCCTGGATCGTGCGTAGCGGCGCCGCCCCGGGTGGGGTAGAGAGGCCCTCATGCTCGTCACCCTCATGCGCCACGGCATCGCCGAGTCCTTCGCCCGGAGCGACGCCGACCGACGCCTGACCGACGCCGGGGAGCGCATCGTAGACGAGGTGATCCTCGGGCTGAAGTCCTGCGGCTGGTGCCCCGGCGCCATCGTGTGCTCACCGCTCACCCGCTCCCGCCAGACCGCCGCCATCGCGCTCAAACATTTCCCGGGCACGCCGCTCGACGTGCTGCCCGCCGTGGTCGAGGCCGACGAGGCGCTCTTGGCCGAGCTCGGCGCCCGGGAGCTCATCGACCCCCTCGTCGTCGGCCACGAGCCCGGGCTCTCTCGCCTCGCGGGATCACTGCTCGGCGCCCGGGGGGTGCTGCACTTCCAGCCGGCCACCGTCGCCTGCCTACGCGTGGACTCGCTGCCCCCGCGCACCCCGGCGGAGCTCCTGTTCTTGGCGCCGCCGCTCTTCGCCCGGCTCTTCCAGTGAGCGCCGTGGTCCCGGCCGCCCCGCCGCGGGTGGCGGTCGTGGACTTGGGCTCGAACTCTCTGCACCTGCTCATCGCGGCCTTGCCCCCGGGCCAGGCGCCGGCTTTGCTCGCCGTGCACCGCGCCCAGGCTGAGCTGGGCCGCCACGTCCAGGGCCGCGTCGACCCCGCTCGGGAGGCGCTCACCCGGGACGCCTTGGCGGAGATGGTCCGCCTCGCCCGCGCCTGGGGCGTCGAGGTGGTGGAGGTCGCGGCGACGGCGAGCTTACGCGACGCCGCAGACGGCGAGGAGGTCGCCGCCCGGCTCTCGGCGGCCACGGGGGCCCAGGTGCGGGTGCTCAGCGGCGCTGAGGAGGCCCAGGCGACGTTCTTGGGCGTGTTCGCCCGAGCGGGCCAGCCCGGCGAGCGCCTGCTGGTCATCGACATGGGCGGGCGCTCCACCGAGCTGATCCTCGGCGAAGATGGCCAAATCCTCGCCGATCTCTCCTTGCCCCTGGGCCACCTGCGCGAGTCCGGCCTGAGCCCTGAGGACGAGGTGCGCGCCGCGCTCAGCGCCGCCGACGCCCAGCGCCTCTCCGCGGCGTCCGTGGACCGGGTCGTCGTCACCGCGGGCACGGCCCTGACCCTCACCCACATGGCGGCCTTGGCCCGGGGTGAGCAGGGGGAGGAGCGCCACGGCCGAACCGCGTCGCTCACGGAGCTGGAGGCCGTGGCCGAGCGGCTCAACACCTTGCCTCTGGACGAGCGGCGGCGCCTGCCGGGCTACGACCTTCGCCGTGAACAAAGCCTGCCCCGGGGCGCGCTCACCTTGGTGGCGCTCTGGCGCGCCCTCGGCGTGGGCGGTGTGGTCGCCTGCGAGGCCGGGCTGCGTGAGGGGCTGCTCGCCGCGCGACGCCGCTAAAGGGCCTCTCGCCGAGGCCGCAGACGGGATAAACCCTCGCGTCCTGCCCCCTCCTCGGAGCCTCTCCCATGGCCGTCAACCGCGCCGCAGTGGTCGACCAGCGCTTCCTTCAGCACGTCGCGAGGCTCACGCCGGGCCCCGCCCAGGTGAACCTCGACGCCGCCGTCGCCCCCGGCAGCCGGCTCACCGGGCGCCTCGCGCTGCAGCTCTTCGAGTCGATGATCGCCAGCCGCCACCTGGACCTGGCCTCCCGTGACCTCAAGTCCCGGGACGCGAGCTTCTACACCATCGGCTCCGCTGGGCACGAGGGCAGCGCCGCCGTCGCCGCCTCCTTACGCCCCACGGACATGGCGTTTTTGCACTACCGCTCCGGCGGATTTTTTGTGCAGCGCGCTCGTCAGGTCCCTGGTCAAACCCCGCTCCTCGACGTGCTGCTCGGCGTGACCGCGGCCAAAGACGAGCCCATCGCCGGAGGCCGCCACAAGGTTTTCGGCTCAAAGTCTCTGTACATCCCGCCCCAGACGAGCACCATTGCGTCTCATCTGCCCAAAGCCGTCGGCGCGGCCTTCACTCTGGAGCGCCGCAAACGCCTCGGCCTGCCCCTGGACGTGCCAGACGACAGCGTCATCGTCTGCACCTTCGGCGACGCCTCCTCCAACCACTCCACCGCCCAAGGCGCGATCAACGCCGCGTGCTGGTCGTCGTTCCAGAACGTGCCCGTGCCGGTCTTGTTTGTGTGTGAAGACAACGGCATCGGCATCTCCGTCGCTACGCCTTCGGGCTGGGTGGCGGCGAACCACCAGCACCGCCCGGGGATGCGGTATTTTGGCGGCAGCGGCCTGGATCTCCCCGAGGCCTACGACGCCGCCCAGGCCGCCGTCAGCTATGTGCGTGAGCACCGCCGCCCAGCGTTTTTGCACCTGCGGGTGGTGCGACTGCTCGGCCACGCGGGCTCGGACGTGGAGCAGAGCTACCGCAGCGAGGAGGAGATCGAGGCGAACGAGGCCATGGACCCCCTGCGCCGCGCGGCGAGCCTCCTGATCGAGGGCGGCTGGGCGAGCCCAGAGCTGCTCCTTCGTCTGTACGAAGACACCCGCGCCCGCTGCGCCGCCTTGGCCCAAGAGGCCGCCGACCGCCCCAAGCTCACCACCGCTGAAGAGGTCGTGGCGCCCCTGGCCCCGCGCCGCCCGGCGCTCATTGAGGCCGAGGCCCGCCGCGCGCCCGACACAGACGCGCGCCTCAAGCTCTGGGAGGGCAAGCTCCCCGAGGCCGACCGCCCGCGCCACCTCGCCGTACAGATCAACCGCGCCTTGGGCGACCTGCTCGTGAAGTACCCCGAGCTGATGTTGTTCGGCGAGGACGTCGCCAAAAAAGGCGGCGTGTACAACGTCACCACGGGCCTCAGCCGCCGCGCCGGGGTGGGCCGGGTGTTCAACACGCTCTTGGACGAACAGACGATCTTGGGCCTCGCCATCGGCGCCGGGCACATGGGCAGCCTGCCGATCCCCGAGATTCAATACCTCGCGTACCTGCACAACGCTGAAGACCAGCTCCGGGGCGAGGCGGGCAGCCTGCAGTTCTTCTCCCAGGGCCAGTTCCAGAACCCCATGGTCGTTCGGATCGCCGGGTACGCCTACCAAAAAGGCTTCGGCGGGCATTTTCACAACGACAACTCCGTGGCGGTCTTACGCGACATCCCCGGCCTCGTCATCGCCAGCCCCAGCCGAGGGGACGACGCCGCGGCGATGTTACGGACCTGCGTGGCCGCGGCGAAGGTGGACGGCGCGGTCTGTGTGTTCTTGGAGCCCATCGCGCTGTACATGACGAAGGATCTCCACCAAGACGGCGACGGCCTGTGGAACACCCCCTACGAACCCGACGCCGACCCCGCGCCCATCGGCGTGGGCCGGGTGACCGGCGAGGGCCGGGATCTCACGATCATCTCTTGGGCGAACGGTCACTGGATGAGCCAGCGTGTGGCGCGGCGCCTGGAGGAGCAGCACGGTCTCCGCTGCCGGGTGCTGGATTTACGATGGCTCAACCCCTTGCCCATCGAGGACATCCTGCGTGAGGCCGTCGCCACGGGCCGGGTGCTCGTGGTGGATGAGACGCGGCGCACGGGCGGCGTGTCCGAGGGGGTGCTCACGGCGCTTATTGACGGCGGCTTCTCTGGTCGAATGGCGCGTGTGGCCGCCTGGGACACCTACATCCCGCTCGGCGCCGCCGCGAACCTCGTGCTGGTGCAAGAGCACGACATCGAGGCCGCCGCGCTCAAGCTCGTCGGGGAGAAATAACCATGTCCCAGACCACCCCACGCCGTCTGCTCCTGCTCTGCCCTGGCCGCGGCTCCTATGGTCGCGCCCAGATCGGCACCCTGCCGCCGGAGAGCCCGACCGTGCGCCAGCTCAACCAGCTCCGCGCCGAGGCCGGTCGCCCCACGCTCACGGCGCTCGACGCCACGGAGCGATTTTTCCCGGCGCTGCACCTCGCCGGGGAGCACGCCTCCTTGTTGACCTTCGGCTACACCTTGGCGGATCTGGAGTCTCTCGACCCAGACAAAGCACAGACCGTCGCCGTCGTGGGCAACAGCATGGGCTGGTACACGGCGCTCGCCGCCGCCGGGGCGCTCCCGCTGCTCGCCGCCGCGCGGCTGGTGGAGACCTTGGGCGCCTACCAAGAGGACAACGTCATCGGCGCCCAGGTGCTCTACCCCACGGCGGGGGACGACTGGCGGGCCCACGCCGTGCTCACCGACCTGGTCGAGGAGGCGCTCAAGCTCCCCGGGGTGTATCGCTCGATCCGTCTGGGCGGGATGACCGTGTTTGGTTGTACCCGGGAGGGCCTCGCGGCGCTGAACCAGACCTTGCCCAAGCTCCAGCGCGGCGACCGCAGCTTCCCGCTTCAGCTCCCCCTGCACTCGGCCTTTCATACGCCGCTCATGGCGCTCAGCTCCGCCCGGGCCCAGGCGGATCTCGCGGATCTGCCCTGGCGTAGCCCGGCCCTGCCGATGGTGGGCGGCGACGGCGAACACTACGGGCTGACCGTGTCTCCGGCGGCCATCGCCCGCTACACCTTGACCACCCAGGTGACCGACACCTTTGATCTCAACCTCTGCCTACGCGCCGCTATGGGTGAGCACGGCCCCGACGCGGTGCTCTTGCCCGGCCCCGGCAACAGCCTCGGCGCGGCGACGGCGCAGATCCTCATCCAGCTCGGCTGGCGTGGCCTGCGGGATCGCCGAGATTTTGAGGAGGTCCAAGCGAGCCCCCGCCCCCTGGTGATCAGCATGGACCGCCCCGAGCAGCGGGCGCTCGTGTGTCGTTAGCGGACGACCCGCGCCGGGCTGCCCTCATGGAGGCCCTGCGCCTCAAAGAGCTGCCCCGAGCGGGCTGGGCGCGCGTCGGCGTACAGTCACCCGAGAGCGTCGCGGCGCACTCCTGGGGCGTGGCCTGGCTTGTGCTGGCCCTGTGCCCACCGCAGCTCGACCGCGGCCGCGCCTTGGCCATCGCCATCCTGCACGATCTCGCCGAGGTGCGTGTGGGCGACCTCACCCCCCACGACGGCGTGCCCAAAGCCGAGAAGGCCCAGCGGGAGCGGGAGGCGCTGGCGGCGATGGTTGCGGCGCTGCCGAACGGGGAGGCCTTGACCACCCTCGCCGAAGAGTACGGCCTGAGCCCCGAGGGGCGCTTCGTGAAGGCTCTGGACAAGCTCGATATGTTGTTGCAGGCCCGGCGCTACGCCGAGGCGCAGGGCGTAGACACGGAGGAGTTTGTGGCCTCGGCGCTGGCGGCGCTGGATGGGGAGTGGGCGGGGTTGGCGGGCTGAGGAGCGGCTGAGGGGCTGCGCTCAGCGACGCTGCTTGAGCGCGAGCTGCTGAAGCCCGAGCACCCGTGCGCGGCCGACGCGGGAGAGCTTAAAATCGAGCCCTTGCCGGATGATCTCGGGCATGTAGTAGAGCTGCTCCTTCTCGTCGAAGATCAAGAGCCCAATACCCTTGAGGAAGCTCACCTCCTCCTCATCGAGCCGGAGCTTGTCACCGCCCAGCGGGATGGTCTTCTCGTCCTCGGGTATCCCCCTGAGCTTGTCGAAGACTTTCTTTAGCACACCTACCTCAGCCTCCAACTCCTCGATCTTCATCTCCGAGCAGTAGCGGATGGCGTCACGAATGGCCTGTGGACGCAGCGGAATCACGTCGGACTGGTTCGACGCCCACCGAAGCAGTCGAACGAGATCCCGGGCCTGAAATCGCCCATTCAGGTCAGAGATTGCGGCGATCGCCCACCGATCGGTAAAGGCCTCGCGGCCTCCCCCCATCTTCTCGTTCCAAAACGGATGCAGCGCCTTCGCGAGCCGCTCATAGGGCTCACTGGTGATGTCTTTCGAAGGAAGCAGCGACCACCCCGCCTGTTCGAGCAGCCACAACACCAGCCGCAGCGCGTCTTCAGATGACCAGGACAACGCGACGTCGTCATGCCGCGCGGCAAACTGCCCATAATTCTGTGGGATGGCCTCACGAGCGATGTCCTGACGGACAAACACCACCACCCCGAGCTGCTGGGCCCGAAGCTCACGAAGGTCGTTCACAAGGTCCTGCATGAGCTCACGAAGAGCCCGCTTCTGAGCCTCATGGATCGGCTTGCCCGGACCTGACTGGAGCGCGTCCTCAAGACCGTCCACCACCAGCACAACACGCTGGCCACGCTCCCTGAGCGCCTCATCAAGCTCACGAACGGATCGGCTCGCGTCATGCGGCAGGTTCAGCCGCTCCACGATCGCGCGCAGCCAGAAGCTCTTCGCGTCATCGTTGTCTTTCAGCTCGTGCAGTCGGTTCGCGAGCTCACCGGAGTGCATCCGGGGCGTCGCGACAGTCTTCTCTGCGCGCTCGGCTGCGGCCTGGAGATCATCACCGATGTTCTTAGGGCGCAGGAGCGGAAAGACGAGCGCGTCATTCGCATCAGCGACGTTGACGCCTACGGCCTCCGCGAACTTTGACCACGTCGCGGCCCGAACCAGCTGAGCCCAAGCGAACGTCTTGCCCGCGCCTTTTGAGCCGATGACCACGGACAACGGGAGCTGGCCAATCGCCCGTCGAGCCAAGCTCTTGAGCGGTGGCGTCGCGAGCAGCGCGAGACCCTCGCTCTTCTCGGCGTACTCGTAGCGCGCAGCCAGCTTCGCGATGGCCTCCCTCGACACCGGGCCCGTTATTCTCGGCGGAGTCACCACGCGCTGAGGCAACATTCGCTCTACGACACCCTCCACGGCGCGCCATAGGCTCGTCCCCCGCAGCCTGTCGGCGACGTTCTGCACTTCATCGAAGACGATGAGCTGCTGCTCAAAGTCTACCCGAGCGGGCTCAGGCACCACACCATCGTCCGAGTCTTGCTTGTCACGAGCACCCGCCCATGCGTCGATCAGCGCCTGTCGGACCTCTTGAAAGCGCTGATCGCCGCTCGGCGGAACCTGCGTCACCAACATGTCGACGCTGAGCGGCCAGCCCGTCTTTAGCTCTGCGCGCTCTAGCGCGAACTTGATCCCCTCAACGGACTGGGGAGAGCAGCTCGTGACGAGCACATTGTGAACTCGTGGATCGAGGAGCAGCGGCGAAGACATCTCGGTGAGCCCCGCCCGAAGATCCACCACGATCGCGTCCAGCTCTAGCCGCTCCTTGAGCGCCATCAAGAGATCACCGATCACCCAAGCGTGCCCTCTGCGTCGGATCGCCTGCTCCATCGGCACTGGGACGTTGACGAGCTGCGAGAGCCCCCTCACCGCAGGCATGATGAAGAACTCACGCCGACCCGCGGGGAGCTCCAAGGCGATGGTTGAGGCCTCGATCCGCTCCGCGATGATAGGCAGCGCCTCCGCTCGCCAGTCGTCGGCGTCTTGAATGAGCGCGAGCGCGTCAAGCCAGCTCAACCGCTCCTCGTGGTTCACGAACCAGGTGAGCCCAGGCGCCTCGACGTCCGCGTCGATGAACAACACTCTGGGTGGATCCTCTCGGTCCAACATCCGGATGACCGAGGCAAAACAAGCGGTCGTGCGGCCCACCCCGCCTTTGAAAGAGAAGAACGCGGCGAGGCCGTTGGTTGCTATGCCTGGGCCCCTCACGAAGGCCGGGAGGTCGATGTGAGGTGTCGCCCACAGCGGGCGCTGGGGAAGATTTGGCCGCTCTGGGGCGTCCTCGCTTGGTAACAGCTCGACCGGGAGCGTGCGGGGCGCTTCGGGAACGCCGAGCAGCTCAACACATCGCCGCTTTTGGTCGAAGGCCGGTCCGATGCGCTCCGAGAGCTCTCGCAGGGCGCGCTCGACGTCATCGGTGTAGACCCTGACGCTGAAGCGGTCAACTTCAGCCACGAGGGAGACGCGCTCATCGGAGAGAGGGGGACTCATCCGCTCGGCCACATCGCGCCAGGTGAGCAAGAGCATTGGGGAGGGCATCAGGGCACGTTCTCTTCGATGGAGAGGATCAGGCGGTGAATAGAGGCTGCGAGGGTGCGCTCATCTTTTAGTGTGAGGCGTCCCCCGTATCGGTAGAGTTCATGAAGCTGCGCGACGGGCACCCGCAGCTTCGTTGGACTCTCGGAATGCCAATATGGCTTCAGCTCCAGACGCTGCTCAACCAGCTCGGTGAGCTTGTTCAGATCGTGCGTTAGGCACTCCTTGTCGAGCGCAGCGGTGCTCTCCAGTCGACCCCGCTGGAGGAGCCAACACTTCAGGCCACACTCCACCGCATACAAGGCATGAAGCAGCGCCGGAGCGCTCACGCGGGTTGAGGAGGAGGGGGTCGCGGCAGCGTCGCTGAGCGTAGCGCCAACGGCGTCCCGTAGGCGCCTGAACCCGCTACGAAGCTCTGGCTTGCTGAAGGGTAACTTATCGTTCTTCTTATCGCTCATTGAAAGCGACCTTCGTGAAGCCGGGGTTGCTCAAGCTTGATCGGGCCATAGGACGTCGGGGTCACGACGGGTTGACGCATTGGTCGCTCAGTATCCCATGGTGTTGTGGACATGCCGCGCTGACACTATATCCCCTGCACCCTCAGACGCCAACGCCGTGCCCAAAGCCGAGAAGGCCCAGCGAGAGCGTGAGGCCCTGGCGGCGATGTTGGCGCCATTGCCCAACGCCGAGGCGCTGACCACCCTCGCCGAAGAGTACGGCCTGAGCGCCGAGGGGCGCTTCGTAAAGGCCTTAGACAAGCTCGACATGCTGCTGCAGGCCCGGCGCTACGCCGAGGCGCAGGGCGTGAACACGGAGGAGTTTGTGGCCTCGGCGCTGGCGGCGCTGGATGGGGAGTGGGCGGGGTTGACGGGTGAGTTGCCCTGAGCCGCCACAGGGGCCGCCAGGCGCCCCCACCCTCCGTCGAGGCCCCTCCACACGAGGTGAGGGCGTTCTTTGAGGCCGCTGGGCCCGGTCGACCGCCGACCCGCTCGCCCCGCCGCCCCCTCGACCCCCACCCCGCCCTTCAGGTACCCAGGCCCCGAGAGGCTCTGTCTGCGCTTCCTTCTCCTCTTCTCATCGAAGACTGGTTCAGCGCGGACGCTCTCCTCCCGCCTCTCCGCGCCTCGAGGCCCCGGCGGCCCCGGCGCCCGCTTGACATCGGCGACCTCCACGTTGTACAAGACCTGCGGGAGGCTCAGTCCGCGCTTCCTTCTCCCCATTTAGGTCTTAGCGCGGACGCTCTCCTCCCACCCCTTCTCGACCTGAGGCCCCTCTGACGCTCCGCGATCTGCTCGCCGCCCGTGATGGCCTCGTCGTCTTGCCGCCGGAGCTCGGCGAGCAAGAACACAACGAGCGCGCCGCCTACGCCTTGGCCCTGGAGCTCTCCAAGCTCGGCTATGTCCCGAGCTACGCCTTGCTCACGCGCCTCGGCCGGATGCCGCTGGCGCAGCTCACGGCGCTTTATGGCTGGCTGCCCAAGGCGCTGGCCCAGGCCAAAGGCGCCCACGTCAAGCACAGCCCGCTCTATCGGCGTTTCCCCGACGGCGTGCCCGAAGATAGCTTCACGCTGTGGATTCAGCGGATGTTGGTGCATTATCTCCAGCAGGACGGCCAGCCGTGCATCACCTGCGGCGGCGTGGGCAGCAGCCATGTGCTGCGGCCGTGTCACCACGTCGTCTGTGAGCGGTGTTTTGACATCACCGCCACGACGGGCTGCCCGGTGTGTGGGACCAAACTCATCGAGGGCTCGCGGTTCTTCACCGCGGACGAGGCGCCGAGGCCCCTGAGCCCCAACGAGCGCTGGATCAAGCTGCAATTGCTCCACCCCAGCGCTGAAGAGCCCGCCGCCCGCGCGCTCCTGGAGCGTCTGTGCGCCCGCGCCCAGGCGATGAGCCCCGACGACGCCGCCGCGCTCAAGCTCCTCGTCGCCGAGAAGGGCCTCACGCTCCTGGACTGGCTGCCCGAGCTGATCCCCGTCAAGGAGAACCTCGCCATCGTGCTCGGCGGGCTGCTGACGGCGCACCCCAACGACCCGGCGCTGCACGCCCAGCTCAGCGCGCGGCTCAAGACGGCGACGGACGTGCTGCGGGTGATCGCCGTGCTCTCCGGCGCGGATGTGAGCCTGCAGGCCAAGATCAAGCGGGTGCCCGTCAAAAAAGGCGATCGGCGCTGGGACTCAAAGACCCGTCAGAGCCAGCCCGCCGTGGCCACCCACACGGTCTCCTCCGCGCGGTTTGTCGTCGCCAAGATGGGCCGCCCCCTACGCCGGGCGCTGCTGGGCCTGCTCAACGCCTTGCCTGAAGCCACCCTCGCTGAAGACCTCCTGCGCCACAAGAGCCTCTGGCGCGGCGTGGGGGAGCGCCTGCACCCCTATGAGTTTGCGGAGCGTTTCCCGGTCATCGCCGGGGCGTTTGTGACGCTGCGGGGCACGACCTCGCCGATCGCCAAGACCCTACTCGGCGAATCTAACACAGTCCACCACGACGCCCGAGGCCGCCCGACGCTGAACACCTTCCGGGCGGTCGCCGAGCGCCTGCTCCGGGCCAAAGACGTGGCGGGGCTCACCGCGCACCTCCGCGCCCGGCCGGGGGAGCTGGCCCGGCGCCTCGACCTGCTCCTGCGCCTCGACCCCACGAGCCGCGCGCCCGACGAGGCCATCCTCGCGGTGGCCCCGCGTCTCACCACGCCGATGCTGCTCACCCTCACGACGGCCTTGGCCCGGCGCCACGAGCCCGGCCCCGACCGCGTGTTTTTCCCCGCCACGCCGCTGTTCAACGCGCCGTCGGCCAAAGACACACGGCCGCTCCTTGACGCCGCGCGGATCGCCCCCATCATCGAGGGCTTAGAGCGTGTGTTGCTCACGCGCTTCGCTGGCCTGGGCCCCGTGCAGGACGCGGTGATCGATCAGAGCCTCGACCAGATCATCGTGCCGTTTAATGAGCGCTCGGCGAGCGTCTCGGCGGTGAACCTGCCCCGTGGATCGAGCCTCGCCCTGCCCGAGGGGCCCCTGCTGCGACTGTTCATGCACTGGTGCCAGCCGCCCAAAGACGGATCCCACACGGATCTGGACCTCAGCGTCGGCTTTTATGGCGACGACTGGGCGTATCAGAGCGTCTGCTCGTATTATCAGCTCAAGCTGAGCGCGGGCGGGGTCATCGTCGCCCGGTCCTCTGGCGACTTCACCAGCGCCCCGCACCCCGACGGCGCCTCGGAGTTTGTAGACCTGCTCCTCAAGAGCGCCCGCAGCCAGGGCTACCGCTTCGCCGTGATGGTGGTGAACGCCTACTCCGGCCTGCCGTTCTCGAAGCTGGAGCGCGCGTTTGCTGGGCTCATGGTGCGTGAGGACGAGGCGAACGCCATCTTTGACCCGCGCACCGTGCGGCTTCGGTTCGCGCTCGACGGCCCGAACGGCGTCTTTATGCCCTTGGTGGTGGATCTGGCGACGCGGCGGCTTCATTGGCTCGACGTCTCCCGAAAAGGCCAGCTCTCGATGAACAACGTGGCGACCTCCACCAAAGACATTCAGTCGGTGTGTCCACGCCTCCTCGATTATTTTGAGCACGGCAGCCGCCCGACGATGTTCCGCCTCGCTGCGCTGCACGCCGCCGCCCGGGCCCAGCGGGTGCTCGTGCGCAGCCCTTGGGCGACGAGTGAGCTGACCCGGCGACCGGGCGAAGACGCCCACGGCCTCTTTCGCCGCGTGCTGAACGCCCAGGCTGACACGCTCTATGAGGCCCTGCCGCCCTTGGAGGGCCCGGTCTTCGCCGCGCTCACCGAGGGTGACCTCACCCTGCCTGAAGGCGCTGAGGTCTACGCGCTCTTCCGTGAGGCCGTCGCCGCGCCGCGCTCGGCGGCGGACCTGCTCTCCGCGCCGCCGGGCTGAGCGCTTCGGGTTATGAGGGCCTCCTCAACCGTGGAGCCTGACCATGCCCGAGAAGCGCCTCTCTCACCTCAGCCCTGACGTCCGCGCCCAGCTCAAGGCCGTGTTCCAAGAGTTTGACCTCGACGGCGACGGCTTCCTCAGCGCTGAAGAGCTCCGCGCGGCGATGGTGCGTTTTGATGAGCACCTCACCGACGGTGAGGCCAAGGCGCTCGTGGAGAAGCACGACCGGGGCGGCGACGGGCGCCTGAACGTCGATGAGTTTCTGCGGGCGCTGGACGCGGCGGCCTTGGGCTGAGTCGGCCCATGTCCTGCGCTGGCGCAGGATCCGTCGAGGTGAGCGGCGCCGCGCAGGCCTGGCCGCGCCATAGATCCCGCTCAACCGCTGCGGAGGTGCGACATCCTCGGTGAACACGTCGGGATCTGGCGCGCGGCGCTGCTGTACTTCCTCTGCTATGTGCCGTTCACCGCGCTCACCAAGGCCTTGTCCTCAGGGCTCGTGCCGGGCCTGCCCGCCGTAGACGGCGCGGCGATCTTGCCGGCCAGCACGGCGGCCTCGGTCGTCGTCACCTTCTTGTTCTTGTTCGCCTCAGGCTGGTGGCGTGACGCCGGCCAGGTTCAGCTCGGCGGCCTGAGCCTGCCCGCGCCGAGCCGCTGGACCGCCCTCTCCGGCGCCTGCACCGCGGTGATCCTCGTCACGGCCACCTTGGCCTACACCTTCGAGGGCGT
>JAKLKE010000460.1 GCA_023150775.1 Myxococcota bacterium
CCAACCAAGCCATCAACCCCTCTCCCGCTCCGGCGAAGTGAAGGGAGCCGAACATGTCTCACCCTGACAGCAACTCCCCGCAGTCCCCACCGCCGGACAGCTGGCACCGCCGCACCCTGGAGCACAAGAGCGCCCTGTTCGCGGTGATCACCACCCTCGCCATCAGCGTCGGCGGACTGGTGGAGATCGTCCCCCTGTTCACCGTGAGCGCCGGGCCCCAGGCCATGGCCGAGGTCACCCCCTACACGCCCCTGGAGCAGGCCGGACGCGACATCTACGCCCGTGAAGGCTGCGTGCAGTGTCACTCCCAGATGGTGCGTCCTTTCCGCGCCGAGACCCTACGTTACGGCGAGTGGAGCCGCGCCGGAGAGTACAGCTTCGACCGTCCGTTCTTGTTGGGCTCCCGGCGCATCGGCCCCGACCTGCACCGCCTGGGCGGAAAATACCCCGACGTGTGGCACTACGAGCACATGAAAGACCCCCGCTCCACCTCGCCGGGCTCGATCATGCCGTCTTACCCCTGGCTCTTGGAGGACAAGATCGACGCCGCGGACGTGCAAGCGAGCATGACCGCGCTCTCGGTCTTCGGCCACTACACCCAGGCCGAGATCGACGCCGCGCCCCAGACCATCGCCAAACAAGGTGAAGAGATCGTCGGCCGCCTGCGCCAGTCCAAGGTGGAGAACATCGAGGCCGACCACGAGATCGTGGCGCTCATCGCCTACCTGCAGCGCCTCGGCACAGACGGCAAGAAGGCCCTCAAGGACCAGGTCGCCCAAGCTGAGGCGGCTGAGACCACCGGGAGCGCCCAATGAACCCCGTGTTTCGCGCCGCGTCTGAGTCCGCCTCCGACATGTGGGTGATGGGCATGATGACGGCGATCTTCTTGGCGTTCTTCGTGGGCTGGACGGTCTGGGCTTGGTGGCCCGCCAACCGCCAGCAGATGATCGACGCCGCACGAATCCCCCTCGACGATGACGGAGAGTGAGCCATGAGCCGCGAGAACCAAGATGTGCCGATGGGGCACTCGGACGAGGCCGACGGCATCGAGGAGTACGACAACGCTCTGCCCGCGTGGTGGTTAGGTCTGTTCTACTTCACGATCGCCTGGGCCGTCGTCTATGGTGTCCACTACCACTTCGTCGCTGGGCGCTCCCAAGCCGGGGAGTACCTCGCTGAGGTGCAAGCCGCCGAGGCCCGCTGGCCCGCCCCCGACCCCGCCACAGTCGCCGCTGCCGACCCCAAGGTGCTCGCCGAGGCCGGCAAGGCGATCTACATGACCAACTGTATCGGCTGCCACGGCCCCGAGCTCAAGGGCGGCATCGGCCCCAACCTCACCGACGGCGAGTGGATTCACGGCGGCAGCATTGAGTCCATCACCAAGGTGATCACCGAGGGTGTGCCCGAGAAGGGCATGTTGACCTGGGGCCCTATCCTGGGGCCTGAGAAGGTGGCCCAGGTGGCCGCCTACATTCACGCCGCAGGAGGTGGCCAGTGAACCGCCCAGAGATCGCCGGGGTGCGGCAGTGGATTTATGCCGCACGAATCAAGGGAAAATACCAGAGCATCCACCGCGTATCAGGCATCCTGCTGCACGCGATCCTGTTCATCACCCCTTGGCTCTCCCTCGGCGGTCACCCGATGCTGCGCCTCGATCTGCCGGGCCGTCGTCTGTACGCGCTCGGCCAGATCTTCACGCCGTCCGACACGATCTTTCTGGTGCTCATCGGGCTGTTCTTGGCCTTCGCGCTGTTCTTCTTCACCGCGCTCTACGGTCGTCTGTGGTGCGGGTACCTCTGCCCGCAGACGGTCTTCTTAGAGGAGTGGATCCGCCGCATCGAAGAGAAGATCGAGGGGGATCGCGCCAGCCGCATGGCCCGGGATCGTCTGCCGTACACCATGGACGCCAAGGGCCTCGACAAGGTGTGGCGAAAGGGCCTCAAGTGGACAGGCTTCGCCGCCGTGGCGGGCCTGCTCTCGATGACCGTGATGAGCTACTTCTCCGGCGCCGCGGCCCTGTGGACCGGCGAGGCCGACCAGGTCTCTTACGCCTTGACCGGCGCTCTGGGCGCGGTGCTCTTCGCGGACTTCGCCTGGTTTCGTGAGCCCCGGCGCTCGCTGTTCCGCGCGGCGAAGGCCAAGGGTGAGCCCTTGCCCAAAGAGGGCGCCTGCGTCTCTTGTGACAAGTGTGTCTCTGTGTGCCCCCAAGGCATCGACATCCGTGAGGGGTACCAGCTTGAGTGCATCACCTGTGGCCGGTGCATTGACGCCTGCTCCAGCGTGATGGAGAAGTTCAACATGGAGCCCCTGGTTCATTACACGACCATCGCCGAGAGCGAGGGCCGCTCGCCCCGGGTGCTGCGTCCGCGCACGGTCGCCTACAGCGCCTTGTTGTTGGGCATCGCCACGGCCTTTGTGGCGCTGATGGCCAACCGCCACGACTTTGAGGTCGCCGTCAACCGCGCGCCGGGCTCTCTGTACACCGTAGACGCGGACGGCGGCGTACGGAACACCTACCTGCTGCGGGTGACCAACAACAGCCCCGAGGGCCTCACCGGGCCGTTCCAGCTCCACATCACGGGGATGCCCGGCGACGCCGAGATCATCACCACGCCCTTGACCATCAACCCCAGCGAGCAGGTCACGGTCCCGCTGATCGTGCGGGTTCCAGCGGGTGAGGTCATCCCCCGCGCCTTGCCCATCACCGTTCATGTCGAGGCGCCGTTTGACCGCGTCTCGGTGCACACCACCTTCATGAGCGGCGGCTCCGTCACGCCGGAGAGCTGAGATGCGCTACATCATCGGCGTCTGTGTCACCTTGGCCATCGTCGTGGCCGTGAACCTCTACATGGTGAGCCTCGCCGTCCAAGGTGACCTCCAGATCTCCCCCTCCTACGAGCAGGAGCGGCGCTGACATGCCCGCCGTGACGGAGGACGCGCCCCAGACCGCCTCAAACACTCAGACGGGCTGCGCATGGTGTGGCGCCCAGGTCGAGGCGGTCGGCGTCGTGTACTGCTGTCATGGCTGTGAGACGGCGGCGGACATGGTGCGTGAGGCGGGCTTGGGGCGGCACTTTGAGCGCCGCGAGGCCCCCTCCCCTCGCCCCAGCGGTCGCAGCGCGGGCTGGGAGCACCTGCCGGTAGAGACGGCCGCCGACGGGGACCACGTCGCGATGCTCCGCATTGATGGTCTGCGCTGCGGGTCCTGCGTCTGGCTCGTCGAGCGTGTGCTCCAGGGCGCCCCGGGCGTGCGGGAGGTTCAGGTCTCTTACGCCTCGGGGAGCTGCGCCCTGCGTTTTGATCCGACACAGACCGACCTCGGCCAGCTCGCCCACCGTGTCGAGGACCTGGGCTACTCCCCGCGCCCCTCAGACAGCGGCGTCACCCCCGACCGCGCGCTCCTGCTGCGGCTGGGCTTGGCGTCTTTCGTCGCGATGAACGTGATGATGAGCTCGGTGAGCGTGTACCTCGGCTGGTGGAGCGGCATGGACCCGCGCTTCACCACCTTGTTGCAGTGGACCAACCTCATCCTCGCCACCCCCGTCGCGCTCTGGGCCGCCGAGCCGTTCTTTGTGTTTTTTTTTGAGCGTCGGCGTGGCGATCCTCTACGGTCACGGCGTCTTCGCGACCTTCCGGGGCGAAGACAGCTACCTCGACAGCCTCACCATGCTCGTCGCCTTGCTGCTGGGCGGGCGGCTCTTGGAGCAGCGCGGGCGCACCCGGGCCGCTGAAGCCGCCTCGTCTTTGGCCGCCCGGGCCCCACGCTCGGCCCGCCGGGTCGGCGAGGCGGGCCCGGAGGACGTCGCCCCCTCGGCCTTACGTCTGGGCGACGTGCTGGAGGTCGCGCTCGGCGAAGAGATCGCCGCCGATGGCCTCGTCACCGAGGGTGAGGCCAACGTCGGCATGGCCCTGCTCACCGGGGAGTCCGAGCCGCGCACGGTGCGGCGGGGTGACCGGGTGGTCGCCGGAGGGGTGCTCCTCGACGGTGGGCTGCGGGTGATGGTCGAGGCCGCCGGGGAGTCCACTCTGCTCAGCCGCATGGCGACGGGGCTGCGCGGCGCCCAGGCCAAGCCGACGCCGCCGTCTCTGCCCGACCGCATCGCCCCCTTCTTCACCGCCGCGACCTTGACCGTCGCCGGGGCCACCTTCGCCATCGGCGCGCTCACCCTGGGCGTTCACGACACCTTGCCCCGGGTGATCGCCGTGCTCGTCGTGGCCTGCCCCTGCGCCTTGGCCCTCGCCGCGCCGCTGGCGACCGCCGCCGGGCTCGGCGCCGCCGCCCGCCGGGGCCTGCTCTTTCAGGGAGGCGCGGGCCTGCGCCGCTTGGCCGAGGTGGACCTCGTCGCCTTCGACAAGACCGGCACTCTGACCCAAGGGGAGCCCGTCGTGGTGGAGGCCGACGACGCCACCCTTCGCCTCGCCGCCGCCGTGGAGCGCCAGAGCCTGCACCCCATCGCCCGGGGCATCGTCGCCGAGGCCGTGCGCCGGGGCCTGCCGATCCCCCTGGCCCAAGGGGTGCGTGAGGTTCCCGGCG
>JAKLKE010000461.1 GCA_023150775.1 Myxococcota bacterium
GGGGGGGGGGGGCGGCGGGGCGGCACGAACCGGCACACGACGCGCGGGCTCGGCGGGCGCCTCGACGACGGGGGCGGCGACGGTGGCGGGCGCGGCGGGCTCAACAGCGGCCACGACGGGCTCGGGGGCGGCGACCACCACCGGCGTGACGACGGCGGCCTCAACGACCACCGGGGTGGGCGCGGGGGCGTCAACAACCGGGGCCACGGCCACAGGGGCGGGGGTGGCGGCGGGCTCGACCACCGGGGCCTCAACCACCGGCGCGACGACGGCGGGAGGAGGGGCCTCAACCACGGGGGGAGGCGCCACCACGGCGGGCTCACGGTAGGCCTCACGCTCGACAGGATCGGCTTTGCGGAGGCGCGTCACCGGCGGAGGAGGGGGCGGCGCCGGGCGGGCCGGCTGCGTCGGGCGATCGTTACGACGGCGGATCACGTCGCTTGTGACGCGGGTTTCGACCTCCTTGGGAGGCTCAGCGGGGCCCTCTCCGGGGCGACGCCGAGCAACCGGCGGTGGGGTCTGCGCTGGCTTGCTCGGGCTCGGCTTGGAGGTAATCCGGTCGAGCAGGTCCTTCTTTGACATTCGATTCCTTTCGCGCCTCTCCATCGCTTGGGAGAGGGTACAAGATTCGCCCGAGCACTCTCCGCCTTCACAGCGTCGGGCCCTTCGATGATGCAGGGCCACTGAGCTATCGCGCCAGCGCCCAAAGTTCAACCTTCGCCTGCGAGCGAGGAGAGAGGATCCCCTAACGCAGCGCCGCCTGCCACCGCAACTCCCGAAGGAGCGCGCGCGAGGCCGCTGACCGCCGGACGACGAGCGCCGATCGTGCTCCTTTTCCGATTCGTTGGCCCAGCTCATCGACGCTGAGGTGGACGGTGAACACCGGGAGCGCCCCGGCGCGGCTGCGCAGGTCGTCGCAGAGGCGCGGGCTGGTGTCGTTCGCCAAGACGAGGCACTCGGCGAGGCCCGAGACCAAGGCGTCACGCACGGCGTCTTTGCCGCCGGTCAGCACGCCGCTGCGCGAGGCGATGGCCAAGGCCTCCTCGACGGCGCGCTGGTTCGCCTCTTGAACCTTGAGCAAGAGCCCCGCCGTGCGGGCTTGGGTAGACCAAGCGCGACCGCACAAGCCCGGCTTCTTCTCAAGCTCCTCGATCGCCGCGCGGCTGGGCGTCACCCAGGCGCCACGGCCGCCGAGACGGCCGCGGTAGTCGGGGAAGACCTCGCCCTCTGGGGAGAGGACGAGGCGCAGAAGCGCCCCGGAGGGGCCTGATTCCCGGTTGACCAGGCAGCGGCGCTCAGGATCTTCAGCCCCCATGCAGGCTCAGGCGTCCGCTTCGGGCGGGAGATCGTCAGCGATCTCGTTCGCCTGCTTCTTGCGCTGGGAGTCCTCGTAGATGAGGGCGTCCAGCACCTTGTCCGCGTGGTTGATGAGGGAGGCGGCCTCCTCCTCTTCGACGTCGAGGATCGAGGCGAGCTCGTAAGGCTCGGCGTCGGTGAGGTCCTTGACGGTGCGGAAGCCGTGGCGGATGAGCAGCTCGATGGTGTCGGCGTCAACACCGTCGAGGCGAGCGAACTCGGCGCGGGCGAGCTCGTTGAGCTCGGAGTGCCGGGTCTCGGAGTAGATGTCTACGCGCCAGCCGGTGAGCTGGGCGGCGAGGCGCACGTTCTGGCCGCGGCGGCCGATGGCCTTGGAGAGCTGCTCGTCGGGGACGATGAGCTCCATGCAGTGCGTGTGCTCGTCGATGTAGACGCGGGACACGCTCGCCGGGGCGATGGCGTGAACGATGAACCGCGCCGGGTCGGGGTGGTAAGGGATGATGTCGATCGCCTCACCACGCAGCTCTTGCACCACCGCCTGAACGCGGGAGCCCTTGAGGCCCACGCAGGCGCCGACCGGATCGACGTCGGGATCCGTCGAAGACACGGCGATCTTGGCGCGGAAGCCCGGCTCGCGGGCGCAGGCCTCGATGCGCACGATGCCCTCGTAGATCTCCGGCACCTCAAGCTCAAAGAGCTTCATCAACAGGCCGGGGTGCGAGCGAGAGAGCACCACCTGGGAGGACTTCGCCGCCCGGGTGATGTCGAGCACGTAGGCCTGGATGCGGTCGCCTTGGCGGTAGGTCTCGGAGACCACCTGCTCGCGGCGGGGGAGGATCGCCTCAGCGCGGCCCAAGTCCACGATGATGTTGCCCTTCTCGAAGCGCCGGACGATGCCGGTGATGAGCTCGCCCTTGCGGTCGCGGAACTCATTGAAGGTCATCTCACGCTCGGCGTCGCGCACGCGCTGGATGATGACCTGCTTCGCCGTCTGGGCGGCGATGCGGCCTAAGCCCTCGACGTCCATCTTGATGCCCAAGGAGTCGCCGACCTCACAGTCCGGATCGAGGGCGCGGGCCTCTTCGATGAGGATCTCGGTGTCGTTGTTGTCGAACTCCTCAACCACCGTCTTGAACTCGAACAGCTCCACCTCACCCAGCTCCTCGTTGAACTGGGCCTCGATGTCGCGCTCGTTGCCGAAACGCTTCCGCGCGGCAGCGACCATGGCGGACTCAAGAACCTCGATCACCGCGTCGCGGGGGATGTTCTTCTCGCGGTGGAGCATGTCGATCTGTCGGGCGAGCTCGCTGATCATGGCGAACCTCCATCGGGGTCGTGGCGCGGTGGCGGCGACTCAGCCAGGGACGCGTACTCGTCGAGCGTGAGCTGGAGCTGAGCGCGGACGATCTGGGCCAAGGGGATCGTGTGCGGCTGGCCGTCGGCCTCGATCAGCACAGCGTCACCGTCGAGCCCCTTGAGGCGGCCGGTGATCTGGCGGCGCGAGGCGGTGCCGTCTAAACGAAGACGGGCGCGGTAGCCGGAGAATTTGGCGAAGTCAGCGGGCCGCTGAAGCGGGCGCTCGATGCCGGGCGAGGAGACCTCAAGGTCGTATGCCCCTGAGATGGGATCCTCGACGTCGAGCAGGGCCGAGAGCGCGTGGCTCACTCGGGCGAGCTCGTTCATGATGACGCCGCCGGGGCGATCCACCGAGACGCGCAGCGTGCGGCGCCCGAAGGTGTTGGTCAGCTCAACGGCGACGAGCTCATACCCCAACGACACGGCGACGGGCTCAAATAGCGCGAAGAGCTGCGCTTGAATCGGCCGAATGTCGGTGGTGGGGCGGGGAGACTCGGACATGTTCAGGACGACCGGCGGGAGAGGTTCAGGAGTTGATGGCCACGCCGAGGCCAAAAAAAAGGAGCCGCCCGGGGGGGGCGCCTCCTCGATGAAGGAAGCAGGGACGATTCTTCTATGTCCGCGCGCACCCGCTGTCAAGCGCGGTCAAGCGCAGGCTCAGCATCAGGAGCCGAGCAGCGTCTTCGCCTCTTTGGCGGCCTTGCTCTTGGGGTACTTCGCGACGACGTCCTCCCAGAAGAGCTTCGCGGCGTCGTTGTTTCCCATCGCCTTAAAACACTCCCCTTGGCGCACCATGGCCCAAGGCGCCCACACGCTGTCGGGGGCCTGGGTGGCGACCTCGTCGAACTTCAAGGCCGCGGACTTGTAGTTCTTCTCGTTGTAGTACGTCTCGGCGAGGCGATAGCGGGCCTCGATGGCGCGGGCGTGGTTGGGGTTCTCGCGTAAGAACCGCTCAAGCTGGGCCCGGGCGAGCACGGGCTGGTTGGCCTTGAGCGACTCTTCAGCCATCCGGATGAGGTCGTCGGGGGTGGCCGCGAGCTCGACCTCTTTGGGCGGGCCGACGGGGGCGGTGACCTCGCCGCCGCCAGCCGGCGGGGCCACGGCGACCTGGCCGCCGGGGATCGGCGCGGCCGGGGGCTTCACGCCCAGCGCCTTCTCTAAGGTCGCCACGCGCAGCTCCATGTACTCCAAGCGGAACTGGGCGTCCTCGCGGAAGGCCTTGGTGGCGGTGTTGCTGGCGTCGGCCTCGTGCTGGCCTGTCTCTAGCTCACCCCGAAGGCGGCGGACCTCGTCGCGCACCTGATCGAGGTTCTCCAGCTTCTCGGCCTCTTGTTGGCCGCGGTAACGCACGACCTCGTCGAGCTGCACGAGGCGGCGCTCTAAGTCGGCGTTGAGGCGCTCCAGCTCATCGGCGCGGGCCTTCTGGGTTGCCAGCTCACGCTCATAGGCCGCCGTGGCGGACTGGCCGGTGCGGTCGAGCACGCAGCCACCGAGCAGCCCCAAGGCCAAGGCGAGGGGGACGAGGTGGCGGGGGCTCACCGGCTCACCCGGAGCTCAACGCGGCGGTTGGCGGCCCAGACGTCCTCACCGGCGCCAGCGCGGGTGGGGCGTTCCTCGCCGTAAGTGATGGAGTCGATACGAGACGGCGGGACCCCTTGGCTCACGAGGTACTCCCGGACGGCGTTCGCCCGGCGCTGGCCCAAGGCGAGGTTGTAGTCGGTGGTGCCGCGCTCATCGGTGTGGCCCTCCAGACGAATACGCTCGGTGCGGCGCGAGAGGCAGGGCACGAGGGCGTTGAGCGCGGTGCGCTGGTCGGGGCGCAGGGTGTTGCTGTCGAGGTCGAAGTAGATCGTG
>JAKLKE010000462.1:0-4085 GCA_023150775.1 Myxococcota bacterium
CGGCGAGCCCTCCATAAAGATCGTCTGGCCCTCTTTCATCGCCTCGGCGGTGAACAGCCGGGCGAGCTCGGTGATCTCTTCAGGGTCGGCGGGGCGCAGCACGGGCATCTTTCGCAGCAGAGGCTCCAGAGACGGCGCCGGGCCGGGGGCGCCCTCGGGGCGGATCGCGCGCCACACCCGGCTCAAGAGGCTCGACTCACCCTTGGACGGCGCGGCGCGGCCTCCTTGGGCGAGCTGCGCGATGCGCAGGTCGGTGGCGCGGATGCGGCGGACGAGGGTGACGAGGGCCTGGCGTAGGAGCGCCTCGTAGATGGCGCTGCCCTCGCGGCGCAGGCGGATGAGGTCTCGCACGGAGAGGGTGAGCACCTCGGCGGGGGTCTCGGCGCGCAGGCTCGCCGTGCGGGTCTCGCCGCGGAAGAAGGCGCTGGCCTCGCCCGCGAGCTCCCCGGCGCGCACGCGGCCCACCTCGACGCCGCCGCTCACCACGGCGAGCTCTCCGCTGAGCACGACGCCGAGCTCGGCGGCCAGTCCACCCTCGGTCCAGAGGTGCTCGCCGGGGCGCAGGGCCACACGCACCCACAGATCGCTGTACCGCTTGAGCTCCGAGAGGGGGATCTGGCGCAAGAAGGGGACGTCCAGCGAGGGATCCGTCGTTCCGATGGGCGTCGTCATCATGCTCTCCGAGCGAAACAAGCGACCCTTAGCTTAACGGGGCGGAGGGGTGGTGGCCCGTCGCTCCTCGGCCAGGCGCTGCTCCGCGAGGCGCAGGTTCTGGGCGGCGGGGACGTTGTCCGGTTTTAAGGTCAAGGCGCGCTTAAAGGCGTCGATGGCCTGGGCGTACTCACCCCGGGCGGCGAACACCCGGCCGAGATCGCCGTGGGCGGGCCACCAGTCGGGATCTTCGTAGATGGCGGCGCGCAGGTCTCGCTCGGCCTGGGACTCTTGACCGAGCTCCAGGTAACAGAGCGCGCGCAGGTGCAGGTGTTTGGCCACGGGCTGCAGGCTCACGGCGCGCTCGGCGTGGACCAGGGCCGCGTTGGGGTCGTCACGCTGGAGCTCTAAGTCGGCCATCGCCCCGGCGGGCAGGCCCGAGCTCTCCCCGGCGAGGGCCCGGGCCTGGGAGAGCGCGCGGTCGGCCTCGTCCAGGCGCCCAAGATCGAGCATCAAGGCGCCGAGGTGGTACCAAGCGCGCCAGGCCCTCGGGTTGGTGCGGGTGGCCTCGCGCAGCCGGGCCTCGGCCTCGTTGAGCGCGCCGCGGCTGGCGTGAACCTGGGCGACGCCCAAGAGCGCGTCGAGGTCTGCCGGGTCCAAGGCCAAGGCGCCCTCAAACTCTTCAGCGGCCCGGCGGTTGTCGCCGGTGGCGAGGCGGCAGCGACCGGCCAAGGTGAAGGCCTCGGCGGCGCGGGGGTTTAGGAGGCGCGCGGACTCGACCTCGCTCAGGCAGCGGCTCCAGGCGCGGGACTGGGGGCCCTCGGCGACGCCCTCCGCGAGGGCCTCCCGGGCCCGGGTCAACATCGGCGCCACGAGGGGATCCAGCGCCCGGGCCCCGCCGGGGGCGTCGAGGAGCTGCCGCGACCGCTCAAAGACGTCCTCCATGTCGCCCCGGCTGGCGTCGTCCAACAGCGTGAGCAGGCGGCGGGTGCTCTCCGCCCGGGCGGTCAGCTCGTCTTTGTGTTGGGGCTCGGCGCTGAGATCCAGCCAAGACTCTGGCGTGATGATCTGCTCGACAAAACGCGGCAAGAGCATCCGGGGGCGGCGGTTGAGCCCGGCGGGCAAGGCGTAAGGAGAGGGCCGGGCGCCTTGTTGGCCGAGCGCCCGGAGCCCGGCGGCGTCGGTGA
Source organism: Myxococcota bacterium (assembly GCA_023150775.1). Taxonomy (GTDB): domain Bacteria; phylum Myxococcota_A; class UBA796; order UBA796; family CAJQPC01; genus JADKFE01. The sequence goes on from JAKLKE010000462.1 coordinate 1,839, forward strand.
GCGCGCGGTCGGCGAGCTCTACGGCGCTGCGCACCTGCACCAGGGCGAGCTCGTCCCCGCCCAAGGCCACGGCCTGCACGAGCCTCGGCCAGGGGGTCAGGCGCCGCGAGGCGAAGCCGACGAGGATGAGGTGATCCGCCCCGGTGGAGGGCATAAACGCCATCGCCTGGGGGAAGGTCTCGGCGAAGGCCAAGGCGAGGCCACCCAGGCTCGCCTCGCCCATCCAGGTGAGCGGCACGACGAGGGCGTAGACCCCGTCGGCGCTGAGACGATCCCGTCGTAAGCGGAGCTGCGGGCTGGAGGGGAGGCCTTGGGCCGCGTCCCGCCAGGGCAGGCGCGTGAGCTCGATGATGAGCTCGGCCTTGGGCGCGGCGCGCAGCAGGAGCTCCGTGGGCTGGTGGTGGAGCTGCACGTTGGGGCTCAACATCGCCGAGGCCAAGGCCGGGTCCAAGGCGGCTCGGGCGCGCAGAGAGTCGGGATCGGGCACGCCGACGGTGAGCTGCTCAACGCCCTGACGCAAGAGCCCGGCGACGGTGAGCCCCCGCGTCTCGCCGAGCACGACGGCGTGATCCAGAGACAAGGTGAGCCCCGCGCCCAAGGCGGCGACGAGGCGCTCGACGTCGGCCTCACGCCCCTCGGCGGGCACCTCGGCGCCGTCGATCACCGACATGGCCAAGGCCCCGCGCCGCGCCCACACGAGCGTGGCGCCGTTGGGCCCAAAGCCTCCGGCCTCAGCGGTGAGCCCGCGCTGGGCGTCTTTTGCCCGGGCGAGGCCGTCGGCGCTGCGGAGGTGCTGGGCGGGGGAGCTGAGCAGGAGCTGCTCCGGCCAAGGCAAGGGCCACAGGAGCGCGCCCAGGGCCCCGGCGAGGGCCAGGCCGCCGAAGATCCGCGGGCCGAGCCGCCCGCCGCCGATGACGCCGACGAGGCCGAGGCCCCCGGTGAGCAACAAGGCGTGATCGAAGGTGTCGGGCCCGGCGTTGAGCCCCAGGCGCGCGCCCCAGAGCCCCGCCAAAGCGACGAGCACCCCGGCGCTCTTGCCCTTGAGCGCCCGCCCGAGGGTGAACCCGCCCGGCGCGCCGATCAGCGCCAGGAGGATCGTCAGCGTGAGACGAGGATCTTCCTCCCCTCCGGCGAAGGCGCTGAGCTGCCCGAGGCCCCGGGAGGGCAGCGCGACCACCGCCACCAAGGTGATGAGCGCGGCGAGGCCTCCCCAAGGTGCTACGGCGCCGAAGGAGCGTTTGGGCCACAGGAGCCCCAGGGCGAGGCCGATGAGGCCGCCCCCCGCCGCCGCCGCGAGGCCCGAGGGTGTGGGATCGACGTAGGCCCGGCTCGCCGACCAGCCGCCGACGAGGATCGCCGCGCCCGCCGCCACGATCACCGCGTCGCCCAAGGTCTGGGTGAGGCCCGGCCCCTTCACCCGCTCAAACGCGCTGCGCTCGGGCTCGGGGCGGGCGTCGAGGGCCACCAGAATCCCGAGGGCGATCAGACCTGCGGTCAGCGGATGGTTCAGGCCGACCCACAGCAGCGGCGCGGCGGTGAGCGCGCCCAAGGTGCTTGGGCCTTGAGGGCAGGCCCGGGAGAGGCCGAGGCCCAAGGCGAAGAGCGCCGCCGCCGCGCCGAGGATCGCCAAGGTCGGGCTCAGGCCGGCGAGGATCGGCGAGAGCCACAGGGCGATCATCGCGCCGATCGGCAGGGGCAGACGATCGCCCCGGCGAGAGGCGCGCCAACCTGCGCCGCGCGCCGACGCGAGGCCCGCGCCGATCATCCCCAGGCTCGCCACCTGGACCCAAGGCGCGGCCCCGACGCCGTCCATCACGAGGCGCAGGGCGAGCCCTGAGCCCAAGGTCCAGGCCCACGCCGCGAGCACACCTGCGCCGAGAAGGAATCGCACGGCGGGAGCATACCGCGCCGCCGCGCCGATGTTGATCCCCCGTTTTTCTACACCCTCCAACGATTTATGCGCTGTGGTCAGGGGGTGGCTTGACCCCGGGCCTCGGGCTCTGGTAAGTCAACAAGTCACCGCTGGTCAAGAGGGCTAGCGACATCCCCAAACAAGACCTCAGGGTCTGGAACGGTCAGAGCCAGACGCGCGCGCCCCCCAAACGCGCTCGTTGGGTGTAGAAGAGCAGTCGGCAGTCCCAAGAATGGACAGCTTGTGCGGTAGGTCACTCCACCCACGGGCGATGCGAGCAGGAGCGAAGACATATGGGCCTCTTCTCCCGGAGCTCCCGAACGATCGGCCTGGAC
>JAKLKE010000462.1:4095-4503 GCA_023150775.1 Myxococcota bacterium
CTGGACATCGGCTCCAGCGCCGTGAAGGTCATGGAGCTTGAGAAGGACAAAAAGGATCCGAAGTGGCGTCTCCGCTCCTTCGGCCTGGTGCGCCTGCCCCCTGAGGCGATCGTCGATGGCGCGGTGATGAACGCCAGCGTGATCGTCGACGCCATCAAGGAGCTGGTCACCAAGCACAAAATCAAGGTCAAAGACGTCGTCTCGTCGGTCTCGGGCCACTCGGTCATCATCAAGCGGATCAACCTGCCCTTGATGTCCCAAGAGGAGCTTGAGGAGTCGATTCAGTGGGAGGCCGAGCAGTACATCCCCTTCGACGCCAACGACGTGAACATCTCCTTCCAGATCCTCAACGCCCAAGGCGACGAGGCCGGGCAGATGTCGGTGCTGCTGGTCGCCGCCCGCAAAGAG
>JAKLKE010000463.1 GCA_023150775.1 Myxococcota bacterium
ACACGCCTATGCGCTGTGCGCAAGGCAGATCAACGTCGACGGCTACCGCTGTACTTACTCGGGGGGATCAGGAGGATCAAGCGGGTTGGTGAGTTACCCTCTAACCCCACGCAGATCCGTGCTATCTGGAGCGGGCTGCCCGAGGTTCCGGTGCTCACGTCGTGGTGTCTCTCCATCGCCGCCTTCGCCGCCGCGCCCACCGCGCCGGAGGTCGCCGCCGCGACCGCCCAGACGCCGCCCACCGTCGATGGCCGCCTGGATGAGCCGGTCTGGGCCCAGGCCCAAGAGATCTCCAGCTTCACCCGGTATGTGCCCGCCCCCGGCGGCGCCCCCGAGGAGCGCGTCTCGGTGCGTGTGGTGCAAGACGACGACACCCTGTATGTCGGGGTGTCTGTCGAGGACACCAAGAACCCCATCCGCGCCCGGCTGAGCCCCCGGGAAGATCTCAACGACGACGATCAGATCGGCGTTTACCTCGACACCTTCAACGATGAGCGCAGCGGCTTCGTCTTTTACTTCAACGCCTTGGGCGTGCAGCAAGACGCGCGCTGGGCGAACGGCGAGTGGGTTCAAGACTGGAACACCGTGCTGAGCGCCGAGGCCACCCGACACAGAAATGGCTTCACCTTAGAGATCGCCATCCCGTTTCGTTCCCTTCGTTACCCCGACACCGGGGCAGCGCCCCAGACCTGGGGGCTCATCGTCACCCGCAAGGTGCCCGGCGAAGGCGCGAAGTACAGCTTCCCCACCCTGCAGCGCGGCCACCCCCAGCTCTTCTCCCAGGCCGCGCGCCTCACCGGCCTCACCCCGCCGCCCCAGCGCGCCCAGGTGGAGCTGATGCCGGTGCTCGCCGCCCGCCAGCACGCCGCTCGACGCGAGGACGGCGGGTTTGACTGGTCGGGCCTCGACCCCTGGCACGGCGCCTTGTGGCCGGCCATCGACGCCCGCCTCGCGCTCTCCGCCGAGAGCCGCCTCGCCGCCACGATTCACCCCGACTTCTCCCAGGTCGAGGGAGACCCGAGCCAGCTCGACCTCAACCAGCGCTTCGCGTTTTATTTCGCCGAGCGCCGCCCCTTCTTTCTGGAGGGTGTCGAGGCGTTTAACGACCCCTTAGACACCCTATACACCCGGCGCATCAACGCCCCGGCCTACGGGCTCAAGCTCGCCGGTCGCGGCGGCCCCGTCACCTTCGGCGTGCTGAACGCCGCGGATCTCTCGCCGATCTCCTCCATTCATGAGGACGGCACCCCCGGCTTCTCCGAGGCCGAGCTCGACGGCCAGGTGACCCTCAACAGCTTCGCCCGGGGGCGTGTTGACGTGTTTGACGGCGGCGGCTTAGGCCTGAGCCTCGCTGAGAAGCACGTCCTCACCCCCGACGGGGCGTCCAACACCGTCGCCGCCGCCGACCTCACCCTGCCGTTTCAGGAGTCCTGGTATTTCTCCGGCGCGGCCTCGGGCTCGGCGCTCTTCGCCGACAAGACCCAGCTTGGCGGCGCCTCTTGGGCCACCACCTTACGCCGCACCCCCGCGGTTGGCCCCGGCTTCTCGGTGAGCCTCTCGGATGTGACCCCCGGGTTTCGGAACGAGCTCGGGTATCTCACACAGTCGGGCATCAGCCGAGGCACGCTCTGGGGCGAGTACACCTTCGCGCCCTCAAGAGGCCCTGACCGCCTCGCCCCGGGCTTCTGGATCTCCGGGCGGGAGGAGCGTGACGACGACGGCCAGCGTGAGGCCGGGGTGAGCGGTTATCTCGTCGAGGGCCCGACCTACCTCGGCTTCTGGGCGTCCCGGGGTGAGACGACACAGACCGGCGTCGTCGTCCCCAACGGCGAGCTCGGCGGAGAGCTGAGCCTCACGCCGTCGTCTTGGCTCAGCGTCGAGGCCAGCGCGCGCCTCGGCGAGGACATTCAGTACAGCACCCTGCTCTCAGCACAGTACCAAGAGCTCACCCTGAGCGCCACGGTGCGCCCGGTGACCTGGCTGCGGGTGGACGTGTTGACCCAGCGCGAGTGGTTCACCCCCCACGGCGAAGCCACACAGACCGGCCTCACGAGCTGGACACGGGTGAACGCCCAGCTCACCCGGGCCTTGGGCCTGCGGGTCATCGCCGACTACAGCACCTCGACGGAGCTCTTGACCACCTCACAGCTCCTCTCTTGGGTGCTGCACCCGGGCACCGAGGCCTACCTCGGCGCCACAGAGCGGGTCAGCCCCCAAGGCGATGGCCTCACCGAGCTGACCGTGTTCGCGAAGCTGAGCGTGCTCTGGCGGGGCTAACAGAGGCGGCCGTCGAGCGTCTCCAAGGCCTAGGGCATCGCGCTGAATCCGCCGCTGGTGCGAAAATCGGGGATCGGATCCCAGTCTTCCCAGGCCCGCATGTCGGGGATCGGATCCCAGTCTTCCCACAGACCATCGACGCTGCCGCCGTAGGCCATCGTCGAAGACTTGAAGCGGCCCTTCACCTGCAGCACGAGGATATAGTCACCCTGAATGTCTGGGGTGAAGCTGCCCTCTGCGCTGGTCCGACCGACGATGTCATCGGCGCTGAGGGTGGAGCCGACGGGGAGCGCGCCGAAGCTCCACTTGTAGCTGAGCGTGTCTCCGTCGGGATCGCTCGACTCCGAGGCGTCAAACTTCACCACGTCGAGGCTGTTGATGCCGACGCTGGCCTCGATCTCCGGCGCCTTGTCGTTTGTCCACAGGCCGGGCTTGTTCTTGATGAAGCCGAACCCGCCGCTCCCGGCGAGCTTGGCCTGAGACGCCTCGTGGCCGACCCAAGCCTCCATGAGCCGCTCTTGACAGCGCCCGAAGGCGTCGCAGGCCGTCACGGTGAGGGTGTAGACGCCCTCTACATCGGGCACAAACCCCACCATGTCGCTGTCTTGGCCGACGAGGGCGGCGTTGGTCAGAGCCGAGCCCTCCGGCGTCGTGAGCACAGACCAAAAGACTGTATGATGTTCCCCCGAGACGTCCACATCCAGCACGAAGGGCTGCCCCACAGCCCCGCTTCGTGCGGGACCAGGGGACACGATCAGAGACAGCGCGTCGTCCTGAGGCGCACAAGCGGTTATGCCGGCCGCCAAGAGCGCCAGCGTCAGGGGGATTCTCATGTGAGCTCCTCAGTGTTTGTTCGACGATTCAGTGTTTGTCGGCTTTCGGGATTCTGCCGGAATAGTACGGGCTCCCCGCGCCCTCCCAGAGGGGCAGGTAGTCGGGATCTCGGAGCGCCTTCTCCAAGAACTTGATGTTTGACTGTACGGCGCGGCCCAGGTGCTCGGACGCGGCGTAGCGGTCGCCGAGATGGGCGTGGGCGATGCCCGAGTGATAGTGCGCGTTCCCGGGATCGTAGGGGATCAGCTCTTGGCACACCCCGACCATCTCCTCCCACAGCGCGGCGTCTTCGTAGACGAGGGCGAAGTTACACAGCACATAGGCCTTGGGCCAGATCGTCTTCTCTGGGGCGATGAAGCCCTCCAGAGAGGCCAAGGCGTCCCGGGCGTTCTGGAGGTACTTCGTCGTGCCGCCCAGGCGCGCGTGCACAGACAAGGTGTAGGCGTAGCGCAGGCTGTCGTAGGGCCGCATCTCTAAGGTCGCGGCGAGCATCAGCAACATCTCGGCGTCACGGGCCAAGGGCCGGTGATCTTGCTCGATGAGACGGCGCCAGTTGCCGGTGTGTAACAAGGCGTCGGCGGCGTCGATGAGCACACGCGCTGGGTTTCGTGCGACGTAGTCCGCGTTCAGCTCGGCGCGCAGGCGCTCATACGCGAGCTGGATCTGCTCCGAGAGCGGGTTTGGCTGGGCCCAGCGCAGCTTCTGCAAGACCGCGCCCGCATAATGCCGCAGCTCCTCAAAGGTGACGTCGGGCGCCTTCCGCACGGCGTTCAGGGCGGCGACCCCGGCGAGTAAGGTGCCGGTGAGCGGGGCGATCTCCGCGTCAAACTGCGCCCGGGCGGCGGCTTTGTCTTTGGCGCGAAGCTCGGAGAAGGCCGACTCGGCCACCTCAGTGAGATCATCGGCCTCGGCCTCACGCACCCGCTCGGCGAGATCGTAGTGGTACACGCCGACGCGGCGGCGGCGGAGAGCGCGAGCTCGGTGAAGGCGCCCTCTTTCCACGAGGGGCGCAGCGCCGTGAGCAGGTTCTTCGTGGGCCGGGGCAGCGCGGGCACGATGACCTCAGCCGTCACCCGCCAGCGCCGCAGCCAGGTGGGCGAGGCGTCGCCTTCAGCGTCGCCGGACTTGCGCAGCTCCACCCGCGAGGTGGGCAGGGCCGTGCGCCGGGCCTTGAGCGCCGCGAAGAGCAGATCGGAGACGGCGTCGATGTCCGCCGGGTCGTCTTGGGCGAGCACGAGGGCGCCGTCGACGAGGTGGCTCAACAAGGACTGGCTCAGGGAGTTCTCGCCGACGGGCAAGACGAGCAAGGCGAGGTCGGGGGCCTCGCCGCCGAGGCTGAGGCTGCGCATCGCCCGGCCCAGGGGCTCTACAGCGTCGGCGTCCCGG
>JAKLKE010000464.1:0-4248 GCA_023150775.1 Myxococcota bacterium
CCGAGAATGAGCCTGTGACCTGGGTTTAGGTCACGAGGGGCGGCTCATGCGGGGGCTCTGGGGCCTCGCTCGACGGCGGCTTGCTGGCGTCGGAGCGAACTCGGGAATTATGTTCAAGAGGCGGGCAGGCTGGTACTGCTCGCCGGGGTCGCTGATGTCTATGCATCTTCGGCTCCGGGGTCCGGTGAGTGGTCTAGACTCACCGGGCCCGTTTCGGCTTGGGTTAGGGTGTCAGATGGTGCTGAGGAGCACCGGAGATAGTGTTACATAATCATTGGGGGTGAGACAATGGCGATTTGATCAATTTTCAGAGAAAGTTTCTTGTGTCCGTAACTGCTGGAGTTTTTCGAGGGCTCTGGGCTGCTCAAGGTGAGGTAGACTCTCGCGGAGCACGTCGAGGACAGGAGATCAAGGTGGTCAAGCCATGCGAGAATGAGGAGTGCGGCAAGGCGTTCATCGCGAAGCGGCGCGACACACGCTTCTGCTCGGCGAGCTGCCGGGCGCGTGCGCACACGCTCAAGAATCGGCGTGAGTATCTGCTGGCGCGGTCTCGCCCGGGAGCTGGCGGCGAAGCGGCGGTCAACACGCCGACGACGCCCGCGACGGCGAGGCTGGAGCGGCGGGTGCGTGGGGTCGAGACGGCGCTTGAGGCCGCGCGTGTGGAGGCGGTGCGCGGGCTCGGCGAGCTGGCGGCGGAGCTGCGGGTCGGGCGGGACAAAGCCGCCGAGACCGTCGGGGAGCTTTCGGCGCGGTTCGACGCGGAGGTCGCGGCCCAGGCGAAGCGGGCGCGGGCCGCCGCGACTGAGGGGCGGCGGCGAGACGTGCGCATCCGAGAGATCGAGGCTCAGTTGTTGCGGGTGACGACGCTCTTGGGGGCGCTGGAGCAGAGGCTCGTGGCGATGGAACAGGCGATCGTCGTGGCGACAGCGCGGCTCGGAGGGCCACGACGGTAAAGGTTTAGCGGGGTGGCGCGTTTCCAGGCCATCAAATATTGCTGGTCTGGTAACTTCGGGCGGCGGGGCTCAATCGGCCCTGGCGGGGTCGTGAGGGCCGATATTGGCGATATCGCGCGTTTCCAAGGTCGTAAAATCTCGCTGGTCTGGTAACATCAGGCGTCGAGGTCGGATCGGCCCTGGCGGGGTCGTGGGGGCCGATATTGGCGACAGCGCGCGTTTCCAAGGTCGTTGGATCTCGCTGGTCTGTCAAATCTGGGGCGCTGGCTCTGCGCTTGTGAAGGGGCGCATAGGCGCGCCGACTTGATCGGTTGAGGAGTCGTCGTGAGGATCGCTCCAAACTCAAGGTACTACAGATAGAATCGGCGGATCTTGCCTCATGCGAGATCGTCCGGCGAGACCGCGTCCGCGCCAAGACTCCCGGGTCTCGTTCTTGACCAAGGCCGCTTGGTCAGCTTGACCAAGGGCCTCGCTTTGGGCTGGTCAGTTTTGACCAAGGGCCTGGTCAGCTTGACCAAGGGCCTGGTCAGCTTGACCAAGGGCCTGGTCAGCTTGACCAAGGGCCTGGTCAGCGTCGTCCAGGCCGATCTTGTGCGTTTGGGGTGTCGAGCAGCTCTCGCGGGCGATGCCCGAGTGACGCGCTCGTCGCGACGACAGGATCCGGGTTGGCATAGCAGGGCGATCGGTCCAGCGGCGGAGGCTCGGCAGGGCCCGACGACGTAACCCCCCGGCGAACCCCTCTTCCCCACACGCCCCCGCCGCGTCAGCGCCCCGCTGCCCTCACCGCGCCCCTGCGACGTAGGCCGGAGACAGCTCAATCACCCTCGTCGCGGGGTAGTCGTTGATCCGCCCAAGCACCTCGTACAAGTACGCCCAGGGGTCGAGCTCGTGCAGCCTGCAGCTCGCGACGAGGGAGTACAAGATCGCCGCCGAGGCCGCGCCGCCCTCAGAGCCCGCGAAGAGGTAGTTCTTTCGCCCGGTGACGGCCTGTCTCAGCCGCAGCTCGGAGGTGTTGTTGTGGATGGGGATCTCGGGGTGGTCGGCGCAGAGGGCCAGGGCGGCCCACTGGTTGAGGGTGTACTGAATCGCCTTGGCGATTGCCGAGCGGGGGCGCGCACCCTGAACGTGTCGGGTCAGCCAGTCATGAATCTTCAAGAGGGCGGCGCGGGTGTCTGTGTCGCGTCGTCTTCGGCGGGTCTCCAAGTCGGCGTCTTTGATCTCACGCTCGATGTCGAAGAGCACGCCGATCAACGCCATCGCCTCGGCGGCCAAGACGGGGGACTCGGCCTGCGCGTCGAAGAAGTAGCGGCGGGCGTGGGACCAGCAGGCCGCGCGGAGGAGCTCCAGGCCCCAAACCGCTTCGTTGAACTCGGAGCCGCCGTCGGCGAGGAGGATGCCCTTGAAGCCGTGGAGGAAGGCTACGATGTGGGCGCCGTGCTTGGTGAGGGTGGCGTGGTAGACGACGTGTTTGGGCGTGGAGAAGACGAACAGATGCCCGGACTTGGTCGTCTTCTGTGAGCCGTCGAGGATGGGCAGGCCCGTGGCGTCGGTCTGAATCCAGCCGGAGGTGACCATCTCGGCGGTCACGGCCCGCACGATCCGGCCCAGGAGGGCCGCGCTGCTCCGCACGATGTCGCAGAGGGTGGAGGGGCTGATGGTCATGCCGTCGCGTGCGAAGCGGTCGGCCTGGCGATTGAGCGGGATGTTGTCCAAAAACTTGTCGACCACGACCCGGGCGACGAGGCCGTTTCCCGCCAGCGAGCGCGGTAAGGCGAAGGTTGAGGGCTCTGGCGCGGTCTCGACGTTGTTGCATTGGTCGCAAGCGCAGCTCGGGCGGCGAACCTGGAGCTGCACAAAATGCCCCCGACGCCACTCCAGGCGGGTCGCGGTGGACGTGCTGATCTCACGCACCGAGCCGCCGCAGCGGGTGCAGCTCGTGGGCGCGGGGACGGCCATCACCTCATCGGGCTGGCCCTCGGGCCGACGACGACCGTGTGGTGTGGCCATGCGCTGGAGCGCTGGGGGGGCCTCGGGCTCTGGAGGCGGCGCGTCGGGCTCGGGCTCGGCGAACAGGCCGGTCTGCTTGTCGCCGCCGTGGCGGCGCTCGGACTTAACCCCAAAGGACTGGCGCTTGAGCCGAGCGAGCTCTTGCGCCAGCTCCTCGACCTTCGACTGAAGGACCGTGAGCTGCGCCTCGTGCGTCACCTTGAGGGCGCGGAGGGCGGCGTATTCGGCGAGGAGCTCGTCGTAGGTCATGCAGTCCGCATAACCCGTATGGGGCGACTGTCTAGGCTACCTCTGCGGATTCCACAACGGAATTCTTCGGGCGCGGGTGAGGTCGATGCCGTCCAAGAGCGCCGCGAGCTCGGCGTGGGTCATCGTCATGCGGTCGCCGTGTCTGGGCGGCACGACGAAGCGACCGCGTTCCAGGCGTTTGTAGACGACGAGAAAGCCGCCGTTGTCCCAGATGAGCGCCTTCATGCCGGTGCGGTCGCGGTTGAAGAACACGAACAGATGACCACCCATGGGGTCGTCGCCGAAGCGGCGCTGGACCTCGGCGCACAGGCCGTCGATGGACTTGAGCAGGCTCACGGGCTCAAGGGCGATGTGAATCTGGAGACCGTGGGGGATCAGCAAAGCGCCTCCATGAGACGGCGAAGCTCGGCGGCGTCGAAGCCTGGCGGGACGTGTACGCGGTGGCCGGTGTGGGCCAGCTCGACGATGAGGGCGGGGCTGGAGGGCGGATCGACGAGCTCGACCTGGGCGAAGGTGGGCTCGGTGTACTTGGCCTGCCAGCGGTAGAGAGTGCTGAGGTAGAGCCCGTGCTGCTTGGCGAACTGGGTCATGGTGAGGCCGGACGCGCGCCACTGGGCGACGAGGGCCTGCTGCTCGGGGACGGTGAGGTGGTTGGGCATGAGCGGCCGCCTCACACGGCGCGGGAGCAATGGGAAGAGGGGTTCGCCGGGGGGTTACCCGACGACGCTCGGGGCGAGCTTTGATGAACGAGGCGTCTCGTGAGCGATCCGAAGAGGAGGTTCGGCCTGTGCTGCGTAGGGCTGGACCGCCCGACGCCGCGAGGCAGGCGCGCTGCGTGTCGTTTCTGGCCTCGGCGACCCTCCCCGACGCGAGGCTCGCGCCGCGTGGGCGAGCAGACGTATGGTCGAGCCCTCGATTGGCCGAGGCTCGTGCTGCCCGAGCGCGCCAGGGTGAGGCCGCTGGCCCACGCGCGCTCGGGCGTCGCCGTGCGCTCAGTCGTCAAGTCCTCGGAGGCCACGAGCGGGGGGCGCGACGACGA
>JAKLKE010000464.1:4258-4491 GCA_023150775.1 Myxococcota bacterium
GTGTCGACTTGCCGCGCAGATCCTTCGCCGTGCAGATGCTTCGCCAACATGATCCCGCGTGGAGGTTGAAAAATCGCGTGTTTTTCACTTCCGAAGCACTTCCGACGCGCCTCCACGGAGCTTCCGCGCCGCTTCCACGCGCTTCCGAGACGTATCTGACGGCTTCCACGCTCCGATGTGTTGTAGAATTACAACTTCCACAGCGCCATCGCGTCTCAGCACGTTAAGAATTA
>JAKLKE010000465.1 GCA_023150775.1 Myxococcota bacterium
CGTCTGTCCCCACCTACGCGCGTCGGCAGATCGTCGCCGATCCCCTCGTGTGGCCGCTCTCCCTCGACGGCGGGCGCGGCGTTCAGGGCGGCCTCTCGCCCGAGGTGCTCGCCGCCGTGCGTGGGCACCGCGATGGCCAGTTTGAGCCCAAGACCCGCTTCGACCAGATCTTTAAGAACGCCCCGCGCCTCGCGGAGTGGAAGAACCTCCGCGGCGCGCCCCAGGCCAAGATCGAGGACCTCGACCTCATCACCCGGCTGATGCTCGCGCCAGACGGCGGCAACTTCCCCCTCGGGGAGTATGGCCTCGGCAGCTCGCCCTCCGGCGACGCCGTGCGCGCGGTCTTCCCCGACTACGCCACGGACCCGCTCCACGCCCAGGCGGCCCTGGCATTCTTGCTGATCAAGTACCGGGTCTCGGTCTCGGTCACTTTGGGGCCCAACTTCTCCTTCGTGTTCAAAGAGGGCGGCGAGGCCACCGACGGCCTGCCCGAGAACAGCGTGCTCAACCCGCCCTTGGCCTTTGACTTCAGCCACCAGGGCCACCGCGCCGGCCAAGCTGTGGTGTGGAGCCGCCTCTACCAGATCATCGACGGGCTGATCACCTTGCTCAAGGCCGAGGACTTCGGCGACGGCACGAGCTTCTGGGATCGCACGATGATCTACGTCGCCACGGAGTTTGGTCGGGAGAAGACCCGGCCCTCGGGCGCCCAGGAGTGGGGCACGGGCCACGACCTCAACAACGGCGTCATGGTGTTCAGCCCGCTCGTTCCCGGCGACACTCTGCTCGGCGGCGTAGACCCCGACACGGGCCTCACCTACGGCTTTGATCCGGTGACCGGAGATCCCGACCCTGGCCGGGAGACGGCGGAGGCCGAGATCTTCGCCGGTCTGCTCGGCGCCTTAGACATCGACACCTCGGGCAGCGGCCTGCCCTCTGTGCCCGCGATGCGGCGGGCGTGACGGGAGCCTCGATGCGCACCACCTCCACGTTTGGCCTGCTCCTCGTGAGCCTCCTCAGCGTCGGCTGCGGTCGCGACGCCGACCTCGACGGCTTCACCGCCCGGGACGACTGCGACGACACGAACCCCTTCATCTACCCCGGGGCCCCCGACACACCCGGCGACGGCGTTGATGGCGACTGCCTCGACGGCGACCCGCCGCTCCTCTACCTCGATGACTGGGAGGTCGAGACGCTCAGCGCGGGGTACGCCGGGCTGTTTCTGTTTGAGGAGGGATCTGAGGGCGGCGAGCTTCAGATCGACGCCGACTACAGCGTCGATCTAGAGGTCTTCGGCACCCTCGACCCGGACGTGTTTGGCCGCCCGATCCCCATCGAGATCGTGCTAGAGGGCGCCATCTCCCCGGTGCCCGAGCCCGGCGCGCTGACCCTCTACGCCGAGGGCGAGAACTTCGACGAGCAGATGCACGCCGACTGGGACTGCGTGGCCGAGGAGGACACGCTCTACTGCGTGGGTGAGCTCAAGGCCTTGGACATCAGCCTAGAGCTCGACGCGGTGTTTGTTCGGGGCTGAGGCTCAGCCGAGCTGAAGCAGCTTCACGCCCGACTCAAGCGCCGCGCCGACCTGGGCGAAGACCTGCTCCACGACGCCGTCGCGGGGCGCCTTGAGCTCGTTCTCCATCTTCATGGCCTCGACGACCACCAGAGGTTGGCCTTTGGTGACGGCGTCCCCGGGCTTCACGAGCACGGCGACGACACGGCCGGGCATGGTCGTCATCAGGACGCCCTCCTCAGCCGCCGAAGAGAGGCGGAGCGCGGCCCGGCGGGGGTCGATGACCTTGGCGAAATAACCTTGGCCACGCACGCCGACGTGCCAGCCGTCTTTTGCCCGGGCCAAGGGCACGTCGAAGCTGCGCTGGTCGTCAAAGACCATCGACAGGTGGTCACGCACCCAGCGGGCGTCAACCTGGCGGAGGGGGCCGTCGCCGACCTGCACGGTGTAGCCGGTCTCGGCGCGCTCAACGCGCACCTTGAGGGTCTGCTCACCGATGGTGACGTCGTAGATCATCGCGGCACCCGGTTGGAGTTCTGCCAGCGGCCGACGCGGCGCCAGGCCGACTCGTGGGTTGTGTCGTCGCCTGCGGCCTTGGCCGGGGCGAGGTCGGACTCAAGCTGGGCGATGGCGGCGGCGATGGCGGCCAGCTCGTGCTCGTCGCCTTCAGGCAAGGACTGGAGCAGCTCCGGCGTGATGAAGGCCGTCGTGTACTCCCCGCGCAAGAAGCGAGGATCGGCGAGCACGGCGCGGAAGAACTGGATGGACGTCTTGATGCCCAAGACGCGGTACTCACGCAGGGCGCGGTCGGTGCGGGCGATGCACTCTTCGCGGTCACGGCCCCAGACGACGAGCTTGGCGATCATCGGGTCGTAATGAATCGGCACCGTCCAGCCCGCATAAACGCCGGAGTCTACCCGCACGAAGGGGCCGCCAGGCTCGCGGTAGGTGGTGATGAGGCCCGGCGCCGGAGAGAAGTTGGCGGCGGGATCCTCAGCGTAGACGCGGCACTCGATGGCGTGGCCGTTGATCTTGAGGTCTTCTTGGTGGAACCACAGGGGCTCACCCCCGGCGATGCGGAGCTGGGCCTGGGCGAGATCCACCCCGGTGATGGCCTCGGTGATCGGGTGCTCCACCTGAAGGCGGGTGTTCATCTCCAAGAAGTAGAAGCTGCCGTCGCCGCCAAAGAGGAACTCCACGGTGCCCGCGCCGACGTAACCGACGGCCTTGGCGGCCTGAACGGCCACGGCCGTCATCGCCTCGCGGGTGGCCTGGGGCAGCACCGGGCAAGGCGTCTCTTCGACGACCTTCTGGTTGCGGCGCTGGATGGAGCAGTCGCGCTCAAAGAGGTGCAGCGTCTCGCCGTACTGGTCGGCCAGCACCTGGACCTCGACGTGGCGCGGGTTGACGACAAACTTCTCGATGTAGACCGCGTCGTCGCCGAAGGAGGACCGCGCCTCGGAGCGCGCCGCGCGATACCCCGCGAGCAGCTCATCCTTGGAGTTGACCTTCCTCATGCCTTTGCCGCCGCCGCCGGCGGAGGCCTTGAGCATGACGGGGTAGCCGATCTCTTCAGCGATCCGGACGAGCTCCTCCTCGTCGTGCAGGGGCTCGACGGTGCCGGGCACCACGGGCACCCCCGCGGCCTTCATGAGCTGGCGAGAGCCGGTCTTTGAGCCCATGGCGTCGATGGCGTCTGGCGGCGGCCCCACCCAGACGAGCCCCGCGGCGATGACCTGCCGGGCGAAGTTGGCGTTCTCCGACAAGAAGCCGTAGCCGGGGTGAATCGCCTCAGCCCCGGAGAGGCGCGCGACCTCAAGGATCTTGTCTCCGCGCAGATAGCTCTGCGAGGAGGGCGCCGGGCCAATGGGGAACGCCATCGTCGCCAGGCGAACCGCCAGGGACTCACGGTCTACGTCGGAGTAGACGGCGACGGTCTCCAGGCCCAGCTCAGCGCAGGCCCGGATGACACGAACGGCGATCTCGCCGCGGTTGGCGACGAGGACACGTTTGAAGGGGAGCGGCTTAAACATCCCGCTCCCCTTATTCAGCCTTTGGCGCCGGGACCAGGGCGATCCCGACACCTCGACCGCGGAGGATCAGGCCTGGGGCGACTCGCCGGGCTTCTTGTCCCGAGCGGCGGCCTCGGCGGCCTTCACCGTCTCAAGCTCCGCACGTTTGGCCTTGAGGTTGTCCTCGCCGAGCACCCGGAAGAGCACCTCCTCCATGCGGGAGCAGAAGACAAACTCCATGTCTTTCTGCACCTCGTCAGGCACCTCGACAAGATCCTTACGGTTCTTCTCGGGGAGGATGACGGTGCGGATGCCGGAGCGATGGGCCGCGAGCACCTTCTCTTTGATGCCGCCCACGGGCAGCACCGCGCCGCGCAGCGTCGCCTCGCCGGTCATGGCGATGGTGGGATCGACGGTGAGCCCGGTGAGCAAGGAGACGATGGCCGTGAGCATCGTGACGCCCGCCGAGGGGCCGTCTTTGGGCACGGCGCCGGAGGGGACGTGAACGTGGATGTCTTCACGCTCAAAGACGTCGGCATCGACGCCGAGCTCGGCGGCCATGGAGCGGATGTACGACCGCGCCACGCCGACGGACTCCTTCATCACGTCACCCAAGGAGCCCGAGAGCGCGAGGTTTCCCTTGCCGCGCATCCGGGTGGCCTCGATGAACAGGATGTCGCCGCCCGTGGCCGTCCAGGCGAGGCCCGTGGCGACGCCGGGGACGGACGTGCGCTCGGCCACCTCGGAGAAGAAGTGGATCGGGCCACGAATCTCGCTCACCAGCTCGATGTTCACGCTCACCGAGGCGGCGCGACCGGCGGCGATCTCCCGGGCCGCCCAGCGCGCGCAGGCCGCGAGCTCACGTTTGAGGCTACGAACGCCAGCCTCGCGGGTGTAGGACTGGATGACGTGGCGGATGGCCTCATCATCGACGTTGAACTGCGCCTCTTTGAGGCC
>JAKLKE010000466.1 GCA_023150775.1 Myxococcota bacterium
CTCCTGCTCCGTTTGGGTGAGGGCCCACGCCGCGTCGCTCAGCCCTTCAACACGCCCTGCACCCCAACAGAATAGCCCGGTCCTAGGCCAGCTCTTGACCGATCGTGAGCCTCGATCGCCGAGGATCCCGCCCCGGCGGACACGCCCGCGCGGCGGCTCTGTTACCCTCGGGGACGATGTCGCCCCTCGTCTCCCGCGTGAGCGCCTTGGCCGTCCTCGCCCTCGCGGCGGCGGTCAGGCTCTCCACCCCCGCCGCCCACTTTCGGGAGGGTCGCTTTGTGCCGGCCGACGGCGACGCGGCGTACCACGTCCGACGCGCGGCCTCGGTGTTTGACGGCGGCCTGCCCCTGCCCTCGGTGTTTGACCCCTTCTTGGGCTTCCCCGAGGGCGCGACGGTGCCATGGGCGCCGGGCTGGGACATGGCCTTGGCGCTCTTCGCCTGGCTCTGCGGGGGCCTGAGCCATGAGACCCTCGGCTATCAGGTGGGCCTCGCGCTCTTCCCGCTCTGGGTCGGCGTGGCCACGGTCGCGGTGACCATGGAGCTGGGGCGGCGGCTGTACAACGACTGGGTCGGCCTGTGGGCGGGGCTCGGCCTGGCGCTCATCCCCCAGCACGTCGCGGCGACCCAGCTTGGCCGCCCCGACCACAGCGGCGCCGAGGGCCTGTTCATGGCGCTCTTCGCCTTAGAGGCCAGCCGACCGCGGCCGAGGCCCCTCGTCGTGGGCGGGCTCGTCGTGGGGGTGGTGTTGACCGGGGTGGGCGGCCTCGCCTACGCCGCGATGGGCCTGGGCGCGCTGTGCCTCGCGGGGCTCTTCTCGGAGTCGCCCTTTGAGCGCGCCGGGGTGAAGGGCTGGGCGCTGGGCGTCTTGATCTTGGCGCCTCTGGCGACGGGGTTTGGCCTCGCGGGCGGGAGGGGCTTCACCGCCGCCTACCTCTCGGGGTTTCAGCCTGTGGCCTTGGGCGCCGTCGCCGTGGGCGGCCTCTGGCTCCTCGGCCTGCGCGCCTGGCCCCATCGGCGGCGGGCCTTGGCCCTGGGCGCTGGGCTCAGCCTGATCGCCGTCGCCGTCGCCGTCGCCGTCGCCTTGGCGCCGTCTGGGCTCATCGACGCCGGAGACGGGCTCCTCAACGCGGATCCTTGGCTGGCCACGGAGATGAAGGCGATGGTGAGCTCGCCGGTGACCGCCCCGGCGTCTTGGGAGCAGGCCTGGCGCCTCGGCGGCTGGGGGTTTCTGGCGGCGCCGCTCCTCTGGATCGGGCTCGCCTGGGAGGCCCGACGCCCCCGCGACCCGGCCCGGGCGGCGATGTTGGCCATCGCGCTGGGGCTCTTGGTGGGCGCACACCTCCAGAGCCGCCTTGGCTGGGCCTTCGCGCCGTTCTCGGCGGTGATGCTCGCGGCGGCCTTGGGGCGGGGCCCAGGCGGCGCCCTGCTCGTCGTGCTCAGCGTCGCCCGAGGCTTTGACGAGGCCGACGCGGCGTGGGTGAAGCCCAAGACGGCGAACGTGCGCCTCGCCTGGGTCATCGACGCCTGCGCTTGGCTGCGAGAGGAGACGCCGCCGGTGAGCCCCGACCAGCCTGAGTGGGGCGTGGCCTCGTCTTGGCCCTACGGGCGCTTCGTGAGCGGCGTCGGCGAGCGCCCCGAACACTTTGGACCCTTCGGCACCACCGCAGGGGGCCTCGCCCGCTTTGCCGAGACCGAGGCGATGTTTCATGCCGCCGAGGCCGAGCTCCTCACGCTCATGGACCGCGACCGCCTGCGCTACCTGCTCGTGACCAGCCGGGATCTCACCGCCGTCACCGGGCCCCTGCGCGCCTTACGCCACGGGGGCTCCGCCGGGGCGGACGTCCCCGCGCTCACCGGCCTACGCGCCGTCTACGTCTCAAACCGCCTGGACCCGAGCGTGTCGCAGCGGGTGCCCGCCGCCTGGGTCTACGAGCGCGTCGCTGGGGCCCACATCGAGGGCGTGACTCAGCCCGGAGTCACGGTTCCCCTCGCCCTCGATCTCCTGCTCAGCGGCACCCGAGGGCGGTACGTCGCCGAGGCCGTCGCCGACAGCGAAGGGCGTTACCAGCTCACCGTGCCCTACTGGACGGGCGCGACGGGTGAGGTGCGCACCGCCCGAGCCGCGCGCCTGGGCTTGCCTGAAGGCCCCGTCACCTTTGAGATCCCCGAAGAGGCCGTGCGGGACGGCCTGAGGCTGACCGCCCCGAGCCCGCCGAGCCTCGTCCCGGTGGAGCCTACACCCCCGGTAGACCCCGTGATCCCCGAGCCTGAGCGCCCATGACCCACTCCCTCGTCTTGCCCCTCCTGCTCCTGAGCGGCTGCGCCAACCGCGTCACCCTTCAGACCGGCGAAGACGGCGAGCTGTGGGCGGAGACGCCGGAGATCACCGCCCGGGCCCGCTGCAAGGACGGCTGCGAGGACGCCCTACGCGCCGCGCTCAGCCACCCACAGGACGCTGAGGCCGCCCTCGCCGCCCTCGTCGGCCACGACGCGCTGATCACCACCGCCGGCTGCCACCGCGCCCGAGGCCCCTGGCGAGTCACCCTGCCCCACCCACGCTACGTCGAGGGTGAGACGCTCCTCACCGTGACCTTGAGCGACGGCGCCCTCGCCGTGCTGACCCCCGCCTCGCCGAGCGCGCTGCAGCTCAGCGCGGTCTGGGCGCCGAGCTGCGCCCAAGCCGAGGCCCTCGCCGCCGCCTTGGCCGAGACCGGCGACGGCCGCCCGATCCTCACCGCCGGGCTCTGGGCCGTCGGCCTCGACGAGAACGGCCTGCTCTTTGAGCTGGGCGCCCCGCCCGCCGCCCTCGTCGTGACGGGCCGCGCGCCTTGACACCCGCCGGTTCCCGCGTGATCAGTCGAGGTCAAACCTCTCCCCACCGGAGTCCCCATGTCCGACGCTGACGAGACCACCCCCGCCGAGCCCCCCGTCGAGGGCGACAAGCCCCGCACGGCGAAGATCTCTTTGCCCGAGAACCCGCTCTCTCGCCCCACGGACGCCGCGCCGCGCCCGGGTTTCCGCGCGCCGGCCAACCAAGGCTCCAAAGCGATGAAGGGCGGCAAAAAGAAGCGCTGATCGCCGCCAGTCACCCGGCACAAAAGCAACGACAAAGACAAAGACGCCCTCCAACCAAGCCGGCTGGAGGGCGTCGTCGTCTGCGGCCCCGGCGGGCGGGCCGCGCGCTACTCGATGAACACCCGGGCCGTGCCGCTGCGGCCGAAGGTCTCGGGGCTGTACATCTCCTCAGCCTTCGCCGGGGGCACCACGAAGGCCCCGGGGGTGGTGGCCCGGGCGAGGTAGCTGTACTCGTGAACGCCCGCCCAGACGAGGCTGGCGAAGGCCTCGACCCGCTCGTCGCGCAGGTTCTGGTGCTCGTACCAGGTGCGGCTCCAGAACCACCACGGCCCAGACGCCGCCGCCTGGCCCATGGGATCGTCCGGCAGATCCCCCGTCGTGGCCAAGGCGGGGTTGATCGCCTCAAACCCGGCGGGCATCGGATCGACCAAGGCGACGTGCGCCCGCTGGGACGGCGCCACCATGGTGAGCCGCACCCGCACCCGGGCGCCAGACTTGACGTGCCAGCCATCGGCCTCCAGGCGCACATCGTCGGGGTCGTCCACCCCCTCGTAGCTGCGGGTGACGGAGAAGCCCGCCTCAAAGGGCTCAAGGCTGAGATCCGTCGGGGCGTAGCTCATGCCCAGGCGGTAATAGAGCCGCCCCGGGCCGTCTTTGGAGAGCGTGAGGTCGCCAGCGCCGAAGCTCACCACCTCCTCCATCGGCACGAGCAGGTTGGCGCGCTCGGTGGTGCGGCCCTTAAACGTGCGCTCTCCCGCGTAGTCTTCGCCGAGCCACACCCGGGCGACGAAGTTGGGCTCTTTGGACTCGGCCTGGCGGAAGTATTGGTCCAAAGCCAAGAGCACGAAGGCGTTCTCTTGGGTGTTGCCCCAGCGGCCCGCCTTCTTGTGCGCTTGAAGCCCAGTGACGATCTTGGGGATGAGCGTGTCGTTCGGGCGAACGGTGAGCAGGGCCTCCAAGATCAAGGCGTCGGCCCGGCGGTCGGAGTGCAGGATGACGTGGGCGCCGTCGGAGTACGAGGTGGTGAAGTGCGCCGAGCCCGCCGTCTCCTCCACCCGGTTGCCCCAGTGGCGCAGGATGAAGTCTACGGACTGATCATCTTTGCCCGCGGCCAAGGCCGGGAGGATCCAGGCCTGGGCCTCCATGCTCAGGCCCTCGACGCCGCCGCCACGCCGCACCAAGGCCCGGGCGTCGTCGCTCACGTTTTTGCCCGCGAGGTGCTCCACATAGACGGCGTAGGCCAAGATCGCCCGGCGGCTCTCTTCGGAGTACCAGTGCGGGATGTAGCGCTCGATGTTGTCGACATAGCGCAGGGCCCGGCGCAGGGTGTCCTCGGGAACAGCCACACCCTTCGCCTTCGCGCGGACCAAGGTGTG
>JAKLKE010000467.1:0-1159 GCA_023150775.1 Myxococcota bacterium
GCCGATCGAGGCGAACCTCCGCCTCTTCCTCGTTGTGCAGGTGCCCGTGAAGGCCACCTGGCGGCACAACACCAACCTGCTGATCAAGCGGCTGATTGACCTGCTCCGCCCGCTCGTCGAGCGCGACGCAGGGGACGCCGCGACCGAGCGCCAAGATGAGCTCTGATCCATCCGTTCATCTCGACCTCTCGTTGACCGAGGAGGACGGGATGTCCTTCTCGGGCCTCGACTTCTCTGAGGGCGATCTCAACAGCCTGCTCAGCGGGATTGGCAGCGACGACGCCGAGCCCTACGAGGGTGAGCTAGAGGCCAGCGACGAGCTGCACGCCTTGGCGCGCACGCTCTCCGGCCAGTACGTCGACGTCGTCGGCGCGTTTGTGCGGCAGGTGTTCTCCAGCCGCCCCGGCCGCGCCCAGCCCGGGAACCAGGTCCTCGGCGCCCTCGACGCGCTGCTGCGCCTGTCCCGAGAGACCGGCGATGTGCCGCTCCAAGCGGCGCTCTCGACGGTGCACGACGTGATCACGTCCGGTGTGCCCGAGCACCGCCGCGACTTCAACCGCTTCTTGACCCAGCTCCGCGACGGCGTCTTGCTGTTCGCCGATCTCCTTCGTGAAGAGGACGCTGAGCGCCTCAAGGGCCTAGTCTTGTACCAAGACCGCAGCCTTCCGCTCTTAGAGGAGCTCGCGAACCTCAAAGGCATCGGCCCCAAACGCCTGGAGCGCCTGTACTGCGCGGGGCTGTTCACCATCGAGGCCGTCGCCGAGGCCGATCCCGCCGACGTCGCCGAGGTGACGGGCCTGCCGAGAAAGCTCGCCGAGCAGGTGGTGGACGCGACGCGGGAGTTCGCCGATCGCCAGCGCCGCTCCTGCGTGGTGGAGCTGCACCAGCGGGTGCAAGAGTTTCACGCGGTCTTGCCCCGGCTGAACCCCGCGAACGAAGATGACCGCCGTATGCTCGACCTCGCTCGGCAGACCCTCGCCGAGCTGCAGAGCGCCCTCTCCCAGATTGAGCAAGCCACGACGAGGTGATGTGATGACCTGGAACGAGCTGATCGCGGCGGTGGCGGCCAAGACCGGCCGCTCGCAGACCCAGACCCGCGAGCTGTTGGACGCCACGATGGAGCAGATCGTCTCGGCCTTGGCTGAAGGCGAGAAGGTGC
>JAKLKE010000467.1:1169-4441 GCA_023150775.1 Myxococcota bacterium
AAAGGGGTCGGCGTGCTGAGCTCGGTGTGGCGTGAGGCGCGCACCGTGCGCAGCATCACCAACCGGCGCCGGATGATGGTGGATGGTCGTTACCTCCCCCGCTTTCGCCCGGCCCAAGCCATGCGGGAGCGCCTCGCCTTACGCACACCCCAGGTGTTCCGCAGCCCCCGGCACCAAGAGGCCTGGCGGGTGGCCGAGACGCTCATCGGCGATCTCGACCTCTACCACCGCAACACCGCGCCCACGGGCCTCAACGGCGAGATGGACGACGTCACCACCCGGGCGGCCTGCCGTGAGGCCTTCGGCTCGGTGTGGGATCAGGTGACCGTGTCGTTTGAGAAGGACGCCCCCGCCGACATTCGCGCCGAGTTTGACCACCTCGCCTGGGCCGCCCGCCGCCGCTGGGGCCTGCCCCGGGCCTGAGCGCGCCTGGCAGTTTATGCCAAGGCCCGCATATCGTCCCCAGAGACAGACCGCCCCCGGGCGCCGACGAGGCTCCGGGGGCGGTGTTGTCAGGGGGCCAGGATCACGCTCAGTAGGTGATGCTCGTGCCTTCGGTCTTGTCGCCGGGGTTGACGGTGAGCGTCGTCTCGGGGCCGATGACCGTGTCGCCGGTGGCTTTGCCCGTGGAGTTGTTGAACGACTCCGTGGGGGAGGTGCCGTCGGCCTCCTCGATGATGTAGAGGTCGAGCTTGGTGCCCGTGGAGAAGGTCGGGAACTCCGTGCGGTAGTCCCAGGGCCAAGAGGCGCCGTCCCACTGCACCGAGCCCTCGGGCAGGCCCTTGCCGGGCGTGGTGCCGCTGCGGTGGAACTCAAGGGTGATGGTCACCGAGGGCTTCGTGCCCGAGACCGTGCCGCAGAAGACGTTGTTGCCCGAGATGCTCGCGTCGGAGCAGTCGTCGATGCCGGTGTCGGTGTCGGCGTCGGAGTCCGTGTCGGCGTCGGCGTCGGCGTCCGAGTCAGCGTCCGAGTCGGCGTCGCTGTCGGCGTCGCTGTCGGCGTCGCTGTCGGCGTCGGAGTCCGCGTCGCTGTCGGCGTCGGAGTCAGCGTCGCTGTCCGCGTCCGAGTCGGCGTCGCTGTCCGCGTCTGTGTCGGAGTCGGCGTCGGCGTCCGCGTCGGCGTCCCCCTCCACCTCGCCCGAGTCCCAGCCCGCGAGCGGATAACAGTTTCCATCCGACGCGCGGCCGAATCCTTCGGCGCACTCGGCGCTCTCACCTTTGCAGCTCGTCAGCGTGAGCCCGACGAGCACAAGCGGGATGCTTGCCAACCTCATCACTCCTCCTTTGAGTCTTGAGACTTCCTGTTCTCGAACATCCTACTTCAAAATTGACATCATGCGGACACCGATGAAGCGGGGGCGGGGCCAGCGCCCTCACAGACAAACAGGGTGACGCCCTCGGGCGCCAAGCCCAAGAGCCGCTCACGCGCGGTCACGCCGACCTCTCCTGGGCTCGTCAGGGGGCGGTCGGCGGCGAGCACGACGCTGATCGTCCGCAGGGGATCGACGCGGCGCAAGGCGTGGAGCGCCTCAGCGAGGTCCAGGGCGTCCTCAGAGGTGGCCCGGAGCACCGGCCCCGGCGCGGCCTCGGGGAGCGGCGTCTCGGGCCCGGTGAGCACGACGACCACGCCGAGCCTCGCCTGGGACTCAACAAGATCCCACAAAAACTCTGGACTTACGACGAGCTTCGCCGCCTGCGGCGCGCGCGCGGGCCTCAGGTGCGCGGGCAGGCCGGCGCGGCGGCGCGTGAGGATGGCCGCGGTCAACGCCGCGGTCAACGCGCAGAGGGCCAAAGAGAACGGCAGGCTCCAGCTCGGCGGGCGGCCCGTGGGGCCTCCAGGCGCGCCTTGGGGTGGGCCTCCGTCTTGGGGAGGGGCGCCCGCGGGCCCGGCGTCTTGGCCCTTGGGGCGGCTCAACATCGCCCAGTCCGCCGGGGCGAGGCCCTCGGCGGTGAGCCGGGCCTTGAGCACGGCGGCGCCCTCGGGGAAACGCGCCGTGTACTTCTCGGCCTCCGCGCCCCCTCGAAGCGTGACCTCCAAGGCGTAGCCCGGCGCGGGCCCGGCGCAGGTGGCGACGCCGTCGTTCTGGGCGCGGTCGGGGAAGCTGCCGTCGTCGCGGCAGGTGAGCTCAACACGACCGCCGGGGCCGGAGAGCAGCACCACCGGGGCCTGCACCACCGGGCCTCGGTCAATCTCCAGGACAAACACCGGGGCTGGCGCGCGCGGGGCGCCAGGCGGGCCCACCGGCGGCGGGCCGCTCACCAAGGCCGCGGCGCGACCTCGGGCGACGAGGCCCCAGCTCGGGCCCTCGGGGGCGCCCCCCTCGGCGGCGAGGCCCCGGGCGCCGTCGATGAGCGCGACCACCCGGGGGCCGCCGACCCAAGGAGGCAGCTCGCCGCAGGTGAAGACGCCGTCGCCGGGGCTCGTGTCGCCGCCTGCGCCGTCGTCGCGGCACAAGGCGGCGTCTTCAGCGTCACCCTCGGCGCGCAGGACCACGACCGAGCGCGCGTCGCCGACCTCAGACACCCAGGGCCGCTCCGCCCAGGCGAGGCTCATCCACAGCCACCACATACGGACACTTCCTCGTGCTAGGATAGCCGAAGCGCGCATGAAGCTGAGCCCCCTCCAGTCCTTCGCCCTCTTCTTCGCCCTGTCTTGCGCGGGGGACGAGGCCACGCCTGAGGCGCAGACGGCGCCCGAGGTGGCGACGGCGGCCTCCACGACGCCTCCGAGCACCCTCGTGCAGGCGCTCTACGCCGGGGAGACCGGCGCGCTCGCCGCCGAGGCCGGGGATCGGGCGCGGCTCTTGTTGTGGTTGCGCGGGCTCTCGCTCTCGCCGACCGAGCTCGGGATGACCTGCGCCGCTGCTGAAGCCGTCGCCGCCACCCGGGCGCGCGCCGCCGCTGAGCGCGCCCGGCTCGCCGAGGCCGAGGCCGCCGCGCTCTCGCCCCACTACGAGGCCCTCGCCGCGCGGCTGCTCACCGGCCCCTTGGACGAGGCCGAGGCGGCGACCTGGGCGGCGCAGCTCGAGGCCGCCCGGGCGGGCCTGGGGGATCCGCTCGCCTTGGAGCGCGCGGCCGTGGAGGCGGCGCTCGGGGAGGCCAGCCGCCTGCAGGCCGCCTTGGGTCGCCGCGAAGGCCTGGGCGGCGCCTTGTTTTTGCTGCGTCGTGAGGTCTCTGACGGCGCGCGACCGGGGCTCTACGAGGGGGTGCTCGGCCGACCCTGGGACCCTGGCGACTTCGCTTCCTTGCGCCGGGCTAGCGCCCCGGCCGATC
>JAKLKE010000468.1 GCA_023150775.1 Myxococcota bacterium
CTCCCCTGCTCTACGATCTCACGACCTTACAGCGTGAGGCCAACCGCCGCTTCGGCCTCTCCGCCCAGCAGACCCTCGACACGCTCCAGGCCCTCTATGAGCGCCACAAGGTGCTCACCTACCCCCGAACCGACTCCCGGCACATCGGCGCGGCCCTCGTGCCCACCTTGCCCGGCCTCGTGGAGAGCCTGCGGTTTGGGCCCTACCAGCTCGTCGCTGAGGAGATCTTGGCCCGCTGGCCCGTGCCCCTCGACAAACGGGTGGTGGACGACGACGAGGTCTCCGACCACCACGCGATCTTGCCCACAGGCGTAGACCCCCGCGAGGCGCCGCTCACCCCCACCGAGAAGCGCCTGTACGACCTCGTGGCCCGGCGCCTGCTCGCCGTGCTCTCGCCCCCGGCGCGTTTTGCTCTGGCTGAGGTCCAGGTGAACATCGCCGGGGAGCCCTTTGAGGCCAAAGGCCGCGTGCGTCTGGAGGCCGGCTGGCAGCGTATCGATCCGCCGATGACCACCCGGGGCGACGAGCTCCTGCCTACGGTCGTCGAGGGTGAGCTGGGCCAGCCCCACACCACGGAGCTTCACCAAGGCCAGACCCGACCGCCCAAGCCGTACAACGAGGCCGCCATCTTGGGCGCCATGGAGCGCGCCGGAGAGGGCCTGGAGGAGGCCGAGCTGCGCCGGGTGATGAAGCGTGGGGGCCTCGGCACCCCGGCCACCCGGGCGGCGATCTTAGAGACCTTGCTGCGCCGGGGCTACATCCACCGCGTCGAGCGGGAGCTGCGGCCCACACCCCAAGGCCGGGCGCTCATCGAGGCCTTGCCCGTGGAGGAGCTGCGCTCGGCCCGGCTCACCGGCCAGTGGGAGGCGCGCCTAGCGGCGATGGCTGAGGGCGAAGGGGGCCGCGACGACTTTATGCGGGATCTCCGCGCGTTCACCGCCATGCTCGTCGGGCGTATCCTCGGCGCCAGCCTGAGCGCCGGGGTGCTGCGCGCCTTGGCCCCCCCTGAAGAGGCCGGCGGCGGCGGTGAGCTGCTCGGGGCCTGCCCGCTCTGCCAAGGAGAGGTGCGCCTGCGGGGCCGAGGCTGGCGATGTGGCGGGTGCGCCATGTTTATCCCCCAGACCGTGGCCGATCGAGAGGTCAGCCAGCGCATGGCGAAGGCGCTCCTCAAAGACCGGAAGACCGCCCCGGTGAAGGGCTTTCGCGCCAAGACGGGCAAGACCTTCACCGCGGCCTTGGCCCTGGACGACGAGGGCAAGGTGCGGTTTGAGTTCCCCGAGCCCGAGCCCCTGGGCGTCTGCCCACTGTGCCAGAAGCCCGTGCGGGACCGGGGCAAGGTCTACTCCTGCGACACGGGCCGGGAGTGTACCTTCGTGCTCTTCAAAGAGATGAGCGGGCACAGCGTGACCGAGGCCGAGGCCCGGGCCCTGCTCACCACGGGCAGCACCGGGCTCATCACCGAGCTGAAGGATCGCGACGGCAAGACCTACTCCGGCGTCTTACGTTTTGACGGCCAGAAGGTGCGCGCCGCGGCGATGGACGAGCGAGAGCTTGAGGCGCCGATCCTCTGCGGCCGATGTGTCGTCGGCCAGATTCGGTTTGAGCGAAACAAGTGGCGCTGTAGCCATTGTTCGGTCAAGATCCCCGGCGAGGTCGCCCACCGCCCTCTGCGCCGCGCTGAGGTAGAGCGCCTCGTGCGTGAGGGCCGCCTGCCCAAGCTCCACGGCATGAAGCAGTCGAGCGGCGCCGTGTTTAAGGCCGGCGTCGTGCTCGACGAGACCGGCACGATTCAGCTCGACTACCACGCCGCCGAAGATCCCCTGCCGCCTGAGGGCCCGCCTCCGGCCTTCGGGGAGCGGGTGGACTGCCCGGCCTGCGTCGCGAAAGGGGCCTTAGAGCCTGGCTACATCGTGCTCGGGCGTGAGGCGTATGGCTGCTCCCGCTGGCGCCTGGGCTGCGGGATGCGCCTGCCGCTGGTCATCGAGGGCCTGCGTCTGCCTGAAGACGAGGCCCGGCGCGTCTTCTCTCGGCACAAAGAGACGACCTACCTCAAGGGTTTCACCGGGGCGAAGGCCGCCGGGCGCGCCTGCCGGGTGAGCTTCGTCGCCGACACACCGCCGCATTGGGCGCTCACGCCAAAGTCCCGCTAACGTTTTGGGCTCCCCGGTGTACACTCCTCGGCCATGACGCTCCTCCGCCGCCCACTTCTTCCTTTGGCCCTGCTCACCCTCGCCGCCTGCGACGCGCCCCCGGCGACCGTCGCCGTCGAGGCCCCCGCCGCCGCGCCCTTCACGCCGAGCGGCGGCGAGGCGCTGCGGTACACCCTGAGCTTTCCCGAGGCCGGGGCGCACATGATCGACGTGAGCGCGGAGCTGCCCACGGCCGGCGCCGCCGAGCTCACCCTGTTCATGCCGGTGTGGACGCCGGGCTCGTACCTCGTCCGCGAGTACAGCCGCCACGTCGAGGGGGTGCAGGCCACAGGCCCCGACGGCGCGCCGCTCAAGGTCACCAAGATCAGCAAAAACCGCTGGGTGGTCAGCGCCCAAGGCCTCGACGCCGTGCAGGTGCGTTACCGGGTCTACGCCCGAGAGCTCGGCGTCCAGACAAACTTCGTAGACCCCGAGCTCGCCGTGCTCAACGGCGCGCCGACCTTCTTGAGCGTCGTGGGCCGGGGCGACACACCCCACACGGTCAAGCTCGAAAAGCCCGTCACTTGGGCGTCTTGTGAGACGGGCCTCGACGCCCACCCCGACGGCCAGCCCTGCCACTTCACCGCGGCGAGCTATGACGAGCTGGTCGACAGCCCGATCCTGCTGGGCAACCCCACGGTGCTGCCGTTTGAGGTGATGGGTGTGCCCCACCGCCTGGTGATCGCCGGGGATCAAGGTCTGTGGGACATGGAGCGGGCGGCGAAGGACGTGCAGCGGGTCGTCGAAGAACAAGCCGGCTTTTGGGGCGGCCTGCCCTATGACCACTTCGTCTTCTTGACCGTCGCCGACGAGGGCAGCGGCGGCTTAGAGCACCTGGACTCGACCCTGTTGTTGACCAGCCGCTGGCGTGGGGCCGACGATGAGGAGTGGAAAGACTTCTTGGGCCTCGTGAGCCACGAGCTGTTCCACGCCTGGAACGTCAAGCGCCTGCGCCCGGTGGGCCTGGGCCCCTTTGATTATGAGCGAGAGGCCTACACCGAGAGCCTGTGGGTCGCCGAGGGCCTCACGGCCTACTACGACGATCTGCTCCTGGTGCGCGCCGGGCTGATCACCGAAGACGACTACCTCAACCGGCTATCCCGGGCGATCAACGCCTCGATGACCCCGCCCGGCCGAAAGGTGCGCAGCGTCGCCTTGTCGAGCTTCGACGCCTGGATTCGACATTACCGCGCCGACGAACACAGCACAAACAGCGCCGTGAACTACTACAGCAAAGGCACCGCCGTAGGCTTTGTGCTCGACATGGAGATCCGCCGGGCCACGGGCGGCGCGCGGTCTCTGGACGACATGATGCGGCTGTTGTGGGCGCGGCATCACGCGGGCCTGGGCTACACCCCGGCGGACGTGCGCGCGGCGGCGAGTGAGGTGGCCGGGGAAGACCTCGGCCCGCTGTTTGACAAGATCGTAGACGGCACGGCGGAGCTTCCCCTAGAGCGCGCCTTGGACTGGGCGGGCCTCAAGCTGCCCAAGGCGGACGATGAGGCCGAGGCCTGGCTGGGCGTGAACACGAACGAGAGCGGCGGGCGCCTGACCATCTCGACGATCGTGCGGGATGGCCCGGCCTGGACCTACGGCTTGAGCGTCGGAGACGAGCTCCTCGCCCTCGACGGCCTGCGCGCCAGCGCCGACGTGCTCAACCGCGTGATGAAGGGCAAAGAGCCCGGCGAGGCGCTCACCGTCGTGCTCGCCCGGCGCGGCGTAGTGAAGACCATCGAGCTGACCCTCGCCCCGCGCCCGTTTGACGCCTGGACCCTCTCCATCGATCGTGGCGCCGTGGGCCCCGCGGTGAACCACCGGGAGGCCTGGCTGGGGCTTCCTTGAGCGGCGCGGGGGCGCCTCTGTCACCCGACCGCCCCTTCGCCGGGCCGAGGGCCGTGTATACTCTCCGGGTCACCCCCCCGGCCAGGAGAGCCCCATGCGTCGTGTCGCGCTGCCCTTGTTCCTGCTCGTCGTGTCTGCTTGTATTCCCGATCAAGACAAGGTCACGGACGGCCTCGACACCTCTGACGCGAACGACACCGGGGACACCGGGGACACCGGGGACACCGCGCCGGTGGACGCCGATGGAGACGGGGTGCCCGCGCTCTTTGACTGCGACGACACGAACCCCGACGTCAAGCCCGGCGCCGAGGAGACCGCCTACAACGGCCTTGACGACGACTGCGACGAGAGCACCCCCGACGACGACCTCGACGGCGACGGGTTCATCGCCACCGACG
>JAKLKE010000469.1 GCA_023150775.1 Myxococcota bacterium
GGACCACTGGGGCTGGGACATCGGCGCCCACGACCTCACCGCGTCGCTCAGCGCGCTCCTCGGCGCCGAGGCCCTGCTCTCACGCTTCTCGCGCCTCGTGTGTGACCCGAACCGCGCCTGGGACGACCCGAGCTGTGTGGTGCGCGCCATCGACGGCCAGCCGTTGGGCCTGAACCAGGGCCTTGACGACGCTGGCCTAGATCTGCGGAGAAAGAGCCTCTACGACCCCTACCACGAGGCCATCGACGCCGCGCTCAGCGCCCGGCGAGGCCCGACGCTCATCGTCTCCATTCACAGCTTCACGCCGAGCCTTCGCGGCGAGGCGCGGTGGATGGAGGCCGGGGTGCTCTACGACGCCCACGACGCCTTGGCCGAGACCTGGGCCGAGGCCATCGCCCAGGCCGGGGTGATCGTCGCCAAGAACGAGCCCTACAGCGGCAAAGCGGGGCTCATCTACAGCGCAAAACGCCACGGCGACCGCCACGGCCTGCCTTACCTGGAGCTTGAGCTGCGCCAAGACCTCATCAACACCCCCGAGCGCGCCCAGGCCTGGGCCGCGCGTCTGGCGCCGACCTTCACCCCGGTGCTGCGTCAGGCGGGGATCTTGGGGCCGGGGCGCTGAAAAGCGCGTCAGGGCGTGGTGGGGGCGCCGTCGCGGAGGCTCCACTGGCAGCGCCCAGCGACGCAGCCGCAGGCCTCCAGCACGTTGAAGCAGGGCAAGACCTCGCAGGTAGAGCTGCGATCGGCGGCCGAGGCCTGGGTCACACACAGCTCGGCGGAACACCCGGCCCGGGTGCAGTCGGCGTCGGCTTTGCACTCTCCATCGGCCTCGGGCAGCTCAACCCGATCGTGACAGCGCTGGTACATGCCCACAGGATCGGCGAAGGGCGCCTCTTTGAGGGGCTTGATCGGCCCATCGACGGGGGAGGGCGGCGCGGCGGGCGTCGGCGGCGCCTCCTTCACGGCGGGGTTCATACACGCCAAGGAGAGGGCGAAGAGCACCGGAAACATCGTGGCCTCTGGGGCAAATTGTCGCAGGGGGCGCACGCCCCGCCGCGCTCTGGAGGAGATGGGTTACCCCACCCACCCTAACCCCCTCCATGGCGTATCGGATGACCCTTCGTTGGGGAATCGTAGGCCTCGGACGCGCCGGACGCTCCCGGGCGGCCGCCATCGTCGCGGATCCCCGCTGCGAGTGGGTCGGCGCGTGGCGAGGCACAACGCCCGAGGCGCCGGCCAGGGCCTTTCCCAGCTTCGAGGCCCTGCTCGACGCCGTAGACGCCGTGGCGATCTGCTCCCCCAACGACGTGCACGCCGCCCAGGTGCGCGCCGCGCTCAGCGCAAGGCGCCACGTCGTCTGCGAGTTCCCCTTGGCCGGGAGCGCCGCCGAGGCCCAGGGGCTCTTCGCCCTCGCCGAGGCCCAGGGCCGCCGGCTTCATGTCGAGCACATCGAGATCCTCACGGCCACCGCCGCCGCCGTTCGGGCGTTTATGGCCCAAGGCGCCCTGCGAAGGGGCGCGCTGAGCTTCTCCAGCCCCGATCGTGGCTGGATCGGCGATCCCGAGCGCGCCTTGGCGATCCCCCACCGCGACATCGCACGGCTGCACCGCCTGCTCGATCCTCTGGGGCCTCCTGAGCGCCTCTTGGTGCACGAGCGTCGCCCCACGCAGCTCTCGGCGACCCTGTGGTTTCAGGGCGCGCCGGTGCAGCTCCACCTGCATCACGCGCCCGACGCGCCGCGCTCGCTCACGATCCAGCTCACCCGCGCCGACGGCCAGATCCTGCGCCAGCGCAACGATCAGGTCGAAGTGAGCGGCGCCCCGGTGACGCTAGGAGGCGACGGCGGCCTCTTCCAACGCGACCACGACGCCTTCATGGCGGCAATCCTCTACAACACCCCCCTCTATGTGCCCTCTGAGAGAGCACTTGAGCTGCTTCACCTCGCGGACGGCCTGCTCGCCGCGCCGACCTGCCGCGAAATTCCTCACACGACGCTGATGGACGGGCGCCGGGTGAGCCATTAATATCGCGCCCCAATTCACTGAGCGGCGATTCAGTGGACCCCGAATCGGAGGAAAGGATGCGAAGCCTCGTCAACCCTGCGCCCCTGTGGTTTGCCAGCGCCGCGCTGGCGCTCGCGGCGTTTGTCGCCTGCCAGCCCGGGGTCAAGCTTGAGCAAGAAGGGCTCTTCGCGATCGACAACCACTCCCTGCTTCCCCCGGAGAAGGCAGAAGGTGAGGTCTGGCGCACGTCTGTCGGCGTGACCCCCCAGCCCGTCGATCCGCAGCCCATCGCGTTCAACCACAAGATCCACGCCTCGACCATCGAAGAGGGTGGCCTTGGGATGGACTGTCAGTACTGCCACTCCAACGCCCGGCAGAGCAAGCACGGCGGCGTGCCCTCTTCTCAGGTGTGTATGGGCTGCCACAACCTCGTGCCCGTCGAAGGACGCAGCGAGGAGGGCACCAAGGCGCTCACCCAGGTCAAAGACTACTGGGCCAAAGGTGAGCCGATCCCGTGGGTGAAGGTCCACGACCTCCCCGACTTCGCGCACTTCAACCACTCTCGCCACGTCAAGGGCGGGGTGCAGTGCACGGAGTGCCACGCCGACATGACCAAAGAGACGGTCGCCGTCCGCGCAGCGTCCATGACGATGACGATGGGCTGGTGCCTCGACTGTCACTCAAGCCACCCCTCGGTGGACACCAACTATGGCGTCAACGCTGAGCTCCGCCGTGCCGAGCTCAAAGACTGCTACACCTGCCACAAGTAGGCGACGCGGAGCACATCGGAATGGCAACCATGAACCGCCGAGACTTTTTTAAGGTCGCGGGCCTCGCAGGCGCCGCAGGCCTCACCGCGTGTGATGTCCAGACCCCAGTTGAGAAGCTGTACCCCTATGTGGTCCAGCCTGATCAGCTCAAGCCTGGCATCCCGACGTACTTCTCAACGGTCTGCGGCGGGTGCGCGAGCGCCTGCGGGGCTGTGGCGAAGAACGTCGAGGGCCGCACCATCTTCCTGGCCGGGAACCCCGACGCCCCCTCGGGCGGCGGTCTCTGCGCCTCGGGTGTGGCCGGGGTGCAAGACATCTACGACCCCGAGCGGGTGCTCACCCCGACGGCGGGCGGCTCTCCCAAGGCTTGGGACGCCTCCCTCGACGGGCTCGCCAAGGCCATCGCCGCCTCCAAAGAGAGCGGCAAGAAGGTCGTGTGGCTGGGCAAGTACCGCACGGGCGCTCTGGGCAAGCTCATCTCCGACTTCGTCTCCGCGACGGGCGGGCAAGAGCTGCACTGGGAGCCGCTGGGCTACGAGGCCCTGGTGAAGGCCACGGAGCTCGCCTTCGGGCTCTCCGGCGCCCCGCGCTACGCTGTGGACGAGGCCAAGGTCATCGTCGGCTTCGGCGCGGACTTCTTACACACCTGGCTCTCTCCCCTCGCCCAGGCGAAGGGCTGGGCCGCGGCGCGTAACCCCGAGAAGGGCGGCTTCGTCGCCGAATACTACGAGATCGCCCCCACGGTGTCCCACACGGCCACACGCTGTGACACCTGGTGGACGGTCAAGCCCGGCGCCGAGGCTGGCGTCGCCATGGCCTTGGCCAAGCTCGTCGCCACCCGCAAGGGCTCGGACGTCGCGAAGGACTACCTCGCGGCGGTTGACCCGGCGGCCTTGGCCGACGCGGCGGGGGTCCCGCTCACGAAGCTGGAGACCTTGGCCGACAAGCTCGCCAACAGCCCCTCCATCGTCTTCCCCGGCGGCCCGTCCACGAACGGCGTGAACGGCACCCACCTCGCCTTGGCGACGTTGGTGCTCAACGCGGTCTGCGGCAACGTCGGCAAGACGCTGCTGCTCACCCAGCGCACGAACCTGGGCAAGGTCTCGTCTTACGCCGAGGTCGAGGCGCTCTTCGCTGATCTCGCCGCGGACAAGGTCGGCGTGCTGCTCATCGACGACATCGACCCCGTCTTCTCCCTGCCCGCCTCGGTGAACGCCTTCGCGACGCTGGAGAAGCTCCCAAACCTGTTCATCTTCTCGAACCAGGTCTCGGACTCCTTCACCGGCAACGCCACGGTGCTCCCGCCGGGCACGAGCTGGGAGAGCTGGGGCGACGCTGAAGCCGTCGTCGGCCACTACGGCCTGCAGCAGCCGACGATGAAGTCGCTCGGCGACACCCGCGACATCGGCGATGTGCTCCTGGGCCTCGCCAAGACGCTGAAGCTCGGCGCGATGGCGCCCGTGGTTGAGTCCCCCACCGAGACGGCGCCCGCCGCTCCTGTGGACGCCGCGCCCGCCAAGGACGCCGCGCCCGCCGCTGAGGCCCCCGCCGCCGCTGAGGCCCCCGCCGCCGCTGAGGCCCCCGCCATGGCCGCCGCGCCGCTCATGATCGGTGGCAAAGCCGCCATCCCGAGCTTCGAGGCCGAGGACTTCT
>JAKLKE010000046.1:0-4570 GCA_023150775.1 Myxococcota bacterium
CAATGAATCTGCGAGGTCACCTCCGCCGCCATCGTGCGCTGCGCCTCTTCGTCGGAGAGCAGCTCCGAGAAACGTCGGCCGCGCAGCTCCTCGTCGCTGTAGCCCGTGAGACGGCAGAAGGCGCTGTTCCAGGCGAGCAGGTCCGTGTTTCGGTTGGACATGAGCATCGGCACGTCGAGCTGGGAGAAGAACAGATCCCGCACGTCCTCGGCGACGTGACGCTCGGTGATGTCGGTGATGAGACCGTCGATGTAGACCCCGCCGTCGTCGGGGTCTTGGGTGAGGGTGTAATGTTCGAGCACCCAGGTGAGGCGGCCGGTGGCGCTGGGGGCGAGGCGGTACTCCAAAGAGGACTGTCCGCCGATGGTGAGGCTGTGTCGGGCCTCACGCACCCGCTGGCGGTCTTCAGGGGCGATCACGGCGCGCAGCGAGGTGCCCAAGAGGCTCGCCGCGGGCACACCGAGGAGCGCTCGGGTGCCTTCAGTGATGAGCACGATGGGGCAGTCCCCCGAGAGGCGGGCGCGGTAGACGAGGCCTGGGAGGTTTTTGAGGACCGTGTTGAGTTGGCGGCGCTGGGCCTTGGCGTCGTGGTTCTGGCGCACACGGTCAAGGGCCCGGGCGAACTTCTCGGCCACCCGCAGGATCATCTGCTCGGTGAGCGCGTGTTGGGTCTCCCAGCCCGCCGGGGTCCAGCCCAGACACAAGGTGCCGAGCAGCTCACCCCCGGCGAAGAGCCCGGCGCTCGCCATGCCCAAGCCCGCGAGCTCCTCTAGGCCCGGCGGCGTCGGCGCGCCCGGCGGGCAGAGGTAAAAGAGGCCCCCCGGCGCGACGTGGCGCAGCTCGATGGGCGCGGCGCGGCAGGTCGAGACCCGCGGGCGGGTCTGTGTGGGGTCTTCCCAGCGCAGGCGCTCGACGAGCCGCTCGCCGTCGGGCTGGTGGTCCATCACCCGGCAGATGAAGGCGCCCGTTCGGCGGCCGAGGCCCTCCAGACCGTGCATCAGCGCCGCGGGAAGGTCGTCGTCGCTGCAGCGCATCAGGCCGGCGGCGAGATCGGCCAAGAAGCCCTCGGCGTCTACATGGGCCGCGAGGCGCCGCGCCGCGCTCTGCTCAACCGCAGATCCAACGACGATCTCCGCGCCGTCGATGTGCACCAGACGGGCAGAGGACGTGAGCTCGACGGGGTGGCCCGCAGGGGAGATCACCCGAAAGTCCCGGCTGTTGCGGCCAGAGGTGCGGAGCTCGGCCATCGTGCTCTGCCAGCGGGCCTCGCTGAGCTCGGGGTTGCTGTCCCAGATCTTCTGCCCTGAGTGGTCCACCCATCTGTCGCCGCCGAGGGCCTTCGCCGCGTCATTCAGCAAGAGCAGCCGCCCGTCGGCGCTCGCCGCCCACAGCGCCGTGTCGCTCTCTTCGATGAGCTGCCGGGCCAAGGCGAGGTCGTGGGTGCTGTCCCGGGCCTCGGTGACGTCCACATCGACACAGAGCAGGCGCTGGGATTGGCCTTGGGGGTCGGTGAGCGCCCGGCCCCGGAGCAGGCGCCAGCGGTAACCCTCGCCGAGGCTAGAGATGGCGCGCACGCTGAGGTCAAAGTCGCGGGGGTTCGTCCAGGCCGCGGTGAGCACGGCGTGGGCCCGGGGGGCGTCGTCGGGGTGCAAGAGGGCGCAGACCGCGTCGATCACCTGGGGCAGAGACGAGGCGGGCACGACCACGGCCCAGCGCCCGACGGCGGTGATGGAGCGCCCAGGGATGACCTCAATCATCGTGAAGTCGCCGACCATCGCCTCGATCATGTCGCGCAGCGCCGGGACCTCCAGAGACGGCGGCGTGAGGTCCCCAAAGGTCGTGGCGGGGTCGAGCAGGTTCGCCGGGGCGAGGCGCTCCATCAAGGCCAACGCGCCGCCGCTGGGCAGGCCCTCGACCACAAACCGCGTCGGCGGGAGCACGACGTGGCTCTTGGGGCCGCCCAGGCGGAGCACCTGCGCGAAGGCCTGGTGAAGATCGGCGCGGTCGGCGGGGCTCAAGGCCTGGACGGCGCGCTGGGCCTCCTCGGAGCCCCGGGCGACCTCAGCGTCTGGCCCGAGCAGGAGCCAAGGGGCCGGGGGCCGCGCGGCGAGCAGGTCCAGCGCCTCTGCGGCGAACGTTGGGGGCAGCGTGGTCACGCCAGCTCCGGGCAGAGGGGCAGGGGGGAGGGATCGAGAGAGGATAGCCCCCAATTCCCTCATTCTGAAGACGACCCCCGCGCTTCGCCCCGGCGCCGGCTCAGGCCAGAGCCGACGACACCATCTTGAGCAGCTCCTCGTTGCGGTAGGGCTTCCGTAAGAACGGCGCGTCGCGGGAGAGGCGCCGCGTGCGCACCAGCTCATCCCAGGCGTAGCCGGAGACGAAGAGCACGGGCATCCCGGGGTAGAGCGCGCAGGCGATCTCCGCGAGCTCGACGCCGCTGCGGCCGGGCATGATCACGTCGGTGACGAGCAGATCAAAGCGGGCGCGGGGGAGGATGTGCAGGGCCTCTTCAGCGTCGTGGGCGGCGGTGACGCTGTAGCCGTGCAGGCTGAGGATCATCACGCCGAGCTCACGGAGGTCCGGGTTGTCCTCGACCAAGAGCAGCGAGGCCTCGGCTTGGCCCCGGGCGGGCGCGGGGCTGGGCTCGGCCTCGGCGGGCAGGGCGCCGGAGTCTTGGGGGGTGGTCGGCAAGAGCACCTCAAAGCTCGCGCCTTGGCCGGGTGAAGACTGAAGGCGGATGGTGCCGCCGTGGGCGGTGACGATGCCGTAGCACGAGCTGAGCCCGAGCCCCGTGCCCGCGCCGGGGGCCTTCGTGGTGAAGAAGGGGTCAAAAATGCGGTCGCGGGTGACCTCGTCGATGCCGACGCCGGTGTCCGCGACCGTGAGCACGGCGAAGGGGCCCGCGGGCAGGGCGCTCGGGTCGTTGGGCGTGATGCGCTGCTCGTGGGTGCGCACGGTGAGCACGCCGCCTTCAGGCATGGCGTCGATGGCGTTCACCGCGAGGTTCATCAGCACCTGCTCGAGCTGGCCCACGTCGGCGAGCACCGGGGTCTGGGCGTGGAGCTCCAAGACGAGCTCAATGTTGGGGCGTAAGAGCGTGCGTAAGAGGGCGCAGCACTCGGTGACGTGGTGGTTGAGGTCGATGGGCTGGCGGTGGGAGACCTGGCGGCGGCCAAAGGCGAGGAGCTGATCGACGAGCTGGGTGCCGCGCTCCAGCACCCCCTGGGCGCGCTGGAGGTTTCGTTGGCGCTCGGGCTCGGCGAGGCCCTGGCGCTGGGCGAGGCCGAGGGCGCCGATGGCGACGCCGAGGAGGTTGTTGAAGTCATGCGCCACGCCGCCGGCCATCACGCCGAGGGCCTCCAGGCGCTGGGCCTGCTGCAGGCGCTCGGCGTGCTGGCGGCGCTCCTCCTCCAAGGTGTGGCGCTCGGTGATGTCCCGGGCCACGGCGAAGAGCAGCCGCTGATCACGCCTCACCAAGAAGCCGCTCCACAGAAGCCAGCGCCACTCGCCAGACTTTGTGACGAAGCGGGCCTCTAAGCCGTGGGCGCGGCCCGACTCGCGGAGCTGGCGTAAGGCGGCTTTGCGGATCGGGAGCAGGTCATCGGGGTGGCAGAAGACCTCAAAGCGCTGCCCCACCATGTCGGCGGCGGAGTAGCCGAACTCACGCTCCCAGGCGGCGTTCCAGCGAATGACCTGCTCGGAGTCGTCGAGGATCACCATCGGGTCGGGGGCGGAGTTGAAGAAGATGTCGCGCTCGTGCTCGATGGCCTTCTGCTCACTCGCGTCGAGCAAGATGCCGTCGACGTGGCTGGGCTCACCGGCCGCGTCTCGCTGGATGACGCCGAAGTCGTTCACCCAGCGGTAGCGGCCGTCGGGCTGGACCACGCGGTAGGTGTGGCTGCAGCGCCGACGAAGCAGGGCGGCCTGCTGGGCCTCGTGGACCACCCGCGGGGCGTCTTCAGGGTGAATGAGCGGGGTGAGGGCGGCGCCGAGCATCGCCTCACGGTCGGCGCCGAAGACCAGCGCGGCGTTCTCAGAGAGCGCGTCGAGCGGGAACTCCGGGCTCCAGCGGCAGCGGTAGGCGACGCCGGGGAGGTTCGTGAGGAGCGCCCGGCGCGCGGCTTCTTGAGCGAGCAAGGCCGCGCGGAGCTGGCGGCGGGAGAGGGCCTGGGCGAGCAGGTCGCCGATGTCTTGGGCTACGCCGCGGATGATGTGGAGCTGGCGCCAGAAGGCCTCCTCATCCACCCAGTACAGGCCGAGGTAGCCGAGGATCTGCGCCTGATCGACGAGCACCACGCCGACGAAGCCCAGCTCCGGCGGGGTGAAGGGGGCGCGGCGGTCGTCGCTGTTCGGCCGGGCGATGAGCACACGATCGTCGGGGTAGCCCGTGGGCAGGGGCAAGAGCTCCTTTGACACCGTCTTGGGCATCGGGGTCGGCCGGTCGGGGGCGTGGCCCCAGCGCGCGATGCGCTCGATGCGCCCGTCGGGCTCGTGGCGCTGGATGATGCCGACGTAGCGGGCGCCGACCAGGGGGCCGAGCTCGGCGATGATCCCCGTCGTCACCTCGATG
>JAKLKE010000046.1:4580-24434 GCA_023150775.1 Myxococcota bacterium
AGCGGTCGTACACGGCCTTCGCCGAGAGCTCGGCGCCGAGCTGGCTCATCTCGGTCACATCCACGCAGGCGCCGTGAATCAGCGCCTCGCCGTCGATGATCACAAACCTCACGCGGATCACCAGATCGACCATTTTCCCCGATGGAAGGCGCATCGCGGCGGGGCGGGAGAGATCCTGCTCGGCGCGCAGCGTGTCAAGAAATCGCTCCCAAGGCAGACCGTTGGCGCAGAGGCCCAAGGTCACGACGTTCTGCCCGCGCAGCAGCTCGGGGGGAGACTCCAAAAAACGGGCCGCGGAGGCGTTGACGTAGAGCAGATCGCCTTGAAGATCGCAGACCCAGAGCGCCTCAGAGGCCAAGTCAAGCAGACCCATGAGGCCAAGAAGGCCCGGCGAGCGCGCGGGATCGGTAGGACGCATCAACACCTCGGAGCGGCGACGGATCAAGACATCATAGCGGTGTTGGTGGGGGCGCCTGCTGGGCCTGTCAGGGGGGCGTAAGACCGGCTCGGCGCGAGGGCCGAAGACGGGATATGCCGGGCAGACATGGCGCTCCTCATCACAAACATCCCGTGGCCCTTGGATGGCTCCGAGCCGCGCGAGGCGCTGGCGTCGCGGCTGCAGCTCCCCGCGGCGACGATCCTTGAGGTCGAGCTGCTCAAACGTTCCGTCGATGGACGCCGCCGCCCGCCGGTCTGGTTGGCGAACTACCGCGTCACGCTGAGCGTTGACGAGGCCGCGGTGCTCGCCCGAGGCGCCCACGGCGTGCGGGCGTTCAACGAGCGTGACCGCGCGCGGTACTCCGAGGTGGACGTGCCCGCCCCGGCGCGGCGTTCGTGGCCTTCGGAGGTGCGGCCCATCGTCATCGGCATGGGCCCGGCGGGGCTCTTCGCCGCCCTGCGCCTCGCTGAAGCCGGGGCCCCGGTGACCTTGTTAGAGCGCGGCGGCGACGTGCGAGAGCGCCACTTCGCCGTGCGGCGGTTCTGGCGGCACGGTGAGCTCGACCCCGACACCAACGTCGTCTTCGGCGAAGGCGGCGCGGGGGCGTTCTCGGATGGCAAGATCTACACCCGCCGCCGCGACGGTGAGCTGGGCTGGATCTTCCGCCGCCTGGTGGACTTCGGCGCCGATCCCGAGATCTTGGAGGAGGGCTGGGCGCATCTGGGCACCGACCGCATCCGGGAGATCCTCCCCAAGATGCGCGCCCGGCTCGTCGAGCTGGGGGTCGAGGTGCGGTTTCACGCCGAGGTCACGGCCTTTGAGGTCGAGGGCGGGGCCTGCGTCGGCGTGCGCCTCGCGGGCGGCGAGCGGCTCAGAGGCGCCCCGGTGATCGTGGCGACGGGGCACAGCGCGCG
Source organism: Myxococcota bacterium (assembly GCA_023150775.1). GTDB lineage: Bacteria > Myxococcota_A > UBA796 > UBA796 > CAJQPC01 > JADKFE01. The sequence goes on from JAKLKE010000046.1 coordinate 5,934, forward strand.
GTCGATCTGGCAGGCCATGCTCGACGCCGGCGCGGCGGCCGAACAGCGCCCCATCCACATCGGCGCCCGCATCGAGCACCCCCAGCGGCTCATCGATCTCGCGCGGTACGGCGAGGCGAGGGGAGACCTGCCCCCGGCGAGCTACCGGCTCACCTCGTCGCCCCCGGCGCGGCCCGGCCGCGTGGCCCCCCGCAGCGCCCACACCTTCTGTATGTGCCCCGGCGGCACCGTCGTCGCCGCGAGCAACCACCCCGAGCGGGTGGTGGTCAACGGCATGAGCTACTCCAACCGCCGGGCCTACTGGGCGAACAGCGCGGTGATCGTCGAGGTCCGGCCCGAAGACTACGACGGCCCCGATCCACTGGCCGGGATGCGGTTTCAGGACCAGATCGAGGAGCGGGCGTGGAGGCTCGGCGGCGGCGGGTTTAAGGCCCCGGCCCAGCGGGTCGAAGATCTCCTCGCCGGGCGCGGCTCCACGGAGCTGCCGCGCACCTCCTACACCTTAGGCGTCACCCCGAGCGACCTCCGCGAGGCTCTGCCCGCGCCGCTGGTCGAGGGCCTCATCGCCGCCGTGCGCCACTTCGACCGGCAGATCCCCGGCTTCGCCGGGCATGACGGCGTGCTCATCGCCCCCGAGACCCGCACCACCGCCCCGATCCGCTTCTTGCGTGGGGACGACCTCTGCTCCACGACGGTCAAAGATCTGCTGCCCGTCGGCGAAGGCGCGGGCTACGCCGGGGGCATCGTGAGCGCCGCCTTAGACGGCCGCAACGCCGCCGAGGCCCTGGTGGAGCGCTTCTGCCCCCGCAACACCGGGGCTTGACCCGCCGCGCTTGGAGGAGGCCCGATGCGCCCGACGCCGCTTGTGCTCTCTGTGGACGATCTGATGCCCGCCGAACAGAGCGCGCGGCTTGAGGAGGCCATCGGCCGGTTCACGATCACGCCGATCTTGGCCCCGGGCCCCGAGTTTGACGAGGTCTACGCCTTCTTAGGCGCCGAGTTTGGCCCCAAGAACGAGCTAGAGGCCAAGGCCACCTTGGCCGGTTGGCTCGGGCGCCACGGCGCTGTGGACGGGCTCTTCGTGGCTTACCACCTGCTCTCTTGCCGAGACGTCGACGGGGCCCTGGCCGGTGCGCGGGACTGCTTCGTCATCCGCCGGGGCGAGGGGCCGTGGGTGGTGCTGCTCTCCCATGTGCTCGTGGGCCCGGCGTGGCGGCGCTCGGGGCTGGGGGCGCTCTTACGCGCCGCGCCCGTGGCGCTCCTGCGCGCGGCGGGGGCCCAAGACGACGAGGAGCGGGTGCTCGCCGCCGAACAAGAGCTCATCGACCCAGAGGACGAGGCGTCCATCGTGCGCCAGCTCGCCTATGGCCGGGCGGGCTTCTCGGCCTTGAACCCCCAGGTCTTCCCTTACGCCCAGCCCGACTTTCGGCCCCACGACGTCTCCGCCGCCGATCCCAAGCCCGTGCCGATGATGTTGACCCTGCGGCGCTTGGGCTTGGAGCACGCCACGGAGGCCCCGGCGGCCTTGGCCTGGGCCGTGCTCGACGCCTTCGACGTCATCCACCAAGAGCACTGCCTGCCGGGGGATCTGGCCGCGCGCCGGGCCTTGGCCGAGGCCTGGTGCCGTGATCCGGTGCCGATGATGCGGTTTGATCCGCGCCAGCCCGAGTCCGCACCTTGCCGCTCCTGCCCCGGCGCCTCGGCGGCAGCGAAGGCGCGCCGGTGGGCATGGTTCACGAGGCCTGCGCCGCGCTTCGGGCGCGGTGGTCGGCCTGAGGAGGTCCCCATGAAGCTCAAGCCTGGCATGGTCGCCGTCGTCACCGGGGCCGCCAACGGCCTCGGCCTCGCCTTGGCCCGGGCCCTCGCCGGGAGAGGCCTCACCGTGGCCCTCGTGGACCACGACGAGGCCGCGCTCATCGCCGCCTTGGACTCTTTGGGCGGCGCGGGGCAGCCCGGCGCGCCCCACAGCGCCACGGTGGTGGATCTCCGCGACCGCGCCGCCTTGAGCGCCTTGCCCGGCCGCCTGCTCACCCAGCACCGCCAGCTCGACCTCTTGGTGAACAACGCCGGGGTGTCCGTGGGCGGCGCCTTGGCGGAGCTTCAAGAGGACGACATCGACTGGATCCTCGACGTCAACCTACGCGCGGCGATGGTGCTCACCCAAGGGCTCTTGCCCCAGCTCCAGCGCCGGCCAGAGTCCGCCATCGTGAACATCTCCAGCACCTTCGGGATGTTGGTGATGCCCACGAAGACCTTGTACTGCGCCACCAAGTTTGGCCTGCGGGGCTTCACCGCGGCGCTGCGCGCCGAGCTCTCCGGCGGCCCGGTGCAGGTGAGCTGTGCTCTGCCCGGCGCCATCACCACCGACATCGTGCGCCGCTCGCGGGCGGCCCGGCCCCAGGCGAAGGAGCTTGAGCACGACTACCTCCAGGCCCAAGGCCAGGCCCCAGACGCCGCCGCCGCGCGTATCCTGCGGGGCCTTGAGCGCGGGGAGGGGGAGATCCTCGTCGGCTCCGACGCCCGGCTCGTGGACTGGCTCACGCGGCTCTTGCCCCGGGCCTTGCCGGGGCTGCTGCTGCGTCACCGGGCGCGCTTCCCGTTCTTAAACGTCTGAGCCGGGCTGGGCTGGGGCCGGGCCGGGCCGGGCTAGGGCAGGCTGGCGAGAGCGCCAACAAAGTTTGCCAAGCCCGCCGCCGGGAAGGGGCCGCCGCGCCAGACCGCGGGGCCCCTGGATCGGGGAGATCCCCGGGTGGATCGAGGCCGGATCCTCGCGAACCCGCCTGAGAAGCGGGGTCCGGGAATTCCTGACGCGCGACCACTACATCTGGTGTTGACGGCCTGACTCGCACCACTATAGGTTGAGTTTCGGGTCGGGTTCCGGCCAAAGGTCTTGTCCCGTCAAGTGCTCCAGGCACTCCCCCGCTGAGCCATTCGCTGCCCGCTTCACTCCACACTCCGCGCCGACCTCTCCGCCCCCCGCGGGCCCTCTCCGCCCTCCTTCACCGACATTCTCTGGGCTGGAACTTCGCGCATCCGCCAACCAGCTCCCTTCAAACTGACCGCTCACTTCGCCCGCTTCAAGTCCCGCCGCGACGCCCCACGCTCGCGCCGGGTCGCTGTTGCCCTCGACCCGCCTTCCTGCTGAGGCCCCGATGCTGCAATCGAACGAGAACCAGTCCGATCTTCAGAACGACCTGTCCTCGGGCCCGACGGTGCGCCTCAAGGCCCCGGACGGCACCCTGCGCCCCCTGAGCGTCGACAACCTGCACACGCTGGTGGCGCCCATGGGCGTCGGCATCGAGCAGCTCGACCTGCGGCGCTTCGCGGATCGGGTCTTCGCCGGGCTGTATGACGGCGTGAGCGAGTCCGAGCTCGACCGCCTGCTCGTCCAGGTCAGCTCGGGCCTCATCGCTGAAGAGCCCGACTGGGCCCAGCTCGCCGCCCGCCTGCTCAACCGGGTGCTCGTGAAGGAGGTCCGCGCCCAAGGCGTGCGCGCCTTCTCCGACTCCATCCGCCTCGGCCACCGCGAGGGCCTCATCTCCGACGTCACCGCGGCCTTCGTGAACGAGCACGCCGCCGTGCTCGACGCCGCCATCGACGACCGCCGCGCCGAGCTCTTCCTCTACTTCGGCCTGCGCACGGTGTACGACCGTTACCTCCTGCGCCACCCCATCACCCGCAAGGTCACCGAGACCTCGCAGATCTTCTTCATGCGTGTGGCCTGCGGCCTCTCCCGCACCCCTGAAGAGGCCATCGAGCTCTACCGCCTCATCTCCTCCTTGGAGTACCTGCCGTCGAGCCCCACGCTGTTCAACGCGGGCACCCGGCACAGCCAGATGTCGTCCTGTTACCTCTTGGAGTCCCCCACGGACGACTTAGAGGGCATCTACCAGCGCTACACCGACATCGCCAAGCTCTCGAAGTACGCCGGCGGCATCGGCGTGGCCTGGCACCGGGTGCGCGCCCGGGGCTCGCTCATCCGGGGCACGAACGGCCAGTCCAACGGCGTGGTCCCTTGGCTCAAGACGCTGGACGCCTCGGTGGCCGCGGTGAACCAGGGCGGTCGGCGCAAAGGCGCCTGCTGCGTGTACTTAGAGAGCTGGCACGCCGACATCGAGGAGTTCTTGGAGCTCCGCGACAACACCGGCGACGAGGCCCGGCGCACCCACAACCTGAACCTCGCCAACTGGGTCCCCGACCTGTTCATGAAGCGGGTGCAGGCCGACGAGGACTGGTCGCTGTTTGACCCCAAAGAGGTGCCCCACCTCGTCGATCTCTACGGCGACGCCTTCGAGCGCGCCTACGCCGAGGCCGAGCGCGCGGGCAAGGCCCAACGCTCCGTGAAGGCCCGGGATCTCTACGGGCGCATGATGCGGACCTTGGCCCAGACCGGCAACGGCTGGATGACCTTCAAGGACGCCTGCAACCGCAAAGCCAACCAGACGGCCCTGCCCGGCGCCGTGGTGCACTCCAGCAACCTCTGCACGGAGATCGTCGAGGTCACCAGCCAAGGCGAGACGGCGGTGTGTAACCTCGGCTCGATCAACCTCGCGCGGTTTGTGGTGGATGGCGCGTTTGACTTCGACAAGCTCGCGGCCTGCGCCCGGGTGGCTGTGCGGTTCTTGGACCGCGTCATCGACATCAACTATTACCCCACCCCCGAGGCCGCGGCGTCGAACCAGCGCTGGCGCCCCGTCGGCCTGGGCGTGATGGGCCTTCAAGACGTGCTGTTCCAGCTTCGTCTGCCCTTTGACGGCGAGGAGGCTCGGCACCTCTCCACCCACATCCAAGAGGAGATCTACTACGCGGCGCTCTCGGCCTCGGTGGATCTCGCCGAGCTTGAAGGCGCCCACCCCAGCTATGACGAGACCCGCGCCGCCCGGGGCCAGCTCCAGTTTGACCTCTGGGGCGTCAAGCCCGGGGCCAACCGCCAAGGCCAGCTCGGCCTGTTTGGCGCGGATCCCGCCCACCGCTGGCAGGCGCTCAAGGCCCGCATCGCCCAGCACGGCCTGCGCAACTCCTTGCTCATCGCCATCGCGCCCACGGCCACCATCGCGTCCATCGCCGGCTGCTACGAGTGTATCGAGCCCCAGGTCTCGAACCTCTTCAAGCGCGAGACGCTCTCCGGCGAGTTCTTGCAGGTCAACCGCTACCTCGTCGACGAGCTCAAACGTATCGGCATGTACACCGAGTCTGTGCGTGAACAGATCAAGGCCGGAGAAGGCAGCGTTCAGCACATCGACGCCTTGCCCGCCGAGCTGCGCACCCTCTACCGCACGGCCTGGGAGCTGCCCCAGCGGGCCCTGATCGACCTCGCCGCCGACCGCTCGCCCTACATCGATCAAGCACAGTCCTTAAACCTGTTCATGGCCGAGCCCACCATCGGCAAGCTCAGCTCGATGTACGCCTACGCCTGGAAACGTGGCCTAAAGACGACGTATTACCTGCGCTCTCGCCCCCGCACCTCCATCGCCAAGACGATGAGCGCCTCCTCCGCGCCCCAGGCGAGCGCCGCCGCCCCGGCCGCGACCGTCGAGGCCGCCATCGCCTGCTCCCTTGAGAACCCTGAGTCCTGTGAGGCTTGCCAGTGAACATCCCACACCGTGACGTGAACGCCGAGACGACGCCGATGATCCTAGACCCGGGCTTCAACCTCACCCTGCGCCCCATGCGCTATCCGGGTTTTTATGAGATGTACAAAGACGCCATCGCCAACACCTGGACGGTGGAGGAGGTCGAGTTCTCTCAAGATCTCACGGATCTCCGCGAGAAGCTGAGCCCGGCGGAACACCACCTCATCAACCGCCTCGTGGCCTTCTTCGCCACCGGCGACAGCATCGTCTCCAACAACCTCGTGCTCAACCTCTACAAACACATCAACGCCCCCGAGGCGCGGATGTACCTGTCCCGGCAGCTCTACGAGGAGGCGCTGCACGTCCAGTTCTACCTCACCCTGCTCGACACCTACATCCCCGATCTGCACGAGCGGGAGCAGGCCTTCGCCGCCGTCGAGAACATCCCCAGCATCCGCGCCAAGGCCGACTTCTGCTTCAAGTGGATGGACAGCGTCCACCACCTCGACCGCTTAGAGACGAAGGCCGACCGCCGCGCCTTCTTGATGAACCTCATCTGCTTCTCCTGCTGCATCGAGGGTCTGTTCTTCTTCGCGGCCTTCGCCTATGTGTACTTCTTGCGCTCCAAGGGCCTGCTCAACGGCCTCGCCTCGGGCACCAACTGGGTGTTCCGCGACGAGAGCGGCCACATGCGCTTCGCCTTAGAGGTCGCCCGCACCGTCCGCAGCGAGGAGCCCGACCTCTTCGACGACACCATGCGCCGCGACGTCGAGCGGATGATCCGCGAGGCCGTAGACTGCGAGATGGTCTTCGCCAACGACCTGCTCAGCCAAGGGGTGGCCGGCCTCAGCCCCCAAGACGTGCGCACCTACCTAGAGCACGTCGGCGACCAACGCCTGATGAACCTCGGCTTAGACCCCATCTTCGGCGCCGCGAACCCATTCCCGTTCATGGACCTACAAGACATGGTTGGACTGGAGAACTTCTTCGAGCGCCGCGTCTCGGCGTACCAGATCGGCGTGACGGGTGAGGTGAGCCTGGATGAGGAGTTTTAGGCTCCTTGTTTGAGCTCCCGCTGGGGAGGGTATTCAGCACAGTTGGGTGAGAAGGTTTAGCGCCTCCTCGCCCGCAGCGCCTCCCCCTCGCGCCAGCGCACCTCAAAGCCCAGGCCCTCGATGGCCGCCGCCAGCGCGGGCAGCCCGCCGCCCAAGGCCTCGCCGACGTTCGGGGGAATCACGGCGGGGCCGCTCCGCGTGAGGCCGTCTACCCGGGCGATGAGGCGCTCGACCTCGTCCACACGCAGGGCTCGCTCGCCGAGGAGGCGGTAGCCGAGCGCCGCGTAGAAGTCTTCAGGGAGGGCCTTGTCACGCTCGACCCCCAAGGCGGCGGGCACGGCTGGCAGGACGGGATCATCAGCGAGGCCCTGTGGACCCTCCCCCGGGCGCTGGATCGCCCACAAGAGCGCGCGCAGGCGCAGGGCGTCGGGGCTCAACAGGGAGGTGACGTAGAGGTGGTCTCGGCCCCAGCGCACCTGCAGGCTGGCGAGCAGGCGGCGGTTCTTGTCGCTGAGCTTGTCCAGGCGCAGGGGCGTCTCACGGGCGCGGATCGTGCCCAGCGCGCTCTGGAGGATGTAGACGAGGCCACGAAGCTCCGGCGGCAGGCGCTCCACGGCGGGGCCACGCAGGGGGGCGAAGAGCGCGTCAAAGCGGGCGGTCACCCAGGCGGCGGCGCGCGCACGCAGGCGCTCCCGCTCGGGCGGGGTGAGCAGCTCGTGACGGAGGAGCTTCACCTCGGGGCTGGTCGTCTGGCGGCCTTTGATGAGCGTGGCCACCGGCGCGCCCTCCCAGCACAGTCGGCCCCGATCGTCGAGGCTCCACTCGGCGTCGGGGGCGACCACCGCGCGCTCAAGACGCTCTTTGAGCGCGGCGATCACGGCCTCTCGGATGGGGCCACGGATGGGGGCGGCGAGGGGGTTTGGCGCGTAGAGCAGGCCGTTGAGGCGGCCCACGGCGTGGCTGGAGTCTTCAGGCGCGCTCAGCCCTTGCACCCACACCCGGCCGCCACCCTCCACAAACCGCCGGGTGAGCTGCTGGTGGAGCGCGTCGCTGAGCTTGTCTTCAGTCTGGGCGCAGCGCTCGCGCCAGGCCGCGGCGTCCACCATCCAGTCGTCCCGGGCGGCGATGTACGACCAGGTGCGCACATAGGCCATGCGGGTCATCAAGGCGTCGATGTCGCCGTCCGTGCGGTCGAGGCCCCGAAACCGCGTCTCGACCCAGTCCTCTTGGAGCTGGCCTCGGGGGCTCAAGAGCTGGCGCAGCGCCGCGGCGAGCAAGAGCGCGTGGCTGTCCGTGAGGTCTTTGCGGAAGTCGGGGACGCTGCACACCTCCCAGGCCAGGCGTGTGGCCCGGGCGCTGTGGATCATCGCCAGGATCTCGGCGTCTTTGGTGAAGGCGCGCAGCACCTCGTGGTCCTCCCAGTCGCGCACCTGGATGAAGCAGGGCAGGGGAGGGCGGGCCTCTAAGCTCTCCAAGAGCGCGGGCACGCTGTGAAAGTCGAGGCTTGAGCTTCGCCAGAAGAGCTTCTTGAGCGGCGGGAAGCGGTGCTGCTCGATGGCCTCCACGGTGTCGGGGTCCAAGGCGCCCAAGGCCATCAAGGTGCCGAAGCTGCCGTCGCGCTGGTAACGCCCGGCGCGACCGGCGATCTGGGCGAGCTCCGTGGGCTCCAGCGCCCGGTTGGTGCGCCCGTCAAACTTACGCAGCTCCGAGAAGCTGACGTGGTGCAGGTCCATGTTGAGGCCCATGCCGATCGCGTCCGTGGCGACCATGTACTGGACCTCGCCGGACTGGTAGAGCCCGACCTGGTTGTTGCGCGCCCGGGGCGACAAGGCGCCGAGCACCACGGCGGTGCCCCCGTGGCGGCGGCGCACCCGCTCGGCCAAGGCGTAGACGTCCTCCGCCGAGAAGGCGACCAAGGCCGAGCGCTGGGGCAGGGCCGAGAGCTTCTTGGGCCCGGTGTAACGGAGGGTCGAGAAGCGGGGGTGGCGCTCGATCTCCGCCGTCGGGATGAGCTGGCGCAAGAGCGGCTCGATGGTGTCCGAGCCCAAAAACATCGTCTCGATCACACCGCGAGCGTTCAGCAGGCGGTCGGTGAACACGTGGCCGCGGTTGTGGTGCCCGGCGAGCTGAATCTCGTCCACGGCCAGAAACGACACCGGCCGCTGCACGGGCATGGCCTCGACGGTGCACACGAAGTAACGCGGCTCCAGAGGCACCCGGCGCTGCTCCCCGGTGATGAGCGCGACCTGGGACTCCCCTTTGAGGGCGACGATGCGCTCGTAGACCTCCTGGGCGAGCAGGCGCAGGGGCAGGCCGATCATGCCCGTGCGGTGCTGGAGCATTCGCTCCACGGCGCGGTGGGTCTTCCCCGTGTTGGTGGGGCCGAGCAGGGCACGAACGGTGCCGGGGGCGGAGAGGCGTTGGCTCACAAGAGGCCGTGTAACGCCGCCCTTGCGGCCCCGCCCGCGCGCCGGAGATACTAAGGTCTTGGCTCTCCGGAGGATCTCGTCATGCCCAACCCCGCCCGCGCGCCGCTGCCGATCCTGATCACCCTGATCGGTGTCATGGGATGTTCATCCGTCGAGCCCTTGGCGGACGGCCCCGTCACCGACTTCGCCCTCGTCGATGTGAACGCCGGCTCGCCCAGCTTCGGCGAGGAGATCTCCCCCCGAGACGTCCAGGGCCAGGTGAGCCTGTGGTTCTTCGGCCACGCCACCTGCGCCTACTGCGGCGCCCAGTTTGAGCTCCTCGACCAGCTTCGCCAAGAGTCCGAGGCCGCTGATCCCCCCCTCAACGTGGCCTTCTTCGGCGTGAACGAGGTGGGCCACGAGGTCGCTAACGACACGATCACCGAGGGGCTCAGCACCCCCTGGCTGCAAGACACCGAGGCGGTGAACGCCTGGGAGGCCTGGGGCGTGGCCTTCCGCGACGTCATCATCTTGGACGATCAGAACGTGCCCATCGCCGTGATGAACCTCACCTACAACGACCTCAGCGCGCCGCAAAACTACGCCGAGCTTCGGCGCACCTTAGAGGACGCCGTGGCGTACAGCGCGAACGAGCCCTGAGCCGCGGTGAACATTCTGGCCCCTGAAGCGCCGAGCGGGGCGTCGGATCAGCGAGAGGTGCTTGCTTTCTCCCAAAATCTTGGAGAATATGGCTAGTTTCATCCAACCTGGCGACGACGCGCGGAGGCTGCCATGACCGAGCGGCATCATCCCTCAAAAGAACGATGGGATGACCTGATTCAAGGGGTCGAGCGCGCGCTGAGCGAGCTGGGCATCACACAGTTCGACACCCGCGCGGCGGTGATGGACGGGGTGCGTGAGGCCCTAGAGAGCGCCATCGAGGTGCTCGACGATCACCCCTTCCCCACGGGCACCCGGCGTGAGCCGGAGATCACCGTCCTGCCCGGGCGCCGGGGGGACGCGCCCGGGCGCCGTAGCCCGGCCCCTGGGCTGCGCCTCGCCCAGCCCGACGAGACCGCCGAGCCCGAGCTCGACACCGACGAGAGCCCGCCGCCGAAGGTGCGTGTGGTGCGGGTTCACCCCGACCGTTCGCCCTCTCATCAAGACCAGAAGGCCGTGGCCTCGGCCCACGCCCTGAACCTTCAAGATCCCCTCGAAGGCCTCGATGACGTGCCTTCAGGCCCGGCGCCGGCCTCACTCCTCGCCTTGGGCCTCGTGCGCCTCAGCTTAGAGACCCGCTACGCCCAGACGCTCTACCGGGGCGAGCGCGCGCGGCCGTATCGGGTCTCGTGCAGCGCGGGCCGGTTCAACGTGATCGTGGACGGCTTCTGCCTCGATCCACTCACGGCGGGCCAGTCCGTCGATGTGGAGGGCCGCACCCTCCGGCTAGAGGGCAACGAGCCCTCCACAGGCGCCTACGTTCGGCTCGACGAACGTTACAGCGGTGACCGTCGAGATTGACCCAATCTCACTTGCCGGACGACGCCGGGTCGAGCCCGCCTCACCTCAGCATGAGCCCCCATGCGTCGGCTCGGCGGGCCCAACCGGGCGCCGTCCTTCGGCGCGATCTTGGGTCAATCTCGACGGTCACCGCTTTAGTCGCAGGCCTCGTGCGCCGCGGCGCTCGCGGCCAAGGCGCGGTTGGCGAGCTCGGAGTCGCTGAGCATCGGGGACGTGGCCTGGGCCGCGCTCCAGGCGCCGTCGGTCAGGGCGGCCTCCAACGCGGCGCGGGCGAGGTTGAGCTTCTCAACCCAGGCGGCGTTCTCGGCGACGACGAGGTCCATCGCGCCGATGAGCGCCTCTTCACCGTCGGAGGCGGCGCCGCTGCGCGCCCCGGCCCCGGCGGCCTTCGCTTTGCGCCGCGCCGTGGCCTCTGGGGACTGCCGGATCTCCCCGGTGCGCAGATCCCGGAGCCCACCACGGCTGGCCTGGCGGCGCATCGCGGCGGCGCGGGCCTCGGCGGCGTCACGCTCCGACATCGCCAAGGCGAGGGCCTGCTCGGTGGCGGCGAGCTCTTTCGCCGAGGCGTCGGTCATGCGGCTGTAGTAGTCCACCGCCTCGGACCAGGCCGCCGCCGCCGCCGCTTGTTGGTCTTTGCAGGACGGGCCGCCGCAGCCGCTCATCAAGGTCGTGATCAGGGCGGCTCTGGCGAAGGAGGGGATCATCGTGCTCATGGGCTCAAGGAATAACAAAACCCCGGAGGCCGCGCGGGCGACCTCCGGGATCTTGTTCGGGCGAGGCGCGCCTTACTGGGGCTTGAAGGTCATCACGTGGGCGGCCAGGGCGGCGATCTGCTCGTCGTTGAACTGGGCGCCGTAGGGGGCCATCATCGGGCTCTTGCCGACGGCGGCGCCGCCTTCCTTGATGACCTTCTTGATGTGGGCCTCGTCCCGGGTCTTCCAGAACTCAGCGTCGCCGAAGGCCGCGGGCTTGGGGTTGAGGCCAGCGGCGGCGACGCCGTCACCTTTGCCCTCAAGGCCGTGGCAGGTGCCGCAGACCTGGCCGAAGGTGGCCTTGGCGTCGAACGCCACGGGGGCGGCGGGGGCGGCGGGGGCCTCGACGGGCTTGGGGGCCTCGGCGACGGGGGTGGGAGGGGCCTCGGGGGCCTTGGCGGGCTCGCCGCCGCCGCAAGCGACGAGAGAGGCGACGAGGGACAGCGCGATGACGACGTGGCGCATGGTGGTCTTCCTGGGTGAGCCGGGCCGCCGCCCTCGGCGCGAGGCAGGGGGGAGGCGCGCTCGGGCGATTGACGCCGTGTTGATAACGCGCCGTGAGATTCGCACCAAGGGGGCGCCCGCTGGGTGTAGGTGCGGCGATCCGTCGCGGTGTGGGGCCGCCGCGCCGTCGGTCTTGCGTGTGCTGACGTATACTCGTCGCTTCGGAGGAGCCCGGATGGCTCGGAGCTACTGCTTTAGCTGCGGCGTGGAGCTTGAGGACGCCGCCTCTCTCGCCCCGATCTGTGATCGGTGTCAGGCGGAGCTGGCCGGGCGCGCCCGGTACTTCTTCGTGATGCGAGAGGGCGCGCGCGCCGATGGGCCGCTCACCGAGGAGCAGGTCGCCGGTCAGATCAAGACGGGGCTGCTCGCCGCGTGGGATCGGGTGGGGGAGGCGATGACCGTCGGCGGCGGAGAGCCCCAGCGGTACCGTCGTTTGGAGAAGCACCCGGTCTTCGCGCCTTGGTTCACGCCGGGGGATCGCCGCTTCGCCGTCGTCGTCGGCACCCAAGACCAGGCCCGGGCCCTGAGCCGCACCCGGCTCCGGCAGCGGTTGGTCGCGGTGCTCTCGCCGGTCTTGCTCTTGGGCAGCCTCGTGCACCTGGGCTGGACGATGGTGCGTTTTGAGTTCAACCCGCTGGAGCTCCCGCTCATCTTGAGCCTGCGCCAGACCGGCGGCGAGGCCCTTTTTTTTTTCCCCGGGGAGGAGCTCATCACCGCCCTGCAGGCCCAGTGGCCCCAGGCCGCCGGGGGCCCCGAGCGTGTGGCCTTGGCCCAGACCTACCTGCTTCGGGGCACCGTGGCGTCGTTTGAGGACGCGCGCCGCGAGCTTGAGGTGGCCGTCGCCGCGAAGCCCAAAGACATCGACGCCTTGGCCGGCCTCGCCTTGGTGTACGCCGAGCTCGGCGCCGCCGGGGACGCCGCCATGGGCGAACGATCGGTGTTGATCTGGCGCCGGGCCTTGGAGCTGGACGGCAAGGCGCCGGCGGTCATCGAGGCCGCGCCGGGGATCGCCCTGGCCGGGCGCTCCTATGACGAGGCGATCCGTCGCGCTGAAGAGTGCCTCGGCCAGCGCCCGGAGAGCGCGCTCTGCGCCTGGTACCTCGGCGGCGCGCTCGTCGGCGCGGGCCGCCACGATGAGGCCCTCGACGCCTTGACCCGGGCCAAAGACGCCTTGCCCGACGCGCCCATCGTCACCTTGGCCTATGGCCGGGCGAGCTTAGAGAGCGCACGGTATGCCGACGCCGAGCGGGTGCTCGTGGACTACGCCAGACGTTTCCCCGATGACGTCGGGGTGCTCGGCCTGCTCACCCGCCTGCACCGTGAGCAGGGGCGCTATGACAAGGCCGTCGACGCCGCCCGCCGGGCGCAGAAGGCCCGCCCTGACGACGTCGGGCTAAAACTGACCCTCGGTCAGTTACAGTTTTATGGCCTCAACGATGCGAAGGCGGCGGCCGAGCTGCTCTTGCCGTTGGCTGAAGACAATCAGCTCGACGTGATCATGCGCCGTGAGGTGATGCTCACCGCGGCCCAGGCCGCCATGGCCGCGGGGCGCCTCGACGACGCCCAGCGGGTGACCGGGGCCTTGGTGGATCTCGCGCCGCAGTGGCCGCCCGGCGCCTTGGCTCGGGGGGAGCTATTGGCCGCCCGGGGCGACATCTCCGGCGCCGACGCCGCCTTACGCCTCGCCGACACCGCTGAGGTCGGCGAACGAGAGGCCGCCCGTTACCACCTCCGGGTCGCCGCGCTCTACACCCGCCTGGGCCGGGATCGCCTCGCCCAGACCGAGCTAGAGGCCGCCTTAGAGGCCGAGCCTGAGTCGATCTTGCCCCGCTACGCCTTCGCCGCGCACCTCCTGCGCACCGCAGACCCCCGCGGCGCGGCGCGTGAGCTGCTCAAGACCGCCACCATGGACGTCGATGTCCTCGGCCCCCGGGACCCTGTCGAGGTGATCCCCTACACCCCGCCCTCGGGCAAAGACCTCGCGCGGGGGCTCTTTGAGGCCGCCCAGACCGATCCCAGCCTCGCCGACGTCTCGCTGCAGGCGGCCCTGGCGCTCTTGGAGTCTCAGGCCTGCCTCGTCGGCACCGGGGACTGCATCCGCGCAGAGCAGCTCCTGAACGTCGTCTTGACCCAGTCGCCCTCCGAGCCCTCTAGCCTCTTGCTCATGGGCCAGGTCTTGCTGCGCCGGGGAGACGCCGCCGGGGCCTTCGAGCGTTTGGGCCAGCTCAGCGGGGACATCGCCGAGTCCGGGCTCACCTTCGCCCTGCGCGCCTTGGCCGGGGCCCAGGCCGACAAGGCCAGCGAGGCGGTGAAGCTCGCCCAGCGCGCGGAGAGCGCCGCGCCGAATGATCCCAACGTGAAGGCCCTGCTCGCCCGGGCCCTGTGGACGATGGGGGAGCGTGATCAGGCCCGGACGCTGGCCCGCGCCGCCTTGGCCCTGGATCCCCAGCGCACGAGCCTACGTCGCTGGCTCGGTGACTCGCCCTAGGCGACGGACCGGTTACACCTCCATGATGCTCCGCGCCCCCTCCTTCGCCCCCGTTCGCACCCGCAGCACGGTCGGCCCCCGGGACCTCCTGCGGCACCCCCGAGATCCCGCTGCCCTCGGCTTCGTCCTGGCCGAGGTGATCGAGGCCGCCGCCGCGAAGGGCCTGCCGCGCCCGGCCATCCTCGGCTTCTCCGGCACCCACGTCGAGCAGCACGACCTGCCGCCGCTCGTGGCCCAGAAGGCCGACATCCACCGCTTCATCGCCGCCGTCGCCGGTCAAGAGGGCATGGAGGCCGTCGCCATCGTCGGCACCTTAGGTGTGCGAAAGGGCCGCGGCGAGCCCCAGCCGGGCCTCGTCGTGTTCATCGAGTGGCCCGACGGCGCGTGGTGGCTGTGGGCCCGCCCGCTGCGAGATCGGGCCATCCGTGACGACCTGCCCCCCGAGATCCGCGCCGCCTGGGACGGCTGGCCGAGGCCGAGCGGGCTCGGCGGCTTCTGGACCCGGGCCCGGGTGGAGGGCCTGCGCCTGCAGCGGGAGACCGTCGATGGCGCCGATGAGCTGGTGAACTGAGCGGCCTCAAGGATCCCGCAGCGGATCTTTCGCGCCGAGGAGCGTGCGCGCCGAGGCCCCGAGCGCCGCCGCGCCGAGCACCATGAGCGCCATCGGCCCCACCCACGGCAAAGAGCCCACAAAAGCGACGATGGCGAGGCCCGCCAAGAACGCGAGGCCCCGGCGCCGCGCGAGCTCCGGTATGGGCAGCGCCTCGCCCAGAGAGAGGCACAGCGCCACGCCGCCCAAGGCCAAGGCCGCGAGCGTGATGAGCACGAGCAGCGCCGCGACGGGGATGCCGACGACGACGAGCACCAACAGCACGCTAGAGAGCCCGACGAGCAGGCCAAACGCCGAGCCGGCGATGAGCGCCCGCAGCGGCGCCTGCTGGAGCGCGTCAGAGACGTTCCGCACCTGCTGGGGGAACAGCGCCAGGCCGAGCAGGCCCAAGGCCCCGAAGGTGAAGGCCGCCGAGAGTTTACGCCAGAGCGCGTGGTAAGGCCTCGGCGCGTCGTCGCCTAAGGTGTGAATCACCCGGCCCAAGACGCGCCCGTCCTCTTCGACGTGCACCTCGCCGCCGATCGACACCGCGTCGCCGGTCACCTTGCCGGACTTCATCACGACCACGTCGCCGCCGAAGGCGACGGCGTCGCCCCGAACCGTGCCGTAGACGTGCAGCGGGGCGCCGAAGCTCGTCGCTTTGGGGGTGACCTCACCCAGGCGGATAATGACAGGCTCGCCCTGAACGCCGCCGATCTGGGGGCGGTTCACCCCATCGCGCTCCAGGGCGTCTACACGCGCGTGAAGGGCCTTGATCTCGGCGTTCTGCCGCTCAAGGACCATCCACAGGCGCTCCTCAGAGGCCGTGAGCTGCAGATCGTCGGGCGCTGCGCACTGGGCCTCTTGGGGGCTGAGCGTAGTCTCCTTCGGCGGCGTCTCTTGGGCGAGGGCCGCGAAGGTCAGGGTGAGCCACATCTTAGACTCGGCCGGGGCTGAACACGCGCCCGAGCAGATCTCGCGTGGCGCCGAGGCCCATCAACAGGGCCGCGCCGAGGCTGAGTCCGAGGAGCGCCGCGCCGGGCTCCACAAGATCTAACGACAAGGCGCTCAGCGCCGCGCTCGCCCCGCCCATGGCCGCGGCGGCGTCGACCATCAGCGCCGGGCCGTCGCCGGTGACCACGACGAGGAGCGCGGCGGCGGCGGCCAAGGCCAAGGCGAGGCCGAGCTCGGCGCCGAGGGTGGGCTCGACGGCGGGGACCGGCGGGGCGTGAATCGCCTCGACGACGCTGTGGGCGAGGTCGGCGGGGACGACGGGGTCGTCTACGGAGGCGAAGGCCAAGGCGAGGGGCTCAAGGGTGGCCGCCCGGGTGGCGCAGCGGCTGCAGGCGTCGAGGTGAATCGCGACGCTCGCGGCCACCTCATCGTCTAAGGCGCCGTCTACGAAGCGGCGCAGAAGGTCATCGTGGACGTGCATCCTAACCTCCTGCCCCAGCGACGACGCCGTGAACGCCGGGCGCCTCGGGGAGCTCGGCGGCCTCATACAGCTCACGCAGGCGACGCCGGGCGCGGAAGATGCGGTTCATCACGGTGCCGAGGGGGAGCTCTAAGGTCTCGGCGATCTCTTGGTACTTGAAGTGCTCAAAGTGGTAGAGCACCAGCACCTCACGGTACATCGGCGGGAGCTGGCCCAGGGCCTCGTGAAGCCGCTCGGCGCGCTCTTGGCGGGAGGTCTCCTCCAGGGGAGAGGAGCGGGTGTCGGCGAGATCCCGGTCGCCGAGCTCGGTGGTGAACCGGCGGCGGCGCTGCTCGTCGATGGCGGTGTTGCGGGCGATGCCGAACACCCAGGTCGAGAACTTGCGCTCAGGATCGTAGCGGTGGAGGTTGCGGATCACCTTCACCAAGGTGTTCTGGGCGGCGTCCCGGGCGTCCTCGTCGTCGCGGAGCATCCGGGCGCAGAAGCGGTACACCGAGGGGGTGTATCGCTGAATCAAGGCCGACTGCGCCTCCTCATCGCCCCGGGCGGCGGCGGTGATGAGGTCGGCCTCGTCGGTCTCAGCTCGAAGAAGTCGCAGAGCCAGAATCGCCTCCAGGCGTAGTCACGCCGTCTGCTGTGGAGGGCTACGTCGCCAGTGTAGCCTCTATTTCGTTCAACCTCGCCGTGGGGATCTGCCCGCCAGTCTCAGCGCGGAGGTGCTATCTTTGTCATCCCAAGGGCCAGCGGATGGAACAAGCGAAAAAGCTCCGACGCTACACGAGCAAGGATTACAACCAGCTCGTGGAGTTTCCGGTTGAGATCGTCAGCCGGGACGGCGTCGTGCGCCATTACAGCTTCGAGGCCTCGGTGCGGCTCTACCAGCGGCGCATCGCCAGCGCCATGAGCCGTTACCCCGACCAAGAGGTCGCCCGCGCCGAGGTGAACCACTGCCGGGCGCGCATTGAGCAGCTCCGCAAGTCGTACCTCGCGCGGTATGGCTGGGCGGGCATCCGCAGCCAAGAGGGCCCGGTTCTACAGGTCGGGCCCCTCGCCGGAGAGGTCGCGGCCTTCTTGCGCCGCTACTTCGAGGAAGAAGAGAACCTCGATGAGCTGCAGATCGTCTGGGTCCACGACGACGAGCACTACCAGATGTGGTGGGTGAAGCTCAACCACGCCGAGCGCTCCAACCTGCTCTACTTGTTCAGGTTTGAGCACCACGGCGCCTGCGAGGGCCGCGAGGCCTTCTTCGCGATGCTGCGGCTCTTGCGGGTGGCCCAGGGTGAGCTCGTTGAGAGCGTCGTCGCGTTTCACCACACCGCCGACTGCGGCCTCATCCTCAGCGGCACGAGCACGCCAAACGACGCCTTAGAGCAGTGGAAAGAGCGCGTCGCCATCGCCGAGCAAGAAGAGCAGCTTGAGATGATGGAGGCCGCCGAGCGCGCGCGCCAAGATCCCTACACCGACGCCCTGCGGATGCTCTCCAGCGGCGACTCCATGGGCGCGCTCAAGCGCCTTGAGGACGCGCTCACCAGCGGGCCGTTCCGCCGCCCCGTCGCCTTGGCCACCGCCGTCGTGGCCGAGTCGGTCGGCGCCTATGACTCTTGTGAGGCCGCGGGGCTCATCGGCGTTCATTACCTGCCCACCGACCCGGTCTTTCATTATTACGTCGGCCTCGCGCGCCTGCGCCAAGGCCGCGCCGACGACGCCTCCGCCGCCTTCGAGATGGCCGCCCGTGGGGGCCGCCTGCTGTTCCCGGTGACGATGCTCCGCGCGCTCTTGCGGGTGCGCGGAGGTGACCTACGCGGAGGCGCGGTGCTCATGGGCCAGGCGCGGGGCGAGGCCCGGGCAGAAGACGAGGAGCTCCTGGGTGAGCTGCGCGGCCTGTGGGTCGCCCTTCAAGGCTGGTCGTGGTTCGCCACGGCGGGGGCGCTCTTGGGCTGCGTGGCCTTGGGGCTGTTCTTCGCGGGCACCGCCGCGCCGGTGGTCATCGCCAGCGCCGGGCTCACCTTGGGGATCAGCCTAGCGATGCGCCTCTACGCCGCGCGTTTCGCCACCTTAGAGGCGCTTCGAAGCCTACAGATCCCCCCGCCAGAGTCCCTTGGTGGGGGCCAGCGCATCGACGATCTTGTGCCTTAAGGCGCGCACCTCAGCTCGGAGCCCGCTGTGCGTCTTGGCC
>JAKLKE010000470.1 GCA_023150775.1 Myxococcota bacterium
CGTCGCCGAAGCCGTCGGCGTCGGCGTCGCGGTAGGTGCTCAGCGCCCCGATGGTCGGGTTCTGGTTGTCGCAGTCGGTGTAGGCCGACACGCCATCACCGTCGGGGTCGAGCGCTCGCTCACGCTCTTCAGCGGTGACCGGCACACAGGCCGTCAAGCTCACAAGCGCGCTCAGCGCGACAAGTTTACGCATCTCTGGCTCCACGAGGATCTCCCCAGAGTCTATCGCCAAGCGGTCCCCCGGAGCAAGCAGCGCGCCTTACCAGCGCGATCGGGCGCAAAGTTCGCGCGGCTCGTGCTAACCTGTGCTGGCTCCTGACGCGCTCCCCTACGCATAGGTCTGCGGTGTGCTACACTCTCGCCCCCTGTTGATCAGCCTCCTGACGCTCGGCCTCGTGAGCCCTCTCGCCGCGCCCTTGGCCTTCGCGCAGGAGGTGGTCGAGGCGGCCCCTGACCCCTGCGCGGCGCGCGGCTTTACTGTGTTGGAGCAGGCGGGCCGAGAGATGGTGGACGCGGCCTCACGCCTCGACGAGCCCAGGTATGAGGCGTCTTGGCGAGAGGTGCAGGCCAACATCCCGTGCATTCCATCTGTGTTGACTCCTCGGCAAGCCGCGACGATTCACCTGGCCTACGCCCTGGGCGCGTTCGCCGAGAACGAAGCGGAGAAGGCGCGTTGGTCCTACTCCGCCGCCTTAGAGGTGTTGCCGTACTACGAGGTACCTGACACGATCGCGCCGGGCGTTGGCCACCCGTTGGAGCGGATCTTAGACGAGGCCAAAGCCGCCGACAACGGCGTGCCTCTGGCGGTAGACCTCCCTCGTGGCGCGGCGCTTTACCTCGACGGGAAACCCCAGGCGCAGCGGCCGTCCAACCGGGGCGCCGTCGCCCAGGTGTTCACCGACGACGGAAAATTGCTCTGGGCGGGGTACCTCTACCCCAACACAAACTTCCCGCCGCCGGACATGCCCGCGCCGCCTAAGAGCAACCAGCAGAAGGTGGCGCGGCTCTCGTTTGTGTCGGCTGGCGCCTTGGCCGCCGTCGCTCTCGGCGCGGGGGTCAGCGCAGCGGGTCTCAGCGGCCGGTTCGTAGACAGCGCCGAGATCGTCCGCCTCGGGCCAAGCCCGACGCCCAATGAGGACCTACAGACCTTAGAGCAGCGGGCCAACCGGGCCAACGCGCTCTCAATCACCGCGCAGTCCTCCGCCGCCTTGGCGTTCGGGCTGACGGGCTTTGGGATGGTGGTGTTATGGTGAAGCCCTTCAACGTGATCCAAGCGAACCGGCGCAGCTATGTCGTCACCGATTGTCTGGGGCGCGGGGGCTTCGGCGCGGTCTACCGGGCGACGATGAAGACCAACGCGGGCTTTCAGATGGACGTCGCGTTGAAGTTTCTGAACGATCACCACAACGCTGACCCCGCCGTGCGTGGACGCCTGCGAGACGAGGCGCGTATTGTCGGCCTCCTCCGGCACCGCGCGATCGTGAAGGTTCATCACCTCGGGGTGATTCAGCGGCGGTGGTCCGTGGTGATGGAGTACCTGCCAGGGCTCTCCGCCGAGGCGCTGGCCGAGGACGATCGGCTCTGTTCACGTCACGCCGTCGAGATCGTGGCGGAGGTGGCCGCGGCGTTGGATCACGCCTGGACGGCGCCCGGCCCCGAGGGCAGGCCGCTGCGGGTGATGCATCGCGATATCAAGCCAGGCAACATCCTCGTCACTGAGCACGGTGAGGTGAAGGTGCTCGACTTCGGCATCGCTCGGGCGGAGCTCGCGACGCGGGAGAGCGAGACGCGCGACGGCGCCTTTGGCACCTTGTCCTACATGGCCCCCGAGCGGTTCTTGATGCGGCAAGACGCGAGCACAGACGTCTACAGCCTTGGCGCGACGCTGTACGAGCTGCTCAGCGGGGAGCCCTTGGGCGAGGCCAAACACAACGCGCGCGCCCACAATGCCTTTATCGAAGAGCGCATCGCCGCGCTGCCAGAGCGGCCGGACGGCCTCGTCGAGCTGCTTGTGGGCAGTCTCATCTTCTCCCCTGAGCAGCGCCTCGACGCCAGCGGGTTCGCTGATCTGTGTCAAGTGTTGTTGGCGTCGGAGTGGTTCGGTGAGCCGCCGCTCAAGGAGTGGGGGCAGCAGGCCATCCCCAGGTTAATGAAGCAGCGACGGGCGGTGAGAGGAGATGATCCGCTCCTCGGCGCAGAGCTGTTTGAGGAGGACGAGGCGTCTACGAACGATCCGCCGCTGACCATCGCCCTCCCGGCTCCCCCCTCAGTGCATCCGCGACGGTCGGCGAACGCTGGCGCGACGACGCCGCTCGGCTCGTCGTCCCACATCTCAGGGCTCCGACCTTCCACTGAGGCGATTCAGCGCGCGGCGGAGGTCTCTGGGCGCTTTGCGGTTCGCTCGGCTGCGGTGTGGGCGCTCGGCATCAGTCTGTGTGGCGCGGCGGCGTTGGGCGCGGCGGGCGCGGGGTTGTTTGAGCGCGCGCCGCAGCCGGTCGACGCGGCCTCGGCGCTGGTGGGCATCGCCTCGACGGACCTCCCCTCGCTAGCCATCGCTGGTCGCGCGACCGTCTACGACGACGAGGCGGCGCCACCCGCGCCGCCTACGGTCGAAATGCCGATGCCAGCGATGGACGCTCAGGCCAAACGTGCGGAGCAGCTTCCTGTGCCGTCCAAGGGGCGCGACGGGGTGTATGTCAGCCTGACTGGAGATGTAGAGCGGCTCACCTTACGCGGCGAGCGAGGCGAGTTTACCGTCCCAGGCCGAGTGCCCCCTGGCGTATACACGCTCCATGTCCCCACGCCGGGCTGGGAACAGCCTACAGACACGATCACCGTCCACGCGGATCGGGCGCTCACGTTGGTGTGTCGCTCACGCTTCGCGAGCTGCGCCGCGCGCTGAACCGGCTCACCCCCAGCGCGCGTGGCGCCGGGCGCCGCCCTCAGCGACGATGCACAGATCCCGAGACTTGACGAAGCCGCCCCGGCGTTGGGTCAAGCGGTGGAGCTGCACCAACTCCAGGCCATTGGCCTCAGAGCGGGACACCCAGCCCACGTCCCCGTCACGGCGAGCGTCCGCGCTGACTCAAACCTCTTTGCGGCTTTGCGGCTTGGCGCGAGACAAACGACGCCGGGCAGACCACCCCTCGGCTCGACGAGCCGCTCGCCGCTGACTCTCTGGACCGCTCGCGCCAAGTCGCGAAGCCGCAAAGAGCTCACCCAAGGCGCCCTCGTCGTCGGGCTCCAGGCCGCCCGCGCCGCCGCCGCCCCCCTGGTCACTTCGACTATTTTGATCTGCCACCTGTCAGGTCACTGGGTCGGAAGGGAATTTTTGATCTGCCACCTGTCAGGTCACTTGGTCGGGAGGGAATTTTTGATCTGCCACCTGTCGGGTCACTTGGTCGGGCCCGCGCAAGTGATCTGCCACCTGTCAGGCCACTTCATCGGGCCCGCGTAAGTGATCTGCCACCTGTCAGGTCACTTCATCGGGCCCGCGTAAGTGAGCTACCACCGAAAGACCCAGCGCCACGACCTCCCCAGGTCGCGCCGCCCCGCCCGCGCCGCCAACGCTCGGCCCGGCCTCGTTGAGAAAAACTTGTCTCCCCAGTTGCGGCGATCCGTTGACCTGCGCTATCCTCAGCTCACCTCAAGCCCGCTGGAGCGCCCATGTCTACCCGCCTCTCGCCCCGCATTCGCTCCGAGAAGCTCGCCTGCGCTGTCCATGTGGAGGAGGCGGCCACCCAGCCTGGCGCCGACCCCTTCTTCGTCGAGAAGGTCGGCGAGCTGGTGGGGGAGTCGGGCCCGGCCTATCGGGTGGCGATGGACGCCTTACGCCGGGCGGAGGCCGCCACCGACATGGCGCACGACGAGGAGGAGGTCGCGGACAGCGAGAGCGACAAGGCGGGCTCCGACTACTTCAAGGCCCTGCGCCTGAACTGCTCCCCGGAGGTGGCCACGGCGGTGCAGGGCCTGCTCGGCGGCCGCAGCCCGAGCGAGGTGATGAAGAGCACCAACCGCGCCCAGCTCTTCAACCTCGACCGCTTCTTCACGCTGCTCGACGCGCGCACGGATCTCAAGACCCCGTCGGACCGCCTCGCCGACTGGAAGGCCAAACACGAGGTCATGCGGGTAAAGGTCAACGCCTCGGTGCTGTGCGAGAGCGCCCAGCGCGACGCCTCGGCGGCGGCGGACGCGGCCGAGGTCAGCTTCGCCAGCGACTACCGCCTGCTGGTGCAGCACCTCAACCTCTTGTGGGGCGAAGAGAAGACCCGCGCGGCGCTGTTGAGCTTTCCGGGGCGCTGAGGTTTGGCGGAGGTTTTGTTGGTCAACCCCCTCCGCACCCCCTCACCGCGCCAACGCCCGCCCAATCTCCTCCGCGATGATCTGCTCCAGCC
>JAKLKE010000471.1 GCA_023150775.1 Myxococcota bacterium
CCGCCAAGGTGCGCCCCATCCCCGAGGACGTTAGCGGAGTCCCCCCGACGCGCCGCCGCCCCCTGCCCCGAGTCACCGCCCATGGCCCCCCAGAACACCCAGTCCGCCCTCTCCAAGATGGTGCGCGCCCAGCGGGACGCCCTGCTCCTTGGCCTCAACGACGCGCTGACCTCTCGCCTGCGCCTCGCCTTGCCCTTGGCGGAGGCGCGCTTGTCCGAGGCCGACCGGCGCCTGCGGGCGCAGCTCGGGGAGACGGTGGAGGACCCCGCAAAGCGCGCGGCCTTGGTGAAGGAGGCCGGGGCCTTGTGGCTCACCCGGATCGTCACTCTGCGCGTCATGGAGGCCCGGGGGCTGCGGCGGCGGCGGCTGGTGAGCGGCAAGGCCCATGAGAACCTGCGGGACTGGCGCGAGCTGCATCACCTGCGCCCCGAGGCCCCCGCCGCCCTGGAGGACGAGTCCGGCGGCCTGCGCTTTGTGCTGCGCCTGGTGTTTGAGGACCTGTCCTTGAGCTTGCCCGGACTGTATGGCGACGCCGGGCCCGCCGAGCGTGTGCCGATGCCCATCAACACGCTCAACGGCCTGCTGAGCGCGGTGAACGACCCCGAGCTCGACGACCGCTGGCACGACCCCCTCACCCTGGGCTGGGTGGTGCAGTTCTGGAACGACCCCGACCGCGAGGCCCTGGACGCCAAGATCAACGACGGCGGCAAGATCACCGCCGCCGAGCTGGCGTCGAAGACCCAGATGTTCACCGAGCGCTACATGGTGGACTGGATGGTGCAGAACACCCTGGGCCCCTTGTGGTTGGGGCTGTGTGAGAAGCGTAAGTGGACGCCGCGGGTGGTGCGAGACGGCGTGCTGGACCGTCTCGCCGAGCGCCGGGCGGCCCAGGCCCAGGCCCGCGCGGCGGGGACGATCGAGCCCACGGAGCCGATGTCTGTAGGGGATGACGAGCGCGCCTGGGCCTATTATCTGCCCCAGCCCCACCACCCGCCGACGGTGCAGAGCCTGCGTGAGCTCAAGATCCTCGACCCGGCCATGGGCTCGGGGCACTTCTTGTTGGTGGCCATGGACTGGCTCATCGACGCCTTGGAGGAGGAGGCCGAGCACCGGGGCGAAGACTCGCCCCTGGCCCAGCGGGTGCAGCAGGCCGTGCGGGCCCTGCACGGCGTCGATTTAGACCCCCGCGCCGTGCGCACCGCCGCCGCCAGCCTGTGGATCGCCGCCCAGGCGCGCTGCCCCGGCGTCGAGCTGGGCCCGATGAACCTCGTCGCCGCGTCCTTCGGCCTGCACGACCTGCCCCCCGGCGACCGGGCGCTCGCCCGCCTCACCGCCGCGCTCAAGGACGAGCACGACCTGCCCGAGCCGCTCACCCAGGCCCTCGTGGGGGTGCTGCAGCGCGCCGACTCCTTGGGCAGCCTCCTGCGGGTGGAGCGTGAGGTGCTGGCCGTCTTGGCCGAGCGTGGCCCCCTCATGGCCAACGAGGGGGCCGATCTGGGGGGCGTGCTCAAGCGCCTGCGCGGCTTCTTGGCCAGACACACCGACGCCGAAGATCTGGGCGTGGCCACCCGAGGCCGGGCCTTGGCCGCCGGGGCGCGTTTTATGCAGATCGTCGAGCCCGGCCGCTACGACGTGGTGCTGGCCAACCCGCCCTATCTGGGCACCGCCCGCATGGCGGACGCCGTCGATGTGGCCGAGGCTTACCCCCAAGGCAAAGCCGACCTCTACGCCGCGTTCTTGCTGCGGGGCCTGGAGCTGGTGAAGCCCGGCGGCCTGAGCGCCATGCTCACGATGCGGAGCTGGATGTTTGTGGGGCAATACGAGGCGCTGCGAACAGGCTTGTTGCAGGCCCACACGCTGCGGAGCCTGGGGGATTTTGATCGGGGCGCGTTTGAGAGCATCCCCGACCAAGTGGTCAGCGTCGTGGCCTCGGTATTTCAGGCCGGAAAAAATCCACTGCCCTACTGCGTCGCGGTGTTGCCAACGAACCCTAACGATGAGAGCAGAGACAGCCAACGCACCCAACGGAAACGGGTCGCTACCCTGGAGCACCACGGGCGCTATGAATTTGTGGTCGAGTCGCTCAAAGTCGTCCCATACTGGCCGCTGATCTATTGGTGGGATTCCATAACCCTTAACCTATTTGTACGCTATCCATTGGTGCAGAACGTCTCCCAGGTGGCTCAGGGATTAGTAACCGCAGACAACGTTCGATTTGTTCGTCAAGTCTGGGAGGCCCCACCTGTAGACTATTCTGACTCCCGTAACTCGGTAGAACAGGGCTTCACTCGCTGGACACCCATCATTATGGGGGCCGCGGGGTTGGCTTGGTTTGAACCTCTGATAACCGTCGTCAATTGGCACCTTGGCGGCTTGGAGATTCATGCACAAATGCGAGAAGGGCGAATGGCATCGCGCCCACAAAACATGAACCTCTACTATCAGAAGGGAATTGCCTTCTCGATGATCGGCGCCGAGTTTGCAGCGCGAGCACATCGGTATCCAAGTATTTTTGAGGCGAAGGGTTCGTCCGTATTCCCGGAGAACATTCCTCAAACCCTCTGCGCCATGAACACCACGAAGGCACGGGAAATTCTTCAGGCGCTCAATCCGACCATCTCGTTCCAAGTCGGCGACGTCGAGCGCCTCCCCCTCTTCCCCGTAGAGTCCGCTGAAGAGATCTTCCGCACCTTAGAGGCCAGCTTCGCCGAGCACGAGTCCCACCGGGAGACCTCGGTGGAGTTCTGCGCGCCGGGCCCCTCGTCCTGGGTCTCTGCCCAGGCCTGGGCGCAGCGGATGGTGGACCGCCCGGCGGGGGCCCCCTTGGCGCCCTTTGAGCCCGAGCTTGTGCCCCCGAGCGGGATGGACTGGATCTCCTTCGCCTTGGGCCAGGCGCTCGGGCGTTTCCCCTCCCCGGCCGGGGCGGCGCCGGGGGGGCTCTTCTTGGACGGCAGCCAGCTCGACGGGGCCGATGATCTGGGGCTGCCCGCCTGCGCGCCCCTTCGGGCGGCGTGGGAGGCGCACGGTCGCGGCGCCTTGGGGGCGCACCTTCGGCTCAGGCACTTCAAGGACGACACCCTGCCCCGCTACGAGAGCCGCCCGATCTTTTGGCCCCTGTCCTCGTCCAAGCGCACCTTCGTGGTGTGGGTGTGCTGCCACACCCTCACCGACACCACCCTCGCCGAGCTCCTCGCCGAGCGGCTCCTGCCCCGGCTGCGGGCCCTGGAGGGAGAGCTGGAGGACGCCCAGACGACGGCGCGGTTTGAGGACGTGAACCAGCGCCGCAGGCCGGTCATCGACGAGCTGCGGGCCTTCTGCGGGGACTGGGCGGCGCTGGTGAACAAGGGCCCCAAGGCGGTGACCCCGCCCCCCGAGCTGGAGGCCCCCCTGCGCCTGGACCCCGACGACGGCGTGCTGATCAACACCGCCGCCTTGTGGTCCCTGTTGGCCCCCCAGTGGGACGCCCCGCGTAAGGTGTTTGAGCAGCTCTCGCGCCCCCAAGGCAAAAAAGACTACGACTGGAGCCAGCTCGCGGCGCGTGTTTGGCCCGCGCGGGTGGAGGCGGCCTGCGTGAAGGACCCCTCCTTGGCCGTCGCGCACCGCCGCCTCTGGCGCCTGCACCCCGCCGTGGCCTTCGCCTGGGCGCTGCGCCTCGCGGACGAGCGCCCCGAGTCCCCGCCCCCCATCGCCGAGCCCGACGCCGAGACCCACCGCGCCGCCTTCTTGACCACCCGAGGCGCCGAGGCCCTGGCCGTGGCCGAGAGAGAGGCCCAGCGCCGCGCCCGCAAAGGCCGCCCAGCCACGGTGAAGGTGCCGGTGGGCCTGAAGGCGGCGCACGAGGCGCTGTGGGCGAAGATCAACGCCGCGCTGCGGAAGAAGCACGGCGCGGGCGCGGGGCTAGAGGAGGGCGACGGCGCGGGCGCGGCGCAGGGGGAGATGTTCTGAGGGGGTGGCGGTGACACGGGGCGCTGAGCGGTCGCGGTGATCGCCGGAGACACCGCGACGACCGCCCCCCGCTCGAAGAGACGATCGCCGCGACACCCGGACAGCTCGCGCAAAGACGCAAAGCCGCGAAGCGCTCACCCAAGCCGCCAGCCTCACCATCCTCCAGCCCGTCCCCCTCACCACGGGACAGCCCACCTCTGCGTCTCCCCGACCGCTGGAGACACCCCAGACCTCTTGGCGCCTTTGCGTCTTTGCGCGCCAAAAACAACGCCGCCAAGACCACCCCCCGCTCGAAGAGACGATCGCCGCGACACCCCCGGACAGCTCGCGCAAAGACGCAAAGCCGCGAAGAGCTCACCCAAGCCGCCAGCCTCACCATCCTCCAGGCCGTCCCCCTCACCACGGGACAGCCCACCTCTGCGTC
>JAKLKE010000472.1 GCA_023150775.1 Myxococcota bacterium
CTTCAGCCAAGACCTCAACCGCTGCTTCCCTGGGCGCCTTGAGGGCCACGCCCCGGATCGTGTGGCCTACACGCTCACCGAGGAGGTGCGCGACGCGGCGCAGGTGATCGAGCTGCGCGGGGCGAACCCCGCCTTCTCTGAGGCCCCCCAGGCCCATGTGCGCGCCCGGGACACCCAGGCCGCTGAGCTCGCCCGGCACGCGAACGTGAACGTGGTCTGGACCCGCCAGCCCGGCCCCGCCGCGGAAACCGCCTTCAGCCCAAGGTCGGCCTGGCGCTGACCGAGGGGGTGCTCAACGTGCTCAACGTGCTCGGCGTCTTGCCCGACGCGATCCTCCCGTTTCATTGGGCGACGATCACCCGGCCTCTGATGGTCGGCGACGACCGCGTGCATCGTGTGCGGGCGGTGGCTGGAGGGCT
The DNA here is from genome assembly GCA_023150775.1 of Myxococcota bacterium. Lineage (GTDB taxonomy): Bacteria > Myxococcota_A > UBA796 > UBA796 > CAJQPC01 > JADKFE01. The sequence goes on from JAKLKE010000472.1 coordinate 420, forward strand.
GTTTCTGCCTTCTCGCGGGGTCTGGGACGAGGTCGAGGCCGGCGACGTGATCGGGGAGATTATCGAGGCCACAGCGGGTGAGCCGATCGAGACGATCCGTGCCCCGGCGAGCGGGCGTATACTGGCGATGCGGGAGCAGCCCGTCGTTCTGCCGGGCAGTATGCTAGCGCGCGTCGTGGTCACCGCGACCCAGGAGAGCGCGTGAGAGACCGGGTCGTCTTCCAGCTCAGCGCGCCCTATCGTGAGCCCTACACGCTCCGGGCCCTAGAGTTCGGATCGGGTGGGCCGACGGTGGCCATCGTCGCTGGGCTCCACGGAAACGAGCTCAACGGGGTGCACGCGCTGAACCTCGTCGCCTCCGCCCTGCGGATGGCGCGGCTCAACGGCACGGTGACGCTCATCCCCGTGGTGAACACCTTCGGGCTCGACCAAGGCACGAAGCGCTGGCCCATCGACGACAACGACATCAACCAGGCCTTCCCCGGCGATCCCCAAGGCTCGGCGGTGCAGCGCATCGCCTTCGCGCTCTTGGACGCCACCCAGGCCGAGGTCTGTGTTGACGTTCACTCCGGCTCGCCGCTGGTAGACGAGATCTGCCAGGCGCGGGTGCCGCTCACCGGGCGAGAGGTCGGCCTCGCGCGGGCGATGGGCTTGCCGATGGTGTGGCGTCGTGAGGGTGATCGTCTGGAGGCCACGGGCCTCGTCGGCGCCTGGCGTGAGCGGGGGGTCGCCGCGCTTCATGTCGTGGGCGGCCGCGGCGCCACCTTAGACCTCGTGCGCTCGCGGCAGATCGCCGACGGGCTCTTGCGGCTGCTCACTGAAGTGGGCGTGCTGCGCTTCGGGATGGAGCCAGGGAAGATCCTGGTGGACGCCACCCGGCGCGGCGTGGCCTACCACTACAGCTCCTTCGGGGGCTTCTGGGTGCCGGAGGTGGCCGTTGGCGACCGCGTGGCCGCCGGGCACCTCTTGGGGACCATCAACGAGGTGGTCGGCGGCAGCCTCGTCGAGGAGGTGCGCGCCGATCGTGCCGGGGTGGTCGTGACGATGCGCAGCTATCCTGTCGTGCACGCCCGGGAGCTGCTCGTGCGTGTGGCCGAGCCCACCTGATCCGCCGCGTGGGGCTCGATCTCCTTTCGTGAACCCCGAGACCCACGAGCGTTTATGATCTTGGTCACCGGCTTTGGGCCTTTTCTTGACGTCGAGGAGAACCCGTCGGGGCGCCTGGCCCGTCGGCTGGATGGGGCCCGGATCGCCGGGCACAGCGTCTACGGAGAGCTTCTGCCCGTGACCTATGACGAGGCGCCGGCGCTCACCTTGGCCCTCGCCGCCCGGCTGCGCCCCTCCCTCGTCGTCGGCTTAGGCGTCGCCCGGGGCCGCAAACGGGTGATGGTGGAGCGGATCGGCCGTCGCCCGGCGGCGGACGCCACGCCAGATGTCCGGGGTCGCCGCCCCGCGCCAATCAAAGGTGGGCCCGCCGAGGTTCGCGCCACCTTAGACGTGGAGGCCCTCGCCGAGGCCCTCGGCGCGGGGGTGTCTGAAGACGCCGGGGCCTATGTCTGCAACGCCTGGCTCTACGCCGTGACCCGAGGGCTGCCCGGGGTGCCCGTCGGTTTTGTGCATGTGCCTGATCAAGGGATGCCCGAAGATCAGCTCTTGGCGGGGTTGGCGCGGCTGGTCACGGCGAGGGCAGGGGAGTGAGCCTGATCCTCCTCTGGGGCCTCTTGGGCCTGGGCCTCGCCGGAGAAGGCGCCGTCGTCACGCCCGCCGCCGAGGGCTTGAGCCTAGACGCTGACGGGGAGGCGCTCCTCAAACAAGCCGCCGAGGCCTTCGCGGCGGGGCGGCTCATCGAGGCCGCGGGGCTCTACGACGCCCTCGCCGACAGCGGCGCGGGGCCTCAAGCCCGGGTGCTTCAAGCCGTGGCGCTGTACGAGGCCGGTGAGCTGCGTCTGGCGGCGGAGGCGCTGGACGGCGTCTCCGGCGACACGGCGACGGGGCTCTTGGGCCTGATCCTCGTGGAGTCGGGCGCCCAGGCCGAGGGCATGAAGCGGCTGGAGCAGGCCAGACGCAGCGCGGATCCCGCCGTCGCCGCCCGTGCGGGGCTGAACCTCGCCTTGGCCCAGATGGACCGCGGTCAGCTCAAGGCCGCGGAGTCGGGCGTCACCGCCGCCCGGGCCTACGTCAGCCAGAGCGGCGACACGACCCTCGAAGGCCCCGTGCGTGACGCTGAAGCGGCGTTGGCCCAGCTCAAAGGCCAGGCGCCTCCCTCCGGCGCGAGCGCCCTGACCGCGCTCTCCGACGCCTTGGCCCGGGGCGACCTCAGCCGCGCCAAAGGCCAGGTGGACTCGCTCAAGGCCCAGAAGAGCACCCGCCGAGATCGTGTCGAGGGCGCGTTGGCCCAAGGAGCGTACCTGCGCGCCGTGGGCCAGCCCGAGGCCGCGGCGCAGGTGCTCACCGGCGCGCTGGCCGAGGCGCGTGAGGGCGGCATGGGCGTGGCGACCGCCCAGGCGCTCGTGGGGCTGGCCATCGCCCACAGCCTCGCCGGACGGGTGGATCTCGCCGTCACGCTCATGGCCGAGGCTGAGGAGACCGCCGCCGCCGCCGGGCTGCTCACCTTGGCCGCCGACGCGAGCGTTGAGCTTGGCCTGTTGCTCGTGCGCCAAGGTCAGGGGGACGCGGCCGCCCAGCAGGCGACCCGGGCGAAGGCGCGATTGGAGGGTCTACAGCACCCGAGCGGCGTCGCGCGCCTCGCCGAGCTCGACGGCGCCCTCGCCGCGGATCGTGGCGACACCGCCACCGCCGCCGCCCGATACGGTGACGCGGTGCGCAGCTTCGTGGCCCAGGGCCACCACGCCGACGCCGCCCGGGCCGCCGTGGGCCGCGCCGCCGCCCTCACCGTGGCCGGTGGGTCGCCCGCCCAGTCCGCCCGCGCCGAGGCCTTGGAGCACTTCCGACGCGCCGGAGATCCCCTCGGCCCCGCGCATCTGGAGCTCGCCTGCGCCTTGGCCTACGCCCGCGCCGGGCGCCTCGACGACGCGCTTGGCGGCTTCGCCAAGGCCGCCGAGCTTGGGCGCGGTGTGGCGAGCCCCCAGGGTCAGGCCCTCGCGAAGACCGCCGAGAACAACGCCGCCAGAGCCCTGGTCGCCCTCGGGGCCAGCCAGGCCGCCGCTGAGCAGGCCGCCGCCGCCGGGCTCAGCGGCGCCGTGGGCCACCAGCGCGCGTTAGACGACGCCTTCGCCGCCTATGACGCGGGCCTCGCCGCCTACGCAGAGGGCCGCTTCTCCACCGCCCGCGCCCAGTTCTCCCAGGCGTACACCGCGCTCAAGGCCGCCGGAGAGGCCACCTACGCCACCCAGGCGCGCCTCGCCTTGGCCTGGACGGCCTACAACATCGCCGTCGGCCTGCCGCCCCAAGAGGCCCTGCCGTTCTGGGGAGAGGTGATCGCTGAGGCCGGAGCCCTTGAGGACGAAGAGCTGCTCGCCCGGGCGACGGCGGCCCAGGCCCTCTGCGCCGATCGCCTCGGCCTCGACCCCTCGGGGGACCGCCTGCGCCACGCCGCGGGCCTCGCGGAGCGCACCGGCTTGCCGGCCGTCGCCGCGCGCTGCTGGGCGGCCTTGGCCGAGGGCGGGCGCCCCATCGACGACCGCGCCCGGGCCGCGCGCCGGGCCTACGCCCTGGATCCTGGCGATCAACTGGCAGTTTATGCCATGTACAGCGTCGCCGTAGACGCCTACAACGACGACAAACTGGAGCTGGCCCGGGCGCTGTGTGTGGAGGTCTTGCCCCGGGCGGGGAGCCTCGACGCGGCGGTGCGTGGGGTGATCGTGGCGATTGACGGCGGGTGACGCGCCCAGGGTGGGGGATCCGAGTTAAGCAGGCGGGGTGTCAAGACCACCCGCCAGCGTCACCGTCGAGCAGCTCGCCCAGGGGCT
>JAKLKE010000473.1 GCA_023150775.1 Myxococcota bacterium
CGCCGCCACCTGCCGCCGCCGCGCCGCCGCCTGCCGCCGCCGCGCCGCCGCCCGCCTCTACGGGCGCCTCTTCGACCGTAGGCTCAGGCTGGGGGCCGTCCCACTTGAAGTCGACGGACTCATAGGTCCAGGAGAAGACCAGCGTGCCTTTGGTGTTGTTGTTCACCGCGAGCTGATGGCTCAGCTCAAAGGCCGTGAACGGCGCGGGCTTCACGGCGATGAGGTAGTCACCGTCAGGCAGCTTCAGCGTGGTCGGGGTCTTGCCCCGCTCCTTGCCGTTGACGTAGACGATGAGGGGATCACCGTCGCTGTTGGTGACCTTGACGTCGGCCGCCCAGGACAGGCCGCCAGCGAAGAGCAGAAGCAGAGTCATAGGGGCTCCAGTGTGCGCGTCTTGCGCCGCTCAGCGCCGCAGCTTGGGGGCGATGATGGCGGGAACCTTGTCTTCAACAACGTTCTGGATGGTGCCGGACCACACGACCGTGCCGTACTCGGCGTCGACGATACGAACGGCGAGCACGACGTTGGCGAAGCGGTAGGTCTGGCGCTTGTAAGTGTAGTCGCGAATCTGCACGTCTACGATGCGGTAGGCGAGGATCTTGGAGGCCGCGACCACCTCGTTCTTGAGGTCGGGGTCGTGGGTGGTGAGGCGATCGTCGCCACCATCGGGGCCCTGGTCCAAGAAGGCCGTGTTGGGCGGCACCTCAACGAAGCTGCCGCCGTTCACGAGCACCCGGGTGGGGCCGCCGCCGGTGACGAGCGCGGCGTCGAGCAACATCGGCTCGTTCTCGCCCTCGGTGTGGCCGGTGACGGTGTACTCAAGCTGCTGGCCCGAGCCCTCTTGCACCACGCCCCGCAGGCCCTCGCTGTCGCGCTCAACCACGGTGACCTGGTTGTTGATCAGCGCCATCACCAGCGCGTCCTCGACGATCGCGATGATCTCGGCGTCCTCGGTCGAGGGGCCGTCGAGGTTCACGATGGCGACACGATCCTCACGGCGCAGCGAACCTTTGATCTGCTGCCCAACGGCCGTCGTCAGCGTAGACTGGGCGGCGAGGGTGAGGTGGGTGTTGTTGCTGTTGTAGTTCTTGGGGACGTTGCAGCCGACGGCCAACGCCGCGACGAGCGCGAGAGAGAGGATGCGGGACATAAGTCTTTCCTGATGAACTTTGAACGCCGACGTTCGGGCGCGGCATTCTGACGCCGGAGACAGGTAGCGCAGATCCTTCAGACGGGCGAGAAGAAAAGTGAGCCGCCCCCTTACATCCTGTGATCAAAGCCAGATCCTCAAGGAGTACCCCATGCCGACACTGCTTCTCTTGCTGATCGCCTGCGTGGGTGAGTCAGGGGACACCAAAGCCACCCCCACCCGGGTGAGCGTCGATGACGCCTGCACCGAGGTCGATCCTGGGGATCCCGACGCGTCCGAGGCGGCGTTGGAGGCGATCTACCGCGCGAACTGCTACCGGAACCTCCTGGGCTTAGATCTCGGCGCGCTCGACGCCAAGCTCAACGACGCCGCCCAGGCCCACGCCGACTACATGCAGCAGAACAAGACCCTTGACCACAGCGAGCAGTCGGGCAAACCGGGCTTCACCGGGGCCCAGGTCTGGGATCGTGCCGAGGCCGCCGGGCGCCCGCTCCGGGCCGGCGAGTCCATCGGCGAGGTGATCAGCCAAGGAACGAGCCCCAGCGAGGCCGTCGATGGCTGGGTGAACTCGGTCTACCACCGGAACCCCTTCACCTCGCCGGAGTGGATCGCCGCGGGGTTTGGGCAGGCGGGCAACTACAGCAGCATGACCACGCTGCAGGCCTTCCCGAACTCCTTTGAGGAGGCCGTGCTCTACCCCGTCAACGGCCAGATCGACGTGCCGGCGAGCTTCAACTCGGACCAGGAGTACCCCGACCCGGCGCCAAACTCGGGGCTCGTGGGCCCGCCGATCACCGTGACCATCGCGTCCTCGGACTACCGGGGCGGCTGGAACTGGTTCAACGCGCAGCTGATCTCGGCCTCGCTCACCGGGCCCGACGGTGAGGAGGCGCTCATCACACTCCTCCCCGACGACGACGAGTGGCTGGGCACGATGATCGCGCTTCTGCCCGAGCGCCCGCTCACCCCGGGGGCCACCTACACCGCCGAGATCAGCGTCACCTGGGCGGGCGGCGAGGCGGATCTCAGCTCGACCTTCACCATCGCCGAGTGAGCCGCGTAGGGCTCGGGGCCGCGACGGTCCCGCGCCCAGCGTCACAATCCAGTGACAGCCCTTGATGTTGGGGCGGTCGGCGATTTTGATGGGGTCATGGCAAAACCAACGACCCTCGCGGCGGTGGATCTAGGCTCGAACAGCTTTCACCTCATCGTCGCCCGACTTGGCCCCAAAGGGCTCACGCCCCTCGTCGTGAAGAAGGACCGTGTGCGCCTCGCGGCGGGCTTGGGGCCTGACGGGGTGCTCAGCGCCGAGGCCCAAGAGCGCGCCCTGGAGAGCCTCAGCGGGATGCGCTCGCTCCTCGCCGAGCATCGCCCCGACGCCGTGCGCGCCGTGGGCACGAGCACGCTGCGTAAAGCGCAGAACGCCTTGCCGTTCTTGGTGCGGGCCTACGCCGCCTTGGGCCACCGGATCGACGTCATCACCGGTCGCGACGAGGCCCGGCTGATCTACGAGGGCGTCGCCGCCGAGCTCAACCCCGAGACCTGGCGCCTCGTCATCGACATCGGCGGCGGCTCGACGGAGGTGGTCTTGGGCCGCGGCCGCGCCGCGCTCCGCTGTGAGAGCGTCGATGTGGGCTGTGTGTCGTGGTCGATGCGGCACTTTGGCGACGGGGTGATCACCGCCGCGCGCCTCGACGCCGCGTCTCGTGAGGCCCGGGCGCTCTTCGCCCCGGTGCGGGAGCGCTTCGCCTCGGGCACCTTCACCGAGGTCTTGGGCTCCAGCGGCACCATCCGCGCCATCGCCCGGGTGCTGCGCCGCCGGAGCCCCTCCCGAGACAGCGTGACCCCCTCGGGCCTGCGCTGGATCCGCGACAGCCTCGCCGCGGGCGTCGCCCCGAGGCAGCTCGACGGGGTGTCGGAGTCTCGGGCGGCGGTGTTCGCTGGGGGCGTCGCCACGCTCACCGCGGTGTTTGAGGAGCTCGGCTTGGACGAGCTTCGGCCCAGCGACGACGCCCTGCGTGAGGGCGTGCTGCGTCGCCTCTGGGACGAGCGGGAGGCCCAAGACGCGGGCCCGCCGCCGAGGAGCGCGCGGCTGAGCGCCTAGTCGCCGGGCCGATCAGCTCGGGACGGCGGGCTTCTCCGAGGTGAGGCGCTCCAAGAGGAGCTGCTGCGCGGCGCGCTCACCGGACTCCACCCGGGTGTAGCGCCCGTCGGGGTTCAGGAGCCAGGCCTGCTCGCCGTCTTGAAGGTAGAGCTCGATGGACTCATGGAGCACCCGCGCCTTGAGCAGAGGGTCCTCCACGGGCATCACCACCTCGACCCGCTTGAACAGGTTGCGCTCCATCCAGTCCGCCGAGCCCATCCACAGGCTCTCTTGGCCGGCGGCGTAGAAGTAGAACACCCGGGCGTGCTCCAAGAAGCGGCCGATGATTGAGCGAACGCGCACGTTGTCCGAGACGCCGGGCACCCCGGGTCGCAGGCGGCAGATGCCGCGCACGATGAGATCGACCTGCACGCCGGCCTGGCTCGCCCGGTACAGGGCCCGGATGAGGGTGGGCTCGGTGAGGGCGTTCATGCGGGCCTTGATCGCCGCCGGGCGCCCGGCGCGGGCCTCCTCGATCTCGTTCTCGACGAGCTGCAAGAGCTGCGGGTGCAGGGTGAAGGGTGAGTACAGGAGCTTGTTCATCTTCACCGGCTCGCCGAGGCCCGTGAGCAGGTTGAACAGCCACTGCACGTCCTCACCGATGCGCTGGCGGGAGGTCATGTACGAGAAGTCGGTGTACGCACGGGCCGTGCCGGGGTGGTAGTTGCCCGTGCCGATGTGGGTGTAGCGGCGCAGGCGGTCGCCCTCGCGGCGCACGACCTGCAAGAGCTTGGCGTGGATCTTGTAGCCCACGATGCCGTACACCACGGTGGCTCCGGCCTCTTGGAGAAGCTGGGCGTAGGTGATGTTCGCCGCCTCGTCAAAGCGGGCCCGCAGCTCGATGAGCACGGTGACCTCTTTGCCCGAGCGGGCGGCCTCGATGAGCGCCTCGGCGATGGGGGAGTTGCTGCCCGTACGGTAGAGCGTCTGCCGAATGGCGATGACGTCGGGATCCTTCGCGGCCTGGCGCAAGAGCGCCACGACGGGGCGGAAGGACTGGAAGGGGTGATGCAGGAGCACGTCGGCCCGGCTGAG
>JAKLKE010000474.1 GCA_023150775.1 Myxococcota bacterium
CATGCCCACGCAGCGCCGGGCGCCGCCGCCGAAGGGCAGGTAGGCGTGGGGGCTTGGCGGCTTCGCCAAAAAACGCTGAGGCTCGTAGCGGTCGGGCTCGGGATACAGCCGGGGGTCGCGGTGGGCGAGGTAGATGTTGGGCACCACCATGACCCCCGCGGGCAAGGTGTAGGCCCCGAGCTGCATCGGCGCGGTGAGCAGGCGCCCGACGTGTGCCAAGACCGGGCTCAGGCGCATGGCCTCGTCGATGCACGCGCCGAGCCAGAGAAGACGATCGAGGTGGGACACCTCAAGGGGCGCCTGGCCGACCACCTCCCCAAGCTCGGCCTCTGCGGTCGCGCGTATCTCGGCGTCTCCCAACACCAGAGACAAGGTCCAGGCCAAGGCGCTGGCCGTCGTCTCGTGCCCAGCGACGAGTAAGGTCACGAGATCATCGCGGATCTGCCCGGCGGAGAGCGGCTGGCCGGCCTCATCGGTGGCGGTGACGAGCTGGCTCAGCAGGTCGTCGCCGGGGGCCTCACGACGCTGGGCGATCAGCGGGGCGAGGGCGGCGTCTAAGTCGGCGTTGAGCCGCTGAAACCGGCGCCAGGGCGTGAGCGGCCCGAGATCCCGCTGCAAGGCCGGGACGAGCAGCAGCGGGCTCTTCGCCTGATCCAAGAGCGCCGTGAGCAGGCTGGCGAGGGCCTCCACCCGCGATGGGTCCTCGACGCCGAAGATCGTCACCACGATGATGCGCAGGGTGAGCGCCTGGAGCGCGGGGGCGAGGTCCAGCTCGACCTCGACGGGCAAGGCCTGAATCATGGCCTCGGTGAGCGCCCGCATGGTCTCGCCTTGGCGCGCCGCGTTTCGCCCGTTGAACAAGGACAGCAGCAGGCGGCGCTGGCGCTGGTGGGCCGGGCCGTCGAGGATGAGCACCGAGCGTGGCCCGACCAGCGGCGCCACCAGGGCGTTCGCCGCCCCGGCGTGTAGGCGCGCGGCGTCTCCGGTGAACACCGCGCGGATCTCCTCGTGCCGCGCGAGCATCACCCGCGGCGCGTTTCCCGGCAGGCGCATCGTGAACAGGTCGCCGTAGCGGGCGTGGCAGGTCTCAAAAAACCGCACGGGCTGGTAGAGCCAGAGAAAGAGCTGAACCACGCTGGGGAGAGGCGGCCCAGGGGGCAGATCGGTGGGCACAGGTCTCTCCGAGGCGCTCACGCTAACACACGCGCCTTCGCCGCGTGTGGGGAGCCGGCGGCCCTCAGGGCAGCGCCGCGACCTGGTCCCTCAGGTTCGTGAGCGTCGTCTCAACCTGGGCTTTGGTCATGCTCTGCACGAGCACCGTCGGGGCGTAGGCGCCGACGTCCACCACCAGGGAGAAGTGTACGTCGGTCTGCCCGCCGCGCTCGGTCAAGGTCCAGATGGCGTCCATCCGTTTGAGGTCGTCGGACGAGGTGAGGTGCTCGGCCCAGCCGGTCTTGGTGGGGCAGCGGCGGCTCTTGTACTCCACGTCGCTGATCAGGCCGGACGAGATCACGTCGAGGGTGACGCAGGCCCCGGCGGGCTTGGCGATGACCGACTTCACCTGGGGCACGAGCTTGCCGACCTTCACGGCGTCACCGACGATGCTGCGCACCTGGTCGATGGGCGCGTCGAGGGTCATGCGGCCGATGACCGCGCCGGAGGGGTCGAGGCTCACGGCGGGCGACATCAAGAGCAGCGGGAGGAGCAAGGTCGTGGGCATCATGGTCGCTCCGGCGTAGCTTGACAGACGAGCATACATCAACTCTTCAGCTTGTGCAGGCTGATCTTGGCCGGGTGATACTGCTCCCCAATGCGCGCTCCCTGGGCTCTGGCCACCGTCGTCTACCTGCTCCTCGCCTTGGCCTTGACCTGGCCCTTGGCCTTGTCTCTGGGCTCGGCTCTGCCCGGGTTCCCCAACGTCGACGCCTTGGACACCGTAGGCCTGCGCGGCCTCTTCCTAAGGCTGATCGCCGATCCTGGCGCCCTGCCGATGACCGATGGGGTGTATTTCCCCGTGGGTTACCCCGCGCTCTGGCTCATGCCGAACGTCGTCGATCACCTCATCGGCGCGCCCTTCGCCGCGCTTCTGCCCTTCCCGCTGAGCGACAACCTCTTCTGGCTCCTCGTGCTCACCGGGAACGGCCTCGCCGGGCACCGCCTGGGGCAGCAGCTCGGCGGCGACCACCGCGCCGGGTTTGTGGTGGGCGTGGCCTGGGCCGTCGCCGAGCCCACCTTACGCGAAGTGAACCTGCACCACGCGCCCCAGTCCATCGGCTGGTTCGCGCCTTTGTACCTCGGCGCCTTGTGGCGGGTGTTCACCTACGGGCGCCTGCAGGACGGCGCCTGGACGGGGCTGTGGATCGCCCTCGCCGGGCTGACCTATTGGTACAACGCCATCTTTTTGGCCGTCGGCACCGCGGCCTTCGCCGCCTGGGGCCTCGGCACAAACCCCGCCGCCCGCCGCCCCTTCGCCGTCGCGGTGCTGGTCGCCTGCCTCGTGGCGCTGCCGGGCATGGCGCCTTGGCTCACCCACCTCGACGCCTTGCCCTTGGCCGACCCCTCGGTCTCCCCCGCCCCGCTCAACATGCGTGAGGCCCTGGAGCCGGTGCCCGAGGCTCTGCGCTTTGTTGTGGAGCACTCCGGCGACCCGGCGGATCTGCTCCGCGCCACCCCCCTGGACCGCAGCAACCGCGTCTCGTGGCCGCTCCTCGCCTTGGCCTTGTGGGGCCTCTGGCGCGGTGAGGGCCCACGCGGCGCCCGGCTGGGCCTGCTCCTCTGCGCCATGACCGGCGCGGTGATGACCTTGGGGCCCTATCTCAAGTGGGGCGAAGATCCCGTCGCCCTCGGCGACACGCTCATCGCCCTGCCCTTCCGGGCCTTCGGCCAGCTTCACCCCTTCTTCGCCCGGCTCACCTGGCCCGAGCGCTGGGGCCTGCTCATCCCCCTGGGCCTCGCGGCCTTGGCCGCCCGATCGCCGAGGCCGCTCCTGTGGGCGGGGGTGATCGCCGCCGAGGCGCTCTTGTTGTCGGGGAACGCGCCGCTCCAGACGATCTCGCTGCGGGGTCTGGAGCAGTGGCGGGCCCTAGAGCACGCGCCGGGCGCCGTCTTGGAGCTGCCCCTGGCTAGAGGGGGGCTTCAGGCGCCGCTCGTCGGCCTTCACGCCCGCTACCACCGCCAAGCCCTCGTGAACCCGACGCTTCTGCCTCCGGGCACCCAGGCCCCGGCCGAGTGGAAACGAATGATCGAGGAGGAGCCGCTCCTCGCCTACCTGCGCGAGTTTGAGGACGGCGCCTACCCCGCCGACCCCGGCCCGGAGTCCGTGCGGCGCCTCAGAGCCCTCGGCGTCGCCGCCATCGCCGTGGACGCCACCCCCGGCTCGATGCTCACCGAGGGGCGCCTGAACCGCTACATGATGGGCGTCGGCAAACATCTGGGGATGCCCGAGGATCACGGCGCGGTGCTGATCTGGTGGATCTCGCCGCCTGAGGCGCGCCCCGAGCCTTTGGGCTTAGAGGCCGGGAGGCTCTGGCGGGCCGAGCAGGCGCGCTGGCAGACGGCCCACCCCGCGCCCGAGCTCGACACGCTCATCGAGCCCACCTGGGACGCCCGGCGTCACCAGCCGTTCTGAGTCCGTGATACGTCGCGGGCGGAGGTGCGCCGATGCGACGAGTGCTAGAGCCCGAGCTCATGGAAGACGAGGCCCAGGCCGTCGCTTACGCCGACGCCGACTTTGACGCCCCCAACGCCGCCTTTGTCGAGTCCTTGCTCGCCCGGTTCCCCGGCCTGCCCGCTGAGCTTCGTGTGGTGGACCTCGGCTGCGGCCCGGCGGACATCCCCCGGCGCCTCTTGGCCCGTTTCCCCGGCTGGCGCGTTGACGCCGTAGACGGCTCGGCGTCGATGTTGGCGGCAGGGACACAAAAACATGGCGCTCCCGATGATCGCCTGCGCCTTCATGTGGCCCGGGTGCCCGACACCGGCCTGCCCCAGGGGGCCTTTGACCTGCTCCTGAGCAACAGCCTCCTGCACCACCTGCCCGACCCCCAGGCCCTCTGGGCGGCGATTCGGCAGCTCGGCGCCCCCGGCGCGGCGGTGCTCGTCGGTGATCTCTTTCGCCCGGAGACGCCGGAGATGGCGCAGGCGACAGTGGACCGCTGGTCTAGTGGGGAGCCCGAGGTGCTCCGGATCGACTTCTTCAACTCCTTGTGCGCGGCGTTCACCCCCGACGAGGTGCGGGCCCAGCTTCACGCGGCGGGCCTCGCCTTGAGCGTCGAGGTCGTCAGTGACCGCCACCTGCTCGTCACCGGTCGTCTGCCTGGAGGTGTCTCG
>JAKLKE010000475.1 GCA_023150775.1 Myxococcota bacterium
GCCGAGCCGATGTCGCCGTCGCCCAAGGCGAAGATGCGGGTGTAGGTGAGCGCGGTGAGCGGCGGGAAACGGTCGGAGTCGTCGACGTCGCCCTCGACCCCGGCGCCGAAGCCGGCGGTCTGGGACGAGGTGAAGAGCGGCACAAACATCTCGCCGTCGAGGCTCGCCAAGGCGTAGCTCACGCCCTGCGCGCTGCCGCTGATGAAGTCGAGCACGAAGGGGTCGTGGAAGGTGTTGCGGCCCTCGACCTCGGCGGCGTACACCGCGCCGTCCTCATCAAAGCCCATGCCCGGGGCGAAGACGTCGACGTCGCCGCCCTGGAGGTAAAAGTCGCCAAACGCCACGCCGGTCTCTAAGGCGTAGGTGAGCAGCGGCAGGCTGCCCGTGGCGCCAGGCACCGCGGTTGTGCTGTCGGGCAGGGTGTCTTTGGGGCCGAAGAACGCCGTCGTGCGCATGGTGACGTAGGCGTCGCCCGGGGCGAGCTCGTACTCGGTGATGATCGTGAAGTCCGGCGCGCCGACGATGGCCCACAGGCCGCCGAGCAGGCTGATGAACGGCTCGCTCTCGCCGACCGCGCGCACGATGGCCGGCTTGCCGTCGCTGCCGTCGTTGACGATGACCACCTCCTCGGGCTCATCCGCCATGGCGACGTTCATGTTGACCGTAGGGATGAGCTCGGCGAAGCGGTCGTTGCCCCGCCCTTGGCTGAAGGTGGGATCGGCGCGCTGAAGGTCGGCGTCGATGATCGTGCCGCCGAAGAGCCCCGGCCCGATGGACGTGCGCCCGCCCATGACCACAAAGCGCACCCGATCGTTCTCCAGCACCACGTCGCCGGGCTGGGCGAGGGCCTTGGGACCGCCGATTCCTTGGCTGAGATCAGTCATCACCGACGCCCGGGCCCAGGTGGGGGCTTGGGTGTCGCAGGAGAGGAGGAGCACCAGAAGAGATGGGGTCATTTCGCGATATGGTAGCGCCTCTCACGGGAGCGATCCAAACGTATGTCCTTCGTCGTGCTCACCGCCCTCCTCCAGAGCGCCGTCCTCGCCGCCGAGCCCGCCCCCCGACTCGACCCTGAAGGAGACCCGACGCTCCGCGACGTCTCCGCGGGCGGCGCGCCGACGATCACGCCGCACCTCTTGGTGCAGACCTGGGCGACGCTCTACGACATGGACACCGCCGATCAAGCCGACCCAGCGGGCTACGGCGACCCTGAAGACGACATCGGCTTTAAGGTGCGCCGGGCGCGCCTGGGCTTCACCGGGGCCTGGGGCCGCTACGACTACGCCATGGTCTTCGGCGTGTCCTCCGGCGCGGATCCCCTGCTCAGCGCCGATCAGAACCCCCGCGTAGACATCATCGACGCCTGGGCGGGCTACACCTTTGGAGATCCCACAAAGCTCACCGCGCGCGTGAGCGCCGGCAGCCAGCGTGTGCCGTATGGCCGCGAGAACCTGCTCTCCACCGGCGCCCTGGTCTTTCAAGAGCGCACCGTGGCGTCGAACCACCTCGGCCCCTTCCGTGACGCCGGCGTGCTCGCTGATGTGCGGAAGGGCGGCGCGCGCCTGCGCGTTGGCGCGTTCAACGGCAACGACTCGTACTTAGGCGACGACGATCCCGGCCTCTTGTTGGCGGCGCGGGCGGAGTACAGCCAAGGTGAAGACGTCTACGCCACCTGGGGCGAGGTGGAGTCGTTCACCTTCGGCGTCGCCGGGGACTTCATGTTCAACCCCCAGTTCGCCACGACGACGATGACCTATGGCGGCGACGTCATCCTGCGGGTGAAGGGCCTGGCGCTGTTGATCGAGGGCCACGCCGCCCAGATCACCCCCAACAGCGATGGCGTCACCGACCCCTCGGTGTTCGCCACGACAAACCAGTGGGGCGGCTACGCGCAGCTCGGCTACACCCTCGGCGCCTGGGAGCCCGCGGCCCGGGTGGAGCTCTTCGACGACTCCACCGCCGCCAGCGACAACGGCGACCTCATGCACGTCACGGCTGGGGCCACCGCGCACTTGCTGGAGGACCATCTGCGGCTGGGCGGCGGCTACGTCTTGAGGATGGAGCGCGGCGGGCAGAGCTTGCCCAACGACACCGTGCGGCTGTGGGGGCAGGTGAAGTTCTGAGGTGGGGTGAGCGCGCATGGGGCTCCATCGACGTCGACGATCGCCTCTACACGCGCGGAAGGCGCCCCAGGCTCACTCCCGACGCGCGGCGACCTTGTGCGGCTTGAAGCCGGAGCCTGAGAGCAGGGGCTCACCGCCGCCGGTGGGCTCGGCCTTGATGAAGTAGGCCACGCCGGAGACGAACTCTTCACCGATGGGGATGCTCACGGTGTACACGCCGCCGGAGCCCGACATACGCGCGGGGGTGTTGCCCACCTTGCCGTCTTGGGAGCGGTAGGTGGCGGTCACGATCCAGGCGTCGCTGGGCAAGGTGGCCTTCAAGGTGAGGCTCTTGCCGAGGGTCACCGAGCCCGGCGGGCTGTGCTTCATGCCGCTGGTCACCACAGCGACGGGGGGATCCGGCGGCGGGATGACCCTCACCTCAGGGCTGCCCGCGCCGGGATCTTTGATCGTCGTGGTGCTGCCGCCGCCTGGCTCCCGGGGCCCGGTGGTTTTGCCGCCTTGGCCCGCGCCGGGGTTGGTCGGCGGCGTCTCGACGACGGCCACGGCGATCTCCGGCGGCTCTTCGGGCGGCTTCACCGGGTCTTCAGCGGGCGGCTCCACGGGCGGGCCCACGAGGATCTCGGCGGGCGGCGGCGTGAGGATCTCCACCTCGGGCTCCACCGCCTCCCAAGGCCGGGTGAGCAGGGCCCAGCCGATGACGCCGAGCAGCACCAGGCCGCTGATCTGCAGGGCCAAGGTGAGGGAGCTGTTCGCCGACGGGCGCGTCGTCGGCGCCTGCGCAGGGACCGGCGCGGGCGGGCCCTGGTGGATGAGCACGTCATCGAGGCGCGGCGCGGGGACGAGGACCGGGGCGGGCGGCGTGGTGACGGCGGCTTTGGGCCTGGCCGCCTCGACGAAGGACATGGAGTCTAAGCCCACGATGGGCTGGCGCGGGCGCTCCTCGGTGCCCGAGGCCTCCAGGTAGTCGCTGATGTCTTGATCTTCGTCGGGGACCGCCGTCTCGCCTTGGTTGGGGCGCTGGCGCCACATCGGCACGTCTGGGGCCGGCGGCGGCAGCGGCGTCAGCACGGCGGGGTGGCCAGGGAAAGATCCGCCGCCGGGGAAGGAGCCGCCGCCAAACGAGCCCACCGGGGCCGGGGGCTCGGGCTGGCTGGGGAAGCTGCCGCCGCCTTGGGCATCGGCGGCGCTCGGGCCCGTGGTGCCGCCGCGGCTGGGGTCGAAGGGGCGGCGCGCGAGGTTTCGGGGGTCGGGCTCGTCCTCGTCCCGGGGCGGCGAGGCCAGGGGCGGGGTCTCCGCGGGGTCGTCGGGGATACGCCCCATCGCCGCGCGGCAGGCCTCAGCCATGGCCTGGGCGTCGGCGTAACGCTCCTCGCGGTTGTAGCGGGTGGCCTTGCGGATCACCGTGGTGATCTCGTCGGGCAGCCCGGCGAGCATCCCCGGGTCCATGTCCGCGGCGAAGAGCTCCCCCGGCGTCTTGTCGGTCATGATCGCGTAGAGCGTCGCGCCGACGGAGTAGATGTCGGCGCGTTGGTCCACGCCCTTCGCGTCCGAGCGTTGTTCCGGGGCCATGAAGCCCCAGGTGCCCATCACCGCGCCGGTCTTGGTGAGGCCGTCTTGGTCGTCGTCGCGCTTCATCTGGGCGATGCCGAAGTCGGTCACCCGGATGTCGCCTTCGCCGCTCAGGAGGATGTTGTGGGGCTTGATGTCGCGGTGAACGACGCCGCGTTTGTGGGCGACCTTGAGCGCGTCCAACATGCGCACGGTGACGTCCAGCGCCATCTTGGGCGGGATCGGGCCGTGGTCGCGCACGCGGTCGAGCAAGGAGCCGCCCTCGACGAGCTCCATGACGATGAAGATGCGGTTGCCGTCTGCGCCGACGTCGTGCACCGAGACGATGTTTCGGTGCTGCAAGAGCGCCATCGTCGAGGCTTCGGCCTCAAAGCGCGACTTGAGGCTCTTCCGTTTGGCCAGGGCAGGGGAGAGCACCTTGATGGCGCGGTTCACCTGCAGACGGGCGTCGTAGCCCCGGTACACCGTGGCCATGCCGCCGACGCCGAGGACGGAGAGCAGACGATAGCGGCCTTCCGCGAGGGGCGGAGCGGCCTCACCCTGGAGGTTCTCGTTCTTGGGTGCCAATGGTCCGACCGAG
>JAKLKE010000476.1 GCA_023150775.1 Myxococcota bacterium
GTTTGGCGGGCGCACCGACCTGGGCCTCGTCGGCGAGGCCTTTGAGCGCGCTGGGCTCGCCATGCCTGATGACGCCGCGCCGCGCCTGCACGATCGTTACGTCGGCCACCTCCGGCGGATCTTGGCCGAGCGCCCCGACCGCGCGAGGCTGCTCCCGGGGCTGCCCGAGGCCCTGGCGCTCACGGCGCCCCGGGCGGTGAACGCCCTGCTCACCGGCAACTGGCGGGCCGGGGCCGAGGCCAAGCTCGGCGCGGTGGGGATCTGGGAGACCTTTCGGTTCGGGGCCTTCGCCGATGACGCCGCCGATCGCAACGCGCTGGTGCCTATCGCCCGCCGCCGGGCCCAGGCCCACGGCGTCACCCCGGGGCGGGTGATCGTCATCGGCGACACCCCCCACGACGTCGCCTGCGCCCGGGCGGGCGGGGCCATCGCCGTGGCGGTGTGTACGGGCTGGTCAAGCCGCGAGGAGCTTCACGCCTGCGGCCCCGACCTGCTCATCGAGGATCTGCGCTCGGGCCTCGACGCCTTCCTCGGGCTCTTGTAGGGCGCCGAGCTGGGCGCGGCTCAGTCGGCCTCGCCCGAGGCCAGAAGCGCGAGGCCCGTCGAGACGGCCTCGGTGGTGTCCACGCCGCCGACGAGCAGGACGCCGTAGCTGGGGTCAACGGCCACGGCGGGGTAACCGACGGCGTCGGGCAAGGCGCCGACCTCGTCCCCAGGCGCGCAGCCCTCGTCTCCGGGGACGGGCTCTAAGCCGCCCTCGACGGTGTACAGCTCGGCGCAGGCCAGCGCTTTGCCGTCGCTCGTCTGCCACACGAGCCCGGCCTGGCTGTAGCCTCCAGCGATGACCGCGCCGCCGCCGGCCAGAGGCGCGGCGACGTGCCAGGCGCGGACGTTCGACATCGTGCCCACGTCGGTCCAGGTGTCGGTGCTGGCGTCATAGAGCCAGGCCGTGTTGGTGCCGCGGTGCTCGGGCCCGAAGATGTTCTCTCGGGTGCTGGGGTTGAGCCCCCCGGTGACCAGGACGAGGCCCTCGCCGACGCTGACCATGGCGTGATGGGCGCGGGGCTCGGGCATCGGCGCGACGTCGACCATCTCCCCGGCGTTGGTGACGATCAGGCACTCGTCTCGGGGGGACCAGTCGCCGTTGCTGTCCCAGGTGGCGCCGCCGCAGTACAAGACGCCGTCTGCGCCGAGGCTCGCCGCCGCGCCGTACACGCCCTTGCCGGGGAGATCCCCGGTGATGCGGGAGACGATGCGGGTGGCGCGCTCGTAGCGCTGCACGCGGGAGGTGGGGACGATGAGGTCGCTCGCTCCAGACGTCCAGCCGCCGAAGAACAGCACGTCCCCGACCTGGTTCTGGACGACGCGGTGCTCCGACTGGGCGATGAGCGCGCTCTCCAGCACCTCAAACGACTCGCTGGCGGGGTCGAACAAGGCCACGGACCCGGTGATCGTCGCCGCGTCGCCGTGCTGGCCGATGCCGCCGAAGAGCAAGATCTTGCCGGCGTCCGCGGCGGTGCCGCCCAAGAGCGTGGCGGAGAGCCCCGCGCGGGCGGTGTAGGTCGCGCCGTCTTCGCCGCCCAGGGCCTCGGGCAAGGTCAGGCTGAGGGGGGTCGTGGTGAGCGTGGTGTTGGGCGCGCCGATGTCGAGGCGCTCGATGGTGTCGAGCATGGCGGGGGAGTTGCCGAACTTCTCGACGCCGCCGAAGATGTAGAAGCTGCCCTGGCCGTCTGGCGCGGCGGCGGCGTAGGCGCGTTTTGTGTCGAGGCCGGGCGTCCAGCCGAAGCCCGACGTCTCCGACACCAGCACGTTCACGGTGAGCGAGTCACCATCGGCGGCGCTCAGCGGGGCGGAGCGGCCAAAGGCGGTGAGGGTGTCGCCGGTGTAGCCACGCACGGCGATGCGCACGTTCTCAAGCTCGCCGAGGCCGTCGATGAGGGGGCTGCCGGTGAGCTGGTCGACCTCAATCACCGTCGGCGCGCCCGCCTCGGGCTCAATCACCAGCTCCAGGCGGGTGAGGCCCGAGAAGGGGGACTGGTTGGCGGGGACGATCGGCACGAGGCGGAGCTCGTACTCAACCCCTTTGGATCCACACGCCGCGAGGGCGAGGAGCAGCGCGCTGGTCATGCTTGGCAGGCTCGGGCGGGGGACATAAAGCACACATTAGGACAACCTGCGCCTCCCTGTCAAGCCGCGTCTCGGCCTGGGCGGCGCGCCGGAGGTCGATGATGCTCAACCGCAGCGCGCTCCTGAGCCGTGATCCCGCCGTCGTGCATGGGTTCACCACCCGCCACGGCGGCGTCTCCCAAGGGCCGCTCACGAGCCTGAACCTCGCTTTGCGGGCCGGGGAGACCGAGGCGGCGCTGGCGGAGAACTGGGCGAGGGTCGCCGCGGCCCTTGAGCTGCCCGGCGCGACGGTGGGCCTCGCCTCCCAGACCCACGGCGTCGAGGTGCTCGACGGGGACGCCGCCACGGGGCCAGGCGCGGTGAGCCTGGGGGAGGGCGACGCCCTGGTGCTCACCCGGCCTGGCGCGCTCATCGCCGTGCGGGTGGCGGACTGTGTGCCGATCCTGCTCAGCGCGCCGGGGGCCGTGGCGGCGGTTCACGCGGGCTGGCGCGGCACGGTCGCGGGGATCGCCGCGCGGTCGGTCGCGGCCCTCACCGAGCGGGCCGGGGTGTCGCCGGGGGCGGTGCGCGCGGCGATCGGCCCGGCGATCGGCCCCTGCTGCTACGAGGTGGGTGAGGAGGTGGTGGCGGCGCTGTTGACCGTCGCCCCAGCCGAGGTCGCCCTGCGCCCAGGGCCGCGCCGCCCCCACGCGAACCTTCGCGCGGTGAACGAGGCGATCCTGCGCGCCGCCGGGGTGGAGGAGATCGAGCACGTCGGCCCCTGCACCCGCTGCTCGGCGGATCATTACTCCCACCGCCGCGAAGGCGAGGCCACGGGGCGCTTCGCCGGGGTGATCGGCCTGCGGGAGCTTCGCCCATGAGGTGGATCCCGCTGGGCCTGGCGCTCCTGCTCGGCGCCTGCGGTGAGCCTCGTTTTGATGGGCTGGCCCAGGCCCTCGCCGAGAACGATCGCGGCCGCGCGCTCTTGGACGCCGGTGATCCGGCGGGGGCGGCGGAGGCCTTCGCGCGGGCGATCACCCTCGACCCGGCGAGCGCGGAGCTGGAGCTGTGGCGGGCGCGCGCCTTGGCGGCCGCCGGAGACCTGCCCGGCGCCATCGACGCCACGAGCGCGGCGCTGCGCAAACGCTCGGGCGACGGCGTGGCGCTGTACAACCGCGCCTGCTATCGCGCTCGGCTCGGCGAGACCGAGAAGGCGATGATCGACCTCGACGCCGCCTTGGCGACGGGGGCGGTCTCGGCCCAGCGCGCGGCCCGAGATCCCGACCTGCAGGCCCTCCGTGACGACCCCCTCACCCGCGACCGCGCCCCGCGCCCGACCTTGCGCTGCGCCGCGGAGCTTCCGAGCGAGCCCGTCTTCATCGGCGCGCCGCTCACCCTGACCGTGCGCGCCGCCTTTGAGCGCGGCGGGGCCCTCGACGTCGCCGACCTCGGTGAGCGGTCGGCCCTCTTCCGTCTGGCCCGCGCCTTGGAGGAGGTAGAGACCGAGGGCGATCTCACCCGGGTCGAGCTGAGCTACGAGCTGCGGCCCGTCGCGCCCGGCGAAGGATCCTTGGGGCCGCTGCGGGTGACGGTGAACGAGCTCGTCTGCGAGGTGGCGCCGCTGCCCTTCACCGTGCTCGGCCCCGAGGGCTTCATCCCCCCCGCGCTGGGCCTCGGGCCCGACCTCAGCCCGCCGAGCGCGCTCGTAGCGGGGCTCGCCCTGCCCGGCTTCACCCGGCGCGGCGCCCGGATCCTCGCCCGCGCCGAGGCCGGAGACGAGCTGCTGCTGAGCCCGACGCCTGAGACGATCACCCGGCTAGAGCTTCGTGAGCGTGGGCTGACGCGCTGGGTCGGTGTAGACGCCCACACCGCCGCGCCGACGCAGGTGACGGTGCGTCGGGGTGGGGAGACGTTGTTGGAGGAGACGCGGTGAGGGGGCGGAGCGCCTCTCCTCGCTGCGTGTGAGGGCGAGCGCGCGGGCGCAGCGCTGGCCGTCGGGGTGTACGGAGACCCCCTCTCGCGCGGAGCGCCGGTCGGCGTCGTGTGCGGAGGCTTGTGTGTGCGTGCGAGGTCGTCCGCCTACCCGGACGGAGGCTCGTGCGCGTGTGCTGTGCCATCCGCCTGCTCGGCCAGAGGCCCGTGCGCGTGTGCCGCGCTGTCC
>JAKLKE010000477.1 GCA_023150775.1 Myxococcota bacterium
GCGCGCAGGCGCACCGTGGCGAGGTTCTCAGCGCGGTAGCCGTCGCGCAGGACCACGTCGTAGAGCGCGGTCACCATGTGCCCGGCGCCGATCTCACCGGCGTCTACGGCGTCGTTGCGGAAGTCGCGGTCGGCGATGTCGCGGTTCTCGTAGCCGATGAGGCGGTAGGCGAGCACGGCCTCGGGGTTGAACTCCACCTGAATCTTCACGTCTTTGGCGATGACCTGAATCGTGCCCGCGAGGTCTTGGCCGAAGACCTTCTTCGCCTCGTCATAGCTGTCGATGTAGTAGTAGTTGCCGTCGCCCTTGTTCGCGAGCTGCTCCATCATCGTGTCTTGGTAGTTGCCCATGCCCAAGCCGATGGTGGACATCGTGATGCCCTTCTTCGCGTAGCCGGTGATGCCCGCGAGGATCTCGTCGTGGCTGGTGCGGCCGATGTTGGCGTCGCCGTCGCTGAGCACGATGACGCGGTTCTCGGCGCCGGTCTCGAAGGACTTATCAGCCATGCGGTAGGCGAGCTCCATGCCCGAGCCCATGGCGGTGCCGCCGCCGGAGGTGAGGCGCTGAATCGCCGAGGTGATCTTGGTGCGCTGGTCAGCGCTGGTGGGCTCCAGCACCACCTGGGTGGAGCCGGCGTAGGTCACGAGCGCCACGGTGTCCTCCTCGCCGAGCTGGCTCACGAGGTACTCCAGGCTCTTCTGGGCGAGGCCGAGCTTGTCGGCGCTGGACATCGAGCCCGAGGTGTCCACCAAGAAGGTGAGGTGCAGGGGCTTACGCTCGACCTGCTCGGTGTCCCGGCCCTTGACGCCGACGCGCACGACGTGGTGGCTGGGGGCGAAGGGGTTCGGCGCGGCCTCCAGGTGCACGGCGAAGGGGGCGGTGCCGCTCTCTTTGCCCGGGGCGCTGTAGCTGTAGGGGAAGTAGTTGACGAACTCCTCAACACGCACCGAGTCCACCGGGGGCATCCCGCCCTCTTGGAGCTTGCGGCGGGAGATGGTGTAGGAGGCGGTGTCAACGTCGATGGAGAAGGTGGACTGGGCGTCCTTCTCGGCGAGCGTCATGGGGTTGACGCCGTAGTTCGTGTAGCCCTCAGCGTTGGCGGCGACGGCGTAGGGCGCCTCAACATCGACGGGCTTGGCCGGGGGCGGCGGCGGGGAGGCGTAGCTCATCGAGGGGCCGCCAGCGGCGACGGTGCCGCCGACCATCATGTCTTCGCTATAGCGGCGCGACTCTTTCTGCGCCTCAGCGCGCCCGGCGGGGGCCTTGCTGGAGACGGCGGCCACGCGGGAAGGGGCCATCGGCGTCGCGGTGGGCATGGGCATGTCGCGGCCCGCGCCGGTGCTGGCGGAGCTCGTCGCGACGCCGTAGTCCAGCTCCGGCGCGTCGGCGACGCTCAGGTTGTCGTCGAAGTTCTGCTGGCGGGCGGGCTCGGCGGCGGGGGCCGGGGCGTAGGCCTCATCCTTCTTCTTGGCGTCCATCGTGACCTGAGCCAGGGCCGGCTTCCCCTCAGCCTCTTCGTAGACCTCCGTGGTCTCGACGGGCGTCGCGGGGCTGATCTCCTCAGGGCTCGACTGCTTGTTGGACGTGGCGCAGGCGGTGAGGGAGAGGGTGACGAGCAGGCTGGGGAGAGAGATGCGGGTGAACATGATGACCTCCGTTCGTTCGTGGCCGCAACGACCGCTCCCGGCGAAGGCTTACAGCGTGGAATAAAATTGATCGTGCTTCTCTGGAGTCGTGATGCCTCGCCCGTTCTTCCCCCACACGATGATGGACGTCGCCCGCGCCGTAGACGGCGCCTTGGGCCTCGTCGTCGGCGACATGCCCGACGGGCGCATCTTTGTGCTCAAGCGGGACCGCAAAGGCGGCGGCTACACCTTGACCGAGTACAAGGACAGCCAGCGCACGGCGGTGCTCTCCACGCGCCAGATCAGCGACCGGATCGAGGCGCTGAACGCCATGGCGGACGCGATCGGCCTGGGCGAGCGGCTGGAGGCCTAACCCTCGGCGCGCAGGCGGTACCCGACGCCGCGTAGGGTCTCGATGTTGTCTCCGGCGGCGCCGAGCTTGCGGCGCAGGCGCTTGACGGAGGACTCCACCGCCGAGAGGCTCACCGGGTCGTCCTCGCCCCAGACCTGGGCGCGTAAGGTCTCCCGGGTGACGACGCGGCCCCGCTGGCGCATCATCAGGGCCACCAGACGCAGCTCTTGGGGGGTGAGCGGCACCTCGGCGCCCGCGACCCAGGCCTTGCCGACGGCGGCGTCTACGGAGAGGGTGCCGGCGTCGAGGCGGTCCTCGTCGGCGGGGGCGGCGGCGCGGCGGCGGAGGATCGCCCGCACCCGCAGGAGCAGCTCACGGATGAGGAAGGGCTTGGTGACGTAATCATCAGCGCCTACGGAGAAGCCGACCACACGGTCGATCTCGTCACCACGGGCGGTGAGCATGAGGATCGGCAGCTCCGCGAGGCGCGCGTCGGCCCGGGCGCGGCGGCACAGCTCAACCCCGGAGAGATCGGGGAGCATGAGGTCCAAGAGCACGAGGTCGGGGAGGCTCGCGGCGAGCTTCTCCCAGGCCTGCTTGCCCGAGCCGCAGACGGTGACGCGATATCCTTCGCGGGTGAGGTTGATCTCCAGCAAGCGCTGGATGTCGGGCTCGTCTTCGACGATGAGGATGTGCGGCGGCATGACCCATCGTCACACCCGCAGGTGACGTGGCCGTGGCCCCGTCGTGACGACTGCACCGCGCTCGGGTGACGGGAGCAGGTCGAGGGCGCGGCGCGCGCCGATCAGCCGGGGATCAGGCGGCGGAGCGGGCAGTCGGCGGTGAGGAAGGGGCCGAGCTCCTCCCAAGACACCCGCAAGACCGGCGGGGCCATGGCGGCGGCGACGGCGTGGGGCAGGCCCAGCTCGACGGTGAACACGAGCCCGGCCTCATCCGCCGAGAACTGGCTGAGGTTCGCCTCGGAGAAGCTCACATCCGCGAGGAGCCCAGCGATCTCGGGATCATCGGCGACGGCGAGGGCGATCTCATCGCGCAGGGCAGCGTCGAGGCGGGCGGTGAGGGCGTCGCGGCCTTCAGGGGCGAAGATCTCCGCGCCCAAGGGCTCACCCCGGGCGAGATCGATGACGAGGCGGCGGGTGGACGCGCTGGGGTAGGCCCCGGAGCCCATCACGCGCACGTCGAGGGAGATGAGGCCCTCGGCCTGCCAGGGCACGCTCCACGAGACGCTGTCGACCCAGCCGTCGGCCTCAATGTCTTCGCGGGAGGCGTCGAGCAGAGACTCCGGCGAGAGCGCGGCGTCGATGCGGGCCTGGGCGTCCATGTCGGCGAGGAGGAGCTGGGGCAAAGAGACGGGGATCTCTTGGCTGGGTTTGCCGTCCCACTCCCGGCGCCAGGTCTCGTCGCGGCTGATGAGCACCGGGGCGCTCACGCCGTCGCCTAAGGTCACCGAGATCCCAGCGTCGGACTTGTTGGACAAGGAGCCCTCCAGGGTGCCGTCACGAAGGGTGCCCTCTAACCGGGCGTCACCAAACTTCACCAAGACCACCTGCCCACGGGCGCGGCCACGGGCGGAGAGGGCGGGGGAGCCTCCCGCCGTCCACTCTCCCGAGAGGCGACGCCCGGAGCGGGTGAGCTCCAGCCGAACGGCCTCGTCCGCGACCACCCCGACGAGGTGGAGAGGCTCTCCCGCGAGGCTCTCGCCGAGCAGGAGCGCCCAGGTCAGCTCGATCAACGGGGGCCTCCGCCCGTGTCAGACGCCGTCGTCGGCGTGGTCTCCGGGGCGGGAGCGGTGGTCTTGGCGGCCTCAAACACAGGGGCCCACAGGCTTGAGATGGCGTTGTTGTAGCTCGTCGCGATCTCGCCGATGTGCTCGCCGTTCTTCGCCGTGTCGCCGTTGATCACCCGGCGGGCGTTGGTGAAGTCGGTGCCGTTCTCGTTGACGTAGTCGCCGATCTTTTTGCCGGTGAAGCTGCCCTGCTGCATCCCGATGATCATCAGGCGGGCGGCGAGCTCCATGTTCTTGTTGACGTGGTCGGGGTGGGCGAGGAGGTCGATGGCCGGGTTGCCCTGGCCGCCGTAGGTCACCTCATCTTGGGTGTAGGTGAAGCCCTCTTTGGTGAGCAGGTCGCCCATCTTCTTGAAGTTGTCGCGGCCGGTGAGCTGCACGAAGCCCCGGCCCCGGAAGTCGCGGGCGTCGGTGGTGCCCGAGACGTTGCCCAGCTTGCCGCCATAGGCGCTGTCCCAGTAGT
>JAKLKE010000478.1 GCA_023150775.1 Myxococcota bacterium
GCCGCGGTCAAGCTCCCCGGCGTGGAGCAGCACCGGCAGCCACTCCCCACCCGCGCCCAAGTCGAGCGCGAGGCGCCGCAAGAGCGTGGACTTGCCGCTGCCCGGCTCGCCGAGCATCACCCAGCGACCGCCGTTCGGGCCGAGCACCGTGTCCAGCGCCACCGACTCACCGCCAAGGCGCTCACGCCGCTCGTGTGAACGCGCGGTCTCGCACACATCCACACTCACGCAGACCTCGCTCAGCGACCGCGCGAGGCCGAGCTGACTTGAGAGCCAGGGCAGAGCCTCGAAGCTCGTTCGCATCGCGGTGAGGTAGGCGTCGAGCGCCCCGCGCCGCGCGGGCGCGAGGGAGACGCCGCTCCCAAACGTGACGATTCCCAGCCGCTCGACCTCTCCCACGGGTAGCCCTCCCCGCAGGTCACCTCCGCGTAGGCCCGCGGCCAAGGCCACGGCGCCCTCAAAGCTCACGTTCCACCGTGAGGTCAACACGAAGGCTACACCGATCCGGTGGAGCTCTAGCCCGAAGCCGCCAAACCCGAGGCTCTCTGCCTTCTCCGCGCCCGCACGACACGCCAGCACGACCACCAAGGCCGGACGGGTCGAGAGTTTTCGCAGGTTCTCGACGAGCGTCACCACAGAGAGGCTACCCCCAGCCCAACTAAGGACGACGCCGTCCTTCCCCGGCCCCCCGTGGGCGAGGAGCACCAAGGCGTCATGCTCGCCGCTCCGAAGCGCCTCAACAAGCTGATCCAGGCTGGGCTCGGCCAAGGTCCGTGTGGGGCCAAGCGCCTCGGCGACCCGCGCGTGGGGGACCGTCTTCCCTCCCGCCGACCACGCGAGCAGCGCGGCGCGCGGCGGCTCGACCGGGGCGAGGGGCGTGAGAACGCTGGGCTCGTGGTAGAGCACGGTGAGGTTCTCCACCTCAGCCAGCGGAGCGTCATTGGGACCGAACGGCATCGCCTCCCAAGGCAGCGCATACAGCTCATCCGCGTGAGACCGGATCACCAAGGTCGCCTCGCCGCCTTGGAGCGCAGTCTTGAGCGCCGCCTCGACGCTCTCCCAGCCGCTCTTGATCAGCGCCTCACGCATCGCCCTTCCCAGGCCGCGCGCCTGCTCCGCGCTGGGGGCCTGTTCGAGACTATCCACCTCTTTCAATAGTTTGGGCCAGTCCAGCTCGAAGTCGGCGACCTGCCGGTCGGCGACGAGAAGGTGGTACTTGACGGGAAACGAGGGCAGCTCCACCACACGGTGAGCAGCGGAGTAGGAGCGGATGAGCTGCAAGACGACGGTGGGCATCCCGCAGAGTGTATCGCAGCCTTGACCCCGTGGGCCGCGTCGCTGAGGGAGTCGCCCCCCTCAGCGCCGGTTGTGGCTACTTCTTACCCTTCGGCGGCACCTTCCCCTGGTTCACGTTCTGAGCGGCCCCGCTCTGGGCACGCTCCTTGAACCCCTGGTTGGTGCCAGTGCGGTCGGCGTGGCCCTGAATCCGCGCCGCCGCGTCGGGGGTCATCGGCGTCTTCTTGTTGTCAGCCATCGGACTCTCCTCGCTCCACCTGGGAGCGCATCAACTGGAAGAGGGCATCTCCACCAGCGGCGACAGCGGGACGCGCCAGCGCAACGAAACCGGACACCGCCCGTGTTAGCCTGACCGCAGAGGTTGCTGATGATCCCTTACCGCGCGACCCTCACGCTCTCCGCCGTCTCCGACCCGACACAGATCCACGCCCTGCTCCGCGACCCCAACGGCGCCAGCGGCGGCGGCCTGCTCCACTTCGACCCCTCCGCGCTCGTGCCAAAGCTGGACCGCTCCTGGGAGGAAGCCCTTCACGACCTCGCCTTAGACAAGCTGACCTCACCCGAGCAAGAGCTCCTCGGCGCCGCGTTGTTCCAGCTCCTCACCGCGCCGCGCCCTATCGGCGAAGCCTGGGCCGCCATCCGCGCCGCCGCGGGCGGAGCCCCGCTGCACCTCACCGTCGAGCTTCCTCCCGATCACCCCGTCACCGAGACCCTCCCGTGGGAGCTGCTCCGCGACGGTCAGGGCCACCTGTTTCATGTCCTGGGCAGCGCGCTCACCCGCACCTACACCGGCTTGCCGACCCGCTCGGTCCAGCTCAGCGCCCGTCCCCGCGTCCTGCTCCTCTGGGCTTGCCCCACCGGGACGACACGGTTCGACCCCAGCCCCCACGTCGAGCGCCTCCGCGCGATCTTCGGGGACCGCCTCGACGTGATCCAGCGCGGGAGCGAGCAGGCCCTCGCCCAGCACCTCAAGGCCGCCCGTGAGGCTGCCGACCCCTACGAGGTGCTCCACATCCTCGCCCACGGCTACGCGACGCCGATCGGCGACACCCTGGACCGCGGCGTGATCTTTGACGGCCCAATGGGCAAAGAGAACGTCCCCGGCGACCGTCTCGCGGCGCTTCTGCGCGGCCACGGCCTGCGCCTCGTCTTCTTGTGCTCCTGCCAAGGTGGCGTCGTCGCCGAGGGCCTGCTCGGCTTCACCGGCACCGCCCAGCGCCTCCTGTCTCCGGCGGGCGCCAGCGTGCCCGTGGTCGTCGCCAGCCAGGCCAACCTGCCGATCCCAGGGAGCGCCGCCCTCGCCGAGCAGTTCTACCGCGCCCTCCCCCAAGACCGCGGTGACCCGGCCCTCGCCCTGGCCCGCGCCCGCCATTGGGCCTACGGCAACGGGACGGCCTGGGCGACGCCGATCCTCATGCGCTGCCCGGCCCCCGCGCACGACCCAGGCCTGGGCCCCGCCCACGACCTCGGCCAGCTCGACGGCCCACGCCCCACCTTCCGCCAACGCCCCGAGGTGCTCACCGAGGGCCTCGCCGCGCTACAGTCGTCTCGACTGGTGAGCGTGGTGGGCCTCCCCGGCATCGGCAAGACCGAGATCGGCAAAGAGATCGCCCGGCAGGCACACGCGAGGCAGGCACACGCGAGCGGCGGCGTGGACCGGGTGCTCTACCTAGAGGCCCATCGTGGCCTCGACGGCGAGGCCCTGCGCGTGAAGCTCGGCGGCTTCTTGGGCCTACACGAGCCCCCCAAGAACGACGAGGCCCTCGCCGCGGCGATGGAACGTGACCCGAGCCGCCTGCTGCTCGTGCTCGACAACGCTGAAGACATGATGCCCGACGCGGCCCGGCAAGCGGCGTTTAAGGCCCAGCTCGGCGCCTGGCTCCGGGTCGCGACCCGCCTACGGGTGCTGCTGACCACGCGGTGGCTGGTGAGCGCGAGCACCCTGGGCGAGCGGCGCGTGGATGTCCCGCCCCTCCCGCGCGCGGAGATGGACCGCCTGCTTCAGGACGAGTTGACCGCGCGAGGGGCGCTGCGAGAGGGTGAGCCGGGCTCCGCGGATTGGGAGGAGCTGCTGGATCTCCTCGACGGCCACCCGCGCTCCCTCATCCTCGTCGCGCCGCAGCTCGCCGAGCCGGGGATGACGCTCCCCGAGGTCGTTCGCCGTCTTCAGCGGTTCAAGGTGACGGCCTACGCCGACTCCGACCTCATCGGCCAAGAGGACGCCTGGGACGGCCTGGAGCCCAGCGAGCAGGCCCGAATGCGCAGCCTCGTCGCCTCGATGGACCTGTCTTGGTCCACCCTCACCGGACGTTATCCTACGGCGGCCTTGGCCTATCGTGAACTGTCGCTGTTCCCCTCTGGGCTGCCCGACGAGGTCGCGCGTCTGGTGACCCAGGACGAGGAGACGCTGAGCCTCAAGCGCCTCACCGACCTGAGCCTCGTCGAGCGCCGCGCGGGGCGCACCTTCGCCCCGGTCCCACTCCAGTGGTACGCCGAACGAAAGCGGAGGGACGAGCCGGTGGATGAGGAGGCCGTGTTCAGGCGGGCGGTGGAGGGGTTTGTGGGGTTTGTGGGGGCGTGTGACGCCGCGCTCGTCGGCGGTGACACCTCGGCCCAAGGCCACTTCTTCACCGAGCGCGCCAACCTCAGCTTGCTCGTGAATCGGGCGCCCAGGCCCCAGGCGCCTGGCCTCGCGCCCCTCGCGAGGCTCGCCAGGCGCGCTCGCAACCTGCTGATGATGCTTGACCAACTCACGCTGTGGGAGGCGCTGGCGTCGCGGGGGCTCGACGACGCGCGCGCGGTGGGCGACCAAGCTGGAGAGGCCAACACGCTCGGGACCCTCGGCGACGTCTACGTCCGCAAGTATCGACTCGTCCCCGCTGAGGACGCCTACGCCCAGGCGCTACAGCTCTACAAGCGCCTGGAGGATTCACGCGGAGAGGCCAAC
>JAKLKE010000479.1:0-337 GCA_023150775.1 Myxococcota bacterium
AAGCGCAGGGAGGCGCAAGAGTTCGCGCGAAGCCAGTCATGGGCTTGACTCCGGCGGTGGATTTCGAGGGGCGCCGTTGCGAGGGGTTGGCGCTTCAGTTATGCTCGATGCACCTTCGGAGCCCCGTGTGCCCCACCCCGTCGCTGTCATCGGCCTGAGCGAGATCAACCCGCAGAGCTGGGTTGATCTGGGCGTGCTCGCGGTGGCGCAGCAGCTCGCGGCGGTCGGACATCAAGTGGTTGTGCTCGACGCCGATCCGCTCTCGGTGCTGCTCACGCCGTGGGTCACCCGAATGGAGCCCCTCGGCCCACCGATGGACGTGCTCCTGACGCAGTGG
>JAKLKE010000479.1:347-4242 GCA_023150775.1 Myxococcota bacterium
GTGGCTCCGTGGGCTGGTGCCGACGCCGATCACCGAGCGCCTCGCGGTGCTCTTTGGCGAGGACGAGGGCATCGGCGCGGTGGGGGTGGTTCATGCCACGAACGCCACGGACGACCTGCCCGAGCGCCGCCCCGCGCCGCCCACCACCCGGGCCCTGCGCCTCATGCGGGAGTCCCTCAACAGCCTCACCTTGGCGGGCGAGGCCGTAGACGTCGTGCTCGTGCGGCTGCCGCCGCTCTCCACGCCCTCGGGCGTGGCCTTGGGGGCGAACCTCGTCGATGTGCTCGTGCCGCTGCTGCCGCCCACGGCCTCGTCGATTCGCCAGACGGCGAAGGCCCTGCACCAGCTCACCACCCTGCGCGGGCGGCGCCCCGTGCTGTTCCCGGTGGAGATCTCCCCGGAGGAGGAGTGGACGCGGGCGGCCACGGAGCCCCTCTGGCTGGCGGGGCTCGGCGTGGTGCCCTTGTGCCGGGTGCGCCCGGGGCCCGAGTTTGGGACCACCGCCAACGCGCCGCGCGCCCTCGGCCCGACCCTCGGCCCCGACTTTCAGAACGTCGCCGACGAGCTTCGCCTCCAGCTCAGCCTGCCCCACCCCTTCGGCCAAGAGCGCCTGTGGGAGGCCGACGCGCTCAACGACGCCGCAGGCGCCTACAACGCCTTCCTGAGCCTGATCGAAGAGGAGGCGGTGGAGGCCCTGCGCTTCTTCGGCGAGTCCCTCTCCGGGCGCGGGGCCACGCGGGCGACGGCGGTGGAGGCCCTGCGGGCGATGGTGGACAGCGGTCGGTACGACGATGACGACCTCGCCTGGGTCTTTAAGTATGTGGTGCAGAGGTTTCGTGCGGAGGAGCGGGATCCTCAGGCTGAGTTCATGCTCACCGTCGCGACACGCCTGCTTCGTTCGGCGGAGGCGGGGCTGATCCCGGAGCGCCTGCCGCGTGTCATCATCGACGCGGCTGAGGCGATGGTCCATGCGGCCAACTACCGCGATAGCCGAGGTGAGCGCGGTTTTGAGCTGCTGCCTGAGGCTGAGCGTCTGCTGATGAAGGTTGGGCTACAGGTGAACGAGGCGCCCGATATCATGCGGCTGGTTGCGACCCTCGGGGTTCACGCCCGGGTGTCAGGCAAAGATGACCACTGCGGCGTAGCGTTGGCGCTACTCAACCTCGCGATGAAGACGATTCGTAAGCCTGCCCAAGCCCGCCAAAAAGCCCTTGACGTGCTGAACGACTTCTACGTCGCGAGTAAGGACGAGGCGCTTAATAAAAAGCACATGGCGCTGGCCTTGAGCATCGTTGACGAGAGCCCGGCCTGCGCCCACTACAACCTCATCCTGGCCTTCAGCCGCACCGGGGACAAGTTCACCGCCAGCGAGCACCTGATCGCGCTGGGTAAGGTGGACCCCGAGCAGTTCCGCAAGGTCTTCGAGGACCCTGACATGGACGTCTTCTTAGGCGGACATGGAAACGACGACTTCTACTCGCCAGGCCCCAAGAGGGGCGGATTCTGACAAGGAACCTCAATGTCGCGTTCGCTGGTGCTGCTGCCGCTCTTGGTGGCCTGCGCGCCCGCCGCCCCTGTCGCCGACGCTGGTTTTCGCGTGAGCGGCTCGCCGGGTGAGCCTTTCCTGTTCGACGGCGCCTCCTCCTCTGGGGCGTCCCTCACGTTCTCCTGGGCGGTGACCGATGGCCCCGAGGCCGCCGCGCTCATCGACGCCGAGACTCCGTGGCCCGTGCTGGTGCCCGAGGTTGAGGGCGTGTACACCCTCTCGTTGACCGTGTGTGACGCCTGGGGCGCCTGTGATGAGGCCAGCACCCTCGCTGTTGTGGGGACATCAGCCTCTCGTCAGCGCGCTTTGGGCGGTGGGCTCAGCGGCGCGGTGTTTGGCGGTGGGAAGCTCGGCGGCCCCAAGCTGGGGAACAACAACGCCCCCGAGGCCGACGCCAGCGCCCGGCGTAGCCTCGCCGCGACGTCTACCGTCAAGCTCGATGGATCCTCCAGCAGCGATCCAGATGGTGACTCTCTTCGTTACCGCTGGCGGTTCGTGAGCCGCCCGTCTGGCTCGGCGCTCACCAACGACGACATTGAAGACAACACCTCCGCCCAAGCCAGCTTCACCGCCGATGTGGAGGGCGTGTGGCAGGTTCAGCTCATCGTGCGGGATCACAGCCTCGCCGACGCCGTGCTCTTGCCCGACATCATCCTCAAGGGCTTCAACGACAGCGATCCGTGGGACAAACAACCCGCCGCTCCCGGGGCGGCGCTCTCTGAGTTCGACGACGCCGGGGACTGAGCGCGCCTCGTCTCCTCACCCCCCGCCAGGCCCCAAGAGGGGCGGATTCTGACAAGGAACCTCCATGTCGCCCTCACTGGTGCTGCTGCCGCTCTTGGTGGCTTGCGCGCCCGCGCCACGCGGGAGAGCCTCTACGCCCAGGAGAGCGCCGCCCGGGGCGCCGTTCACGGTGATTTACCCCAAACAAAAGGCGCTCGTAGGGTCGTTCTTCTACAAGCCCGCCAACGGGGATCTGGTGGACTGAGAGGCCGCCCCCCAGGACGGCCCTCACCGCATCGCCGACAGATCCCGCATCACGGCGATGGGCTTCACCGCCGCCGCGCCCAGCACACCGCCCATCATCGCGCCGACCACGCCGCCGATGAACACGTCGCTGCCGCTCAAGAAGAGGCCGGGGATGGGCGACTGGGGGCGCAGCCAGTCGTTCTTGAAGCGGTCGGGGGTGCCCGCGAGGCCGTAGATCGCGCCTTGGTAGGGCCGGGCAAAGGTGTCGGTGGAGACGGGGGTGCCTAGCTCGGCGTGTACGAGCAGGGGCTTGAGGCCCGGGTGACGCTGGAAGAGCTCGTCCAACATCGCGTCGGTGAGGCGCTGTTTGAAGGCCTCGTAGTCCGCGCCGCGTTTGCGCCAGGGGGTGCCTTGCCACTTGGCGAAGGTCTCCCAGGGCACGAAGGTGATGATCTCTCCGGTGTGGCGCTGGCGGGGGCCGGGGTCGTGGTGGGGGTCTTTGAGCGACGGGTAAGACGTGAACAGCGCCGGGGCCCGGGGCAGGGGCGCGTCGGGGGACACACGCCAGGAGCCCTCCTCGTGATCCCAGGTGTTGTAGAACCACTCCGCCGAGCGTGAGGCGCCTTGGGCCACGATGTCGCCCTCAAAGCCTAAGTAGAGCGCGAGGTGCGCCGGGGACGGCGGCAGGCGCTCAATGCCCTCGGTCCACGGCGCACGGGCGGCGGCGGGCAGAAGCCGGGTGACTGTGGGCCATGCGCCGATGGCGCTCACGACGTTCGGCGCACGGATCACCTCACCGTCCTTCATCCGCACCCCCACGGCGCGGCCGCCCTCCAGCACGATCTCCGCCACATCGGCGCAGATGCGGGTCCAGCCGCCGTGATCCGCTACGGTCTGCAGCATCGCCGGGGCGATGGCCTGGGCGCCGCCCACGGGGAAATACGCGCCCCACAAGAAGTGTCGCACGACGAGGCACTGTAGGGCCCAGGCCGCCTCGGACGGGGGCGAGCCGTGGTAACCCCACTGCGCGGTCAGCACGGCGCGGAGCTTGGGATCCGACACGATCTTCGAGAGCGCGACGTCTGTGGGCTCGTTCAGCAGGGCGGCGCCTTCGCGGCCCACCCACGGCCCCACGGCGCGACCAAAGGCCCCGGGGATGAGACGCCCCATCATCCAGCCCTTCATCGTGCGCACGGTGAGCCGCACGTCCTTGAGGTAGGCGTCGATCTCGGCGGCGGAGGCGGGGAAGGCCGCCTTGAGGGTCTTGGCGAAGTCCGTGGGGTTGTCGGGGAACTGAATCGACACGCCGTCGGGGAAATGGAAGGTGTCGTAGACCGGGCCGACGTTCTCCCACTGGAGGCGGCCCTCGGTCAAGGTGTG
>JAKLKE010000047.1:0-14124 GCA_023150775.1 Myxococcota bacterium
TGGTGGCGCGCAGCGCGGCGCGGGTGGACTCCACGCGGCCGGAGGCCTCGGCGAGCGCCCCGTGACCGGCGGCGGCGGCGGCGCGCTCTAGGGCGAGATCGGCGCCGGCGCCCGAGTCGCCAGGGAGGCTCGCGCGGCGCTCGGCGGCGCGGCGGGCACGCCCCAGGGCGCGCTCCAGGCGCTCTTCAGCCTCGCCCAACACCCCTTCAGCGGACCACGCGGCCTCAACGGCGGCGTCTACGGCGCGCTGGTTCACCCGGCGGGCGTCCCGGGCGCGGGTGAGGGCCTGCTCCGCCGGGGCCCGATCCTCCAAGGGCGTCGGCGCGCTGGCCAGGGCCTCCAGGGCGGCCTCGGCCTCATCCAGCGCTCGGGCGAGCTCCTCGCGGCGCTCGATGGTGAGGGTGAGCTGATCCCGCAGGGCGTCGAGTCGGGCGGGATCCACCCTGGGCCGAGGGGGCGGCGTCGGCGCCGTGGGCGGCGGGGCTTGGCTAGGGGCGGTGGTCGGCGCCGTGGCGACGGACGCGCCGCCGTCTGAGGGCCACAGCAGGCGGTAGACCGGCCAGCGCGCGGCCTCGGCGGCGAGGTCTTCGCGGCGGTTGGACGGCTGGGGGCCCAAGGCGGCGCGTAAGGCGTCGGCGATCCCGGCGGTCTCGGCGGCGGCGTCCCCGGCGAGGGCGTCGAGGCTGGGCAGCATGGCCCGCAGGGTGTCGCTGAGGGCGCTGGGGAGCGCGCCGAGGGCGCCGGACAAGGCGTCTCGGGCGTCGTCGCCGAAGGTCAACACCAGCTCGCTGGGCCGGAAGTCCAGGGGCAGGTCACCGTCGGTCGAGAAGGCCAAGGCGACCTCCACGGCGGCAACGTAGCGGGCGAGGCGCTGGCCTTCGGGGCTGCGGAGCCAGGTCGCGGCCTGGGCGGCGGAGGCGCCCGCGGCGATGGCGGCGAGGGCGAGGCCATAGAGCCGCACCGTGGCGTCAAAACCTTGGTCGGCCTCTAGATCAGAGAGCCCCGAGGCCCACTCGGCGTGGGCGTCGTACAGGGTGAGCGCGAGGCGCGCGCTGAGGCCGGGGAAACGTAAGGCGCCGCCGCCGTCCAGGACCGCGGCGAGGGGGCTCACGCCGGGGGTGAGGGGCGCGTCACCCGCCCCGCCCAAGGCCGCGCGGAGGAGCGGTCGGGCCTCGGGCAGACGTGTGAGGAGCGCTTCGGGGGTGAGGTGGGCCACCGGGGGGCCTACCCCTCGCCCAGACGCGACAGCTCCGCCTCAAGGTCGGCGATGGCTTTGTCTTCGGCGGCGAGCTGGGCCCGCAGGCCCTCCACCTGGGCGCTGAGCGCGGCGCGCTCGGACTCCAAGGCCACACGCTCGGCCTCTAAGGCCCGGGCCTCGCCGTCGAGCTCTTGGAGGCGTTGTTCCCAGCGCTCGACCTCTTGCCCCAGGCGCTCGGACTCCTCTTCTAGCCGCCGCAGCTCGGCGCGGGCGGACTCGACCTCGTCTCTCAGGCGGTCGCGCTCGGCGCGGGCGGCGTCGACCTCGGCGCTCGCGGCGCTCACCTCGGACTCGGCCTGGGCCAGCTCAGCCTTGAGCGCCTCCACCTCTTGGGTCTGCACGGCGACGGCGCCCTCGGCGGCGCGGAGGCGGGCGTCGGCCTCTTCAGCGCGCACACGGCAAGACTCCAAGGCGGCCAGCTCGTCCCGCAGGCGGGCGGCGAGGGTCTCGCGCTCTCTCTCAAGCTCAGCGACGGTCATTGGCGACT
This sequence comes from Myxococcota bacterium, assembly GCA_023150775.1. Classification (GTDB taxonomy): domain Bacteria; phylum Myxococcota_A; class UBA796; order UBA796; family CAJQPC01; genus JADKFE01. Next base: position 1,746 of record JAKLKE010000047.1, read on the forward strand.
CCGAGGTCAGCGAGAAGGAATGCTACCTACCATGAGGGCACCCCGTCAACGCGCCTCACCTCGGTGTACAACACAGCGATGCCGCCGAACCCCTCCGCCGCGCTCCACACGCCGCCCTCGCCTCGTTTGGATCGTGCGGAGTTTGTGCTCGTGGCGGTCCTCGCGGCGACGGCTGGAGGGGCGCTGGCCCTCGACGCCCCCGGCGCGGTGGTGGCGGCGGCGGCCTTGGGCGGGCTCGGCCTGGGCCTCGGCGCGGCGGCCATGACGGGCTCGGCCTGGGGCGGCGCCTTGGGGGCCGTCTTGTGGACCTTGAGCGCCTTGAACACCCCCGAGGCCTTGATCGTGCCGGTCATGGCCCTGCCCTGGCTGCTCACCCTCACCCCCCTCGCCCTCCGCCGCCCCGAGGGCCCCGCGCCGTTCGCGCTCGCGCTCTGCGGGCTCTTGTTGATGATCGCGCCACCGCTGTCCGCCGAGGCCCTCGCCGGAGCGTGCGGGATCCTCGGCGCGGCGGCGCTCTCTGGCGCGCCGGGCGCGGCGGCGCGGCTCAGCCTCCGGGCCCTCGGCGCCGCGCTCTGCTTCGGGGCGCTGTGGCTTGTGCTCCTGCCCAACCCCGCGGACCCCGTCGCGGCGGCCCCGGCGCCGTGGACCTGGGCCCTGGGCGCCTTGGGGCTGGCGCGCGCGCGACACGACCGCAGCGCGCCCGCGCTCATCGGCCTGCTCATCACCGCCCTCGTCTTTATGATCGGGCACCCCCCCGCATCGGCCCTCCTGACCGCCTGGGGCTGCCTCAGCGCGGCGAATCTTGTGCTGAGGGCCCCGTCGCGCTGACCCTCCGCGCGCGGCGCGATTGACCTCCGCTCTTCGCGTTGCTATGAATCCAAGGTCAGTCCGGCCAAGGCGAGCATGGAAAGTCGAGACCTTGAGCAAATCGACCAGTTCCTCGGGATGGTCAACAAGACCTCGCTGCTCGAATACTACGAGCTCGCCGCCGATGCGTCTGGTGATGACGCAGAGCAGGCGATCAAGCGCAGACGCGGCTGGGCGCAGGGCCAACAGGCCAACCCCAAGTTCCGCGAAGAGGCGCTGTGGCTGATCCGCAACCAGGCCCTCTTGCGAAAGGTCCTGGTGGATGAGCGCGATGACTACGTCGCCGAGGTCAACTCCCGCAAGGTGACCCGCGAGATCGATCGCCTCGCGCCTTTGGCCAAAGGCACGATGGTCACCGGCGTGCTGACCGCCGACGCCGAGCGCTTTATCCACCAAGAGGCCGCTGACCTCGGCGTGCCCGAGGATCGGGTCAACGAGCTCATCGAGAAGCTGCTCGCCGAGACCGGCGCCCGGCGTGACGTGGCCGCCCCAGCCGCCCCGACGCCGAGCAGCGCGGCCTTTGAGGACTACTACAAGCTCCTCAACGTGCCCCACACGGCCACACGGGAAGAGATCGAGGCCTCGCACCGGGCCCAGTATCGCCAGGCGCGGTCGCTCAAGAGCTTAGAGGACGCCTCCGCGCGGTTCGCGAAGCTCGACGAGGCCTGGCGCCACCTCTCGGATCCGGCCCGGCGCAAGGCCTACGACGCCCTGCACCAGCAGCACGTCTCGGGCGCGGGCGCAGGCGAGGTCGCCGACTTCTTCTTGCCGCCGCCCCCCGGCGCCTTGCCCTCCCCGACCGCCAAGACCGAGCCCGGCCCGCCCCAGCGCGCGCCGGCCTCGCCGCCGATCACCCCGGTGGCGCCGCCGACCAACCGCCCGTCCTTCGGCGGATCCTCTGGCGTGGCGCAGTCCCCCATGGTGACGCCGCCGCCCGTCGCGCCGCCGCGCCCGCCCGACCTCGGCGGCAACCGCGCGCCGCCGCCGCCTCAAGGGGTGGTCAGCGTCCCGTCGAGCATCCCCGCGAGCCGCAAACGCCAGCCCCGGCTCACCGTGGTCAGCGCCGATGTGATCACCCTGGAGGTGGGCCGCAAGCCCGTCACCCACTCCTTTGTGGTGAAGAACGCCGGTCAGGGCCGGATGCCGGGCCGCGTCACCTCCGACCGCGACTGGCTGGTGGTCACCCGCACCCGCCTCGACCCCGACGCCGCCCAACAAGACGTCCAGGTCACCATCGACCCCAGCAAGATGCCCCGCGGCAAAGCCACCGGCGTGGTCACCGTCGTGACCGACCTCGGCGACCGCCGCTCGATCAACATGGAGGTCACCCGCAAGGCCATCGCGACGCCCGTGCTCATCGGCGTCGCGGTGTTGGTGCTGGTGATGCTCGCGCTCATCGCCTTTGTGGTCGGGGCGATGCAGGGCGGAGACGAGCCCGCGCCCGCCTCTGGCGCGCAGTCCTCGTTGAACATCGAGGTAGACCCGGACGCCGAGAAGATCCTCGTGAACGGCGTCTTGGTGGCCGAGACCGGCCGCGCTCGGGTGCTCAAGGGCTTCACCCCCGGCGAGCCGGTCAAGGTGAGCGCCTCCCACGCGGGCTTCAAGACCGTCGAGCAGACCGTGGTGGTGCCCGCCGGGGCGGATCACACCGTCAACCTGCGCCTTGAGCTCGCTGAGCTGCTCACGGGCCTCCCCGACAAAGGCGCGCGGCTGCAGGCCCTCGACGCTGGCGCCACGGCCCAGGCGATCTCCACCCGGATCGCCCAGCTCCAAGACTGCCTCCGCCAGAACTTGACCTCCCGCCCTGGCCTCACCGCGACGGTGAGCTTCGACGTGTACACCACGCCGCCAGGGGCTTTACACGCAGTCGCGTTCAACAAGAACAACTTCGACGACGAGGCCGCGCCGCTGGACTGCCTCCGTCGCCAGCTCCGTGTGGTCCGTTTCCCGGCTGTTGAGGGCGCCGATTTTGGTGTACATAAAGGCACCCAGATCGAGCAGCTTGTGACCTCCGGCAAGGGCTGATGCGACCGACGACGGACGACCCCCTCCTGCGTAATCTCCTCCGCGAGGCCACGGCCGCGCTGGAGGAGGGCCAATATGAGGAGGCCGAGGCCACCTGCCGTCGCGCCCTGGTCTTGGACCCTCGCAACGCCGAGGTCTGCCTGTTGTTGGGGCAGGCGCTGCGTGAGCAAGACCGCCTGGGAGAGGCTGAAGGCGCCTATCGCGCCGCGGTGCTCAGCCGCCCCGACCTCGCCGACGCCTGGGCGGGCCTCGCGGGGGTGATGTGTGAGCAGCTTCGGTGGGATGAGTCCCGCCGCGCCGCCAACCGCGCCCTCCGTGAGGATCCGGGCCACCCCGAGGCCGCTTGGCTTCGGGGGGTGCTCCGCGAGCGCCGGGGCGACAACGCCGGGGCCCAGCGCGACTACCTCCGCGCCTGGCGCAGCGACCCCCAGACCTTCCCGCTCCCGGTGCCGCTCGACGACGAGACGGTGGAGCAGGTCGTCGGCGAGTGCCTCGTGCAGCTCCACCCGACCCTGCGGGAGTACCTGGCGAACGTGCCGGTGATCTTGGAGGAGCTGCCCTCGGACGAGCAGCTCCAGCACTACGACCCGCCGGCGAGCCCCACGGGCCTGCTCGGCTACTTCTCTGGCAGCTCGCTCTTGGAGCGCAGCCTGCACGACCCCTGGTCCAACCTGCCGAGCGCCATCGTCATCTTCAGGCGGAACTTAGAGCGGTTCGCCTACGACCACGAGCAGCTCGTCGATGAGCTGCGCGTGACCTTGTTCCACGAGGTCGGGCACTTCTTGGGTCTAGACGAAGACGACCTCGAAGAGCGCGGCATCGACTGACGAGCCGCCGCCGCGCCGGGCTCAGTCCCAGAGCACGTCGATGCCGCCCGTGGACACGTTCACCCGGGCGACGGTGTCGCTGTTCAAGAGCGGCCACAGGGCCATCGTCTTGCGGTTCACCTCGTCCCAGCCGCCGCCTTCAGCGCCCGCGAGGTAACTCACGATCAAGGGGCGGCCCGGCGCCTCAAAACGCTCTTCGCCTTGGTCGAGGGCGCCGTCGCCGTCGCGGTCGCCTGAGGCGACCATGACGCCATCATCGACGTAGAACAAGAAGCGGTCGCCCTCGCTGTAGGGCAGGTCGCCGCTGAGGATCCGGAAGGAGATCTCGCCGCCGTCGCTGACGTACCGCTCATCGCTGCGCGCCCGGCTCTCCTGAACGCCGGAGCGGGTGCCCTCGACCTCCCAGGTGGCCGTGGACTGGTCGAAGGTGGCCGTCCAGGCCTCGGCGCGGGCGAGGCCGCCGCAGCGGTTCACGATCACCGAGCGCAGGGAGCTCTCGGAGACGGCGAGGTCTTCGCTGGAGACCGGCGACTTGTCGGTGAAGGGGTTTGACGAATCGAGCTCGGCGTCGGGGCCGTCGCGGGTGATGGCGAGGCAGCCCGTGGAGCCCTCGGCGAACAGGAGCTCCCCCTCAAAAGACGAGATGGCGACGACACGTTCGGTCTTCCGAGCGCCCCAGGCCGAGCGCTCTTGCAGGGGCACCGCGACGGTGCTTGAGGAGAGGCCCATGGGCGGGGCGTCGAGCACGACGCCGTCGATCTCTGCAGTGTAGGGGTTCACGTCGAGCCAGGTGTCCCCGGCGAGATCGTAGATGTCGACACGGTTGACGCCAGCGAGGGCCACGAAGAGGTGCTCGTAGCTGCCGTCGCCTTGCCACGCCACGTCCACCGCCGGGGCGGCGACGGAGATTGAGCGCACGGCGCTGGAGGCTGGGTCGTCGAGGTCCAGGAGCACCTCGTAGACCACCGGGGAGCGGGCGTCGGCGACGTAGAGCAGCTCCCCCGTAGGGTCGGAGGCGAGGCGGCCGGGCTGGGCGCCAGGGCCCAAGGTGAGCGTGCCGACGACGGCCCCGGCGGCGGGGTCGAAGAAGCTCAGGTGGCCCTCAGCGAGCTCGGGATCGACCACGGAGGCGATGATCAGGCCCTCGGGGCGGGCGAGGTGGAGGTCTTCGACGTAGCCGCCGAGGTCGTGCTCGATGAGGCCGGTGTCGACGGAGAAGGTGAAGGTGTCGCCCCGGGTCGCGGCGCCGCTGAGCAGCAGCTCAAACGCGCCGCCGTCGGCGAGGTAGGGCTGGCCGGTCTGGGCGGCGCGCTGCAGGCGACCCGAGCGGCTGCCGATGACGTCCCAGGTGGCGCCGTTGTGGGTGAGCGTCCAGGTCTCTGTGGCCGCCGCGCCTTGGCGCAGCGTGAGGCTCACCGCCGTCAAGGCGTCGCCGCTCTGGTCGTTGTCGGTGAACTGGGGCTCACCCACGAGGCTGGCGGCGGCGATCACCGGCACGCCGGCCTCGTCCACGCCGGTCACCCAAGGGGCCTCGATGAGGCGGCGGGTGCTGTGGTCGGCGGCGAAGACGGTGACGGTCTCGGCGTCGGGGGCCCAGGCGACGAGGTCGCCGAGCAGGCGGGAGCGGCCCGTCGGCAGGGGCAGAGACACCAAAAACGGCGCGGCGGGGGTGGTGGCGAGCAGCCAGCCGTGCTTGATGTCCAAGGCGACGATCTCGCCGTCGCGGCTGTTGGAGACCAGCGCGATGGGGTCATCAAAGGGCCCGCCCTCTTCAGGGAGGAGCGTCGCGAGGCCGGAGGGCCCGTTGAACGCGCCCTCGATGGAGATGGACTGCTGGCAGCCGAGGCTCAAGAGCGTGACGGCGGCGAAGAGGCCACGGGGGAGGCGGACGGAGGCGCGGCTCACTGGTTCACGATCCAGCCGACGATCTGGAGATAGGTCGGGCTCACAGGGTCAAGGTCGATGAGGGTGAGCGTGGAGGAGACCACGTCGCTGCGCACCTCGCCGATCATGTTGGCGACGACGAGCAAGGAGCCGTCGGGGGAGACGCTGAGCGCGTGGGGGTTCTCGCCGACGTTGTGAATCTCGGCGACGAGCGCGCCAAAGGCGCCGAGGCGCAGGTCGTAGACGCTCACGCTGTTGGCGTTGAAGTTGGCGACGAAGAGCAGGTGCTCGGCCTGGGTGATGCCGGACGGGCCGATGAACGCCGTGGTGCGGCCGCCGGCGTCACGCTCCTCACGCGGGGCGGGCAGCACGCCGATGACCGCGTCACGCTCGGCCCGGGCGACGGTGCGGTCCTCGACCGCGGCGAGGTCGAAGATCATCACCGACTCCGGCTCGCTGTTGAGCGCGTAGAGCAGGTCGGTGCCTTCAGGGATGAACAGGCCGCGGAAGGCCGTGGCGCCGACGTCGGTGTTCGCGACGAGCAGGGCCTCCAGCTCATTGACCTTGTCGTCGCCGGTCAAGGTGTCGGAGTCGTCGCGGATGTCGAAGGCGTAGATGTAGGAGGCGAAGCGGGACGAGGCGTAGAGGAAGCCGCGCTCTTGGTCGATCACCATCGACGAGACGCCGAGGCCCAAGGTCTGCTGGAAGCCGTCTACGGCCTGCTCTAAGGGGATGGCCTCCTCGTCGTTCTCGTCGCCGGCGATGGTGCTGAACAGCACCTCGTCGCCGACGCTCGGCGCACGGGAGACGCGGTAGAGGCGATCGGCGCTGAGGCCCTCGGCGAGGCCGACCCGGGGGCGCAGGCCGTCTTGGCCGGTGTACAGCGCGCGGTAGACGCCGAGCGCGTCACGAACCACGACGGGGCGATACGCGCCGTTGGCGTCGAAGTTGCCGTCGCGGCTCTGGATGACGGGCCGGGCGCGGTCGCTGCCGGGGTAGACCGCGCGGGTCCACTCGGCGTCGGCGCTGGCGCGGCTGGCGTAGACGACGCTCCACACGTCGCCGTCAAAACCCGCGTACCAGAGGTGCTCGACGCCGTCCTCACGCAGCACGAAGGGGTGGCGCACGGCGCTGTCGTCGATCTCGCCCGGGGCGCCGGTGCCCAGCTCAAAGGTGTCGCTCGCCCGGGTCCAGACCCGGCCGTCAGGGGAAGTCGCCCGGCCGATGCGGGAGCGGCTGCCGTCGGCGCCGGTGTACCAGAGGGTGTAGCTGCCGTCGTCTTCGACGACGACCGAGCCCGGCGTGACCGAGAGGGAGTCCCACTCCTCGCCACGATCCAGGGCGATGCTGTGGTCTGTGGACCAGGCGAGGCCGTCGTCGCTCTCGGCGAGGCCGATGGCGACGCGGCCCTCGTCGTCTTGGCCGGCGTAGAGCATGAGGTAGCCGCCGCCGGGGGCCGCGAAGACGACGGGGCTGGACACGCCCGCGGCGTCGAAGGCGCCTTCAGCGCCGGTCAAGATCGGCGCTTGTGACACCCGGGGCAAGCCCTCGCCGCTCCAGGAGGCGACGCCGATGGCGCCTTGGTCGAGGCCGCCGACCTGCCGGGTGAAGCTCAGGTAGAGCAGGCCCTCCTCGGACAGGTAAGAGTCGGCCTGCACGCCGTCTTCGCCCTCGGCGGGGGCGTCCTCGGGGCCGAGGATCGCCCCGGCGCTGAGCTGCACCGCGTAGCCGTAGCTCGACGCGACGAGCACGTCCCCCGCCGTGTAGGCGACCTGGAGCGTGCCGAGGCCCGAGCCGTCTAAGCCCCAGACCTCACTCACCGCCGAGGCCAAGCCGACGCCGGGGGGCTCAACGCCCTCTAAGTTCAGCTCGACGACGACACCCTCGTCTGTCCAGCGCACGCCGTCAGGGCTGCGGGCCAGGGCCAAGTCCCACAGGCCGTCCGCGCCGCGGCGGGCGGTGTACAGGCGAAGCTCACCGCTGACGTAGACCACGACCGGCGCGCCGACGTCGGCGCCGTCCTCGGGCACAAAGCTGGGCGTGGTGTCAGGCGTCCAGTCCACGAGGTTTGTGGACTCGGCGTGGCCGATCGTCCAGCTCTCGCCGTCGAAGGCGCTGTAGAACATGCGCCAGATCTGGGCCTGGTCGTCAAACCACAGGGCCGGGTCGGCCACACGCTCGCTGTCGTGCGCGCCCGCGCCGGGCTCGATGAGCACGCCCTCGCGGCGGAAGTTCAGGCCGTCTCCCGCCGTGGCGAGGCCGATTCGGCCCACGCCGTCGGCGTCGAGGCCGTCGTAGAACAGGTAAAACAGGCCATCAACCTGGGCCACCGTGGGGCCGCCGAGGCGCTCGTCCCAGGCGCCGTCCACCGGGCGCAGCAAAGCGCCGCCGGGGTCGGTCCAGGCCGCGAGCTCATCGTCGTTGTGGGTGAGCAGGCGGATGCTGCCCTCGTCTGGGTCCACAAACGACATGAACAGCACGCCGCCCACGGAGTAGGGCTGAGGATCCTCAAGGCCGCTGCCTTCGAGGAGATCTTCAGCCAAGGCCTCGGGGCCGAAGCCGACGGCCAAGAAGCCCAAGGCGTCGGGGGACTCGTAGCGGCGCAGGCCCTCGGCCTCGGGCACCCACAGGCGATGCACCCCCTCGGCGTAGCGCAGCGTCCAGTCTTGGTTGAGCACGAGCTCAGCGTCGTCGATCTCGGCGCGGGCGATCTCGACCTGGGAGCCCGAGCCGTCGCGATCAAAGAAGCGGCCCGGGGTGATGTGGGCCCGGGGCCGGGCGTCGATGACGTCGATGGGGTTGGCGAGCACGTCCACCACAGAGATCGTGTGGGACGTCATGTTGCCGACATAGGCCCGGCCAGCCTCGTCATCGACGAGCATCGGCACCGGGTCGCTCATCAGCGTCAGGTGGGTGTCGCCGTTGGGGCCCACGGGCGCGAAGGCCAAGGCGCCGGGGTCGGTGACGTCCACAAAGTACACGTCGTCAAAGCCGACGCGGGTGCGGTACTCGTCGCTGAGGCGGTTGGTGACCATGGCCAGGCCCCGCTCGGGCACGAGCGCGAGGCTGCCAGGGAAGCTCGGCATGTCGAGGTGGCTGCGCGCGATGTCGGAGATGAGCGTGCGGGAGCCGTCTCGGGGCGCGGCGTCGATGTCGATGGAGACGAGGTTGCCGCCGATGAAGTCCATCATCGGGTTGGCGTTCGCCACGAGCAGGTTGTGGCGCCCCGGCGAGCGGGGATCCTCGACCCACTCCATGGCGATGGGGCCGGAGAGGCAAGACCCGATGCCGATCTCGCCGTAGTCGTAGACCCCTTTGGGGTAGACCGCGCACTCCCCGACCGTGGGGGAAGAGAGCGACTCCAGGCAGCCTGGGCCGACAAAGAGCGCCGCGAAGGCCACGGCGCGTGATGGGAGGCGGATCATCATAAGGCCAAGCAGGCTATCCCAGGCGGGGGCGCTTCGCCACGCCCCCACACGAGAGCGCCCGCCGAGCGGGCATCAGAGCAGGCCCAGCGCGGCGTGGGCCGCCGCCAGGCGGGCGACGGGCACACGGTAGGGCGAGCAGGAGACGTAGTCCAGGCCGACCTTGTGGAAGAAGCCGATGCCGGTGGGATCGCCGCCGTGCTCGCCGCAGACGCCGAGCTTGAGCTTCTCTTTGGCCGCGCGACCCTTCTTGCAGCCCACCTCGACGAGCTGGCCCACGCCCTCGACGTCGAAGGTGGCCAAGGGGGAGTCCCGCAGCACCCCCTCATGCACATAGGAGGTGAAGAACTTGCCCATGTCATCCCGAGAGAAGCCATAGGTCATCTGGGTGAGGTCGTTCGTGCCGAACGAGAAGAAGTCGGCGTGCTGGGCGATGCGGTCGGCGATCATGCAGGCCCGGGGCAGCTCGATCATGGTGCCGACCATGTAGTGAACGTGAACCCCCGCGTCGGCCATGACCTGCTCCGCCGTCTCCTCGACCAAGGCGCGCAGGCGGCGGATCTCCTCCTCGATGGCGACGAGCGGGATCATCACCTCGGGCATCACCACGACGCCGGCCTTGGTGGCCTGCACCGCCGCCTCAAAGATCGCCCGCACCTGCGTCTGGTAGATCTCCGGCGAGGTGACGCCGAGACGGCAGCCGCGGTGGCCCATCATCGGGTTGGCCTCGTGGAGCTGGCGCAGGCGCTCTTGGAGGAGCTCGGGCTTCACGCCGAGGTCTTCAGCCACCGATGAGATGTCCTCCGGCGTAGAGGGCAAGAACTCGTGCAGCGGCGGGTCGAGCAGGCGGATGGTGACGGGCAGGCCGTCCATCGCCTCGAAGATCTCCACGAAGTCGTCGCGCTGAATGGGGAGCACCTGGCTCAGCGCCCGCAGCCGGGCCTTGCGGTCTTCAGCCAAGATGAGCTGGCGCATGGCGCGGAGCGCGACGGGCTGGAAGAACATGTGCTCGGTGCGGCAGAGGCCGATGCCCAAGGCGCCCAGCTCACGGGCACGTTTGGCGTCTTTGCCGGTGTCGGCGTTGGCGCGCACCTTGAGCCGCGCCCGGGCATCCGCCCAGCCGAGGAGCTGGGACATGGCGCCGGAGTCCGTCGCCGCGGGCAGGGTGGGCACCTTGCCCTCCATGATCTCGCCCGTGGCGCCGTCGATGGTGATCCACATGCCCCGGCGGATGACCTCGTCCCCGGCGTAGAAGAGCTGGCGCTCGTAGTCCACGACGATGTCCGTGGCGCCGACGACGCAGGGTTTGCCCATGCCGCGCGCCACGACCGCCGCGTGGGAGGTCTGCCCGCCGCGTGAGGTCAAGATGCCCGCGCTCACGGTCATGCCCTGGATGTCTTCAGGGGAGGTCTCCATACGCACGAGCACGACCTGCTCACCCCGATCGACGCTCTCTTGGGCCTCGTCGGCGTGGAAGACCACCCGGCCCGAGGCCGCGCCTGGGGACGCGGGCAGGCCCTTGCCGATGACCTTTCGTTTGGCCTTGGGGTCGAGCACCGGGCGCAGCACGAGCTCCAAGAGCTTGGGATCGACCCGGGCCAAGGCCTGCTCGATGGTGATGACGCCGTCCTCGACGAGCTCCACGGCGATACGCACCGAGGCCGCCGGGGTGCGTTTGCCGTTGCGGGTCTGGAGCAGGTAGAGCCGCCCCTCCTCCACCGTGAACTCGATGTCTTGCATGTCCCGGTAATGCCGCTCCAAGATGGCCTGGAGGCGGATCAGCTCGGCGTAGGCCGCGGGCATCCGGCGCTCCAAGGTCTCTTGGGCGTCGGGGTCGCGCAGGTTGTTGACCGGGTGCGGGGTCACGAGGCCCGCGACGACGTCTTCGCCTTGGGCGTTGGGCAGCCACTCACCGAAGAAGATGCGCTCGCCGGTGTTGGGGTCGCGGGTGAAGGCCACGCCCGTGGCGGAGGACTCGCCGAGGTTGCCGAAGACCATCGCCTGCACGTTGACGCCGGTGCCGCAGTCTTCAGGGATGTTGTGCGTCTTGCGGTAGTAGCGGGCGCGCTGGGTGTTGAAGCTCTTAAACACCGCGTCGATGGCGGCGGTGAGCTGATCCCAAGGGTCATGGGGGAAGCGGCCGATCGACTGCACGATCACCTCCTCCCAGGCCGCGCACAGCCGCCCGAGCTCCTCCACGGAGAGCTCCTCGACGCCGCGCTCACCGAACAGCGCCTTCTGGGCGCGGTGGAAGCGGCTGGCGTGGATACGCAGCACGACGTCACCGAACATGTGCAAGAAGCGGCGGTAAGAGTCCCAGGCGAAGCGGGGTTTTCCGCTGCGGGCGGCGAGGGCCTTCACCGTCGTCTGGTTGAGGCCCAAGTTGAGCACGGTGTCCATCATGCCCGGCATTGACGCCGGGGCGCCGGAGCGCACGGAGACCAAGAGCGGGTTCTCGCCCGAGCCGAAACCTTTGCCCGTGAGCGCCTCGATGTGGCGCACCCCGGCGCGGATCTCCTCATCCAGGCCCGGCGGGTGCTGCTCGCCGTGGGCGAAGTAGTAGTTGCAGGCCCGGGTGGTGACCGTGAAGCCCGGAGGCACGGGCAGGCCCAGCCGCGTCATCTCGGCGAGGTTCGCGCCTTTTCCGCCGAGGAGGGCCTTGTCGGAGGCGGCGCCGTCCGCTTTGCCATCGCCGAAGAGGTAGACAGTACGCTCGGACATCTCGGACTCCGGGGGTGTGCGGAGAGCGCCTGGGCTCACTCCGCGCTGAGGTTACGGAAGTCTGCCACAGACCGGAACAGCTCGGCGACGGCACGCAAGAGGCCGAGGCGGTTGCGCCGCAGGGCCTCGTCTTCCGCCATCACGAGCACCTGGTCGAAGAACAGAGCCACGGCGGGGCGGAGCTGGATCATACGCGCCAGGGCCGCGCCGACGTCTACGCGGGCGAAGGCGGCGTTGACCTCGTCCCGGGCGGACTCGAAGGCCTCGGCCAAGGCGCGCTCGGCGGGCTCGGGCAGCGCGGCGGCGTCATACACGGCGCTGTCGTGGTCTTTGGAGATGTTCTGCACGCGCTTCACGAGCTGCACCAGCTCCCCGAAGCCGCCGGACTTGGCCAAGGTGGCCAAGGCGTCTACCCGGGCGCGCAGGCCGAGCACCTCGTCGCCACCGGCGCTGAGCACGGCGTCGACGAGCTCTGTGGCGTAGCCCTCGTCCTTGAGCTGGGCCCGCAGGCGCTCCAGGATGAACTGCGTCACCTGGGCCATCACCTCGGCGCGGTCGCGGCGGATGACGACGGCGCTGCCCTCGCGGGCCTCGTAGCCGTCGAGGGCGGCGCCGACCAAGGCCGAGAGC
>JAKLKE010000047.1:14134-24229 GCA_023150775.1 Myxococcota bacterium
GAGAGCGGCACGGCGCGGCCTGAGGCGACGAGGATCGCCAGCACACCGTTCGCCGCGCGGCGCAGACCTTGGGGGTCGGCGCTGCCTTTGGGCACGAGGCCGATGCCGAAGCAGCCGGCGAGGGTGTCCAGGCGGTCGGCGAGGCCCACGGTCTGACCGGCGGCGCTCGTCGGCGGGCCGTCGGCGGCGAAGCGCGGGAGGTAATGCTCCTCAATCGCCAGGGCGACCTTGGCGTCGAGGCCGTCGTTCTGGGCGTAGAGCCGCCCCATGTGGCCCTGCAGCTCGGGGAACTCGCCGACCATCAGGGTCAAGAGGTCGGCCTTGGCCAACGATCCCGCCTGGAACGCCACGAGCGCGTCGGCGCCAAGCAGGCTCGCCAAGGACTGCGCCAGGGTGCCGATGCGCTCCTGCTTGTCAGCCATGGTGCCCAGGCCCTTCACCCAGCGCATCTTCACGAGGCCCTCGCCGTGCTGGGCCAAGGGCGTCTTGCGGTCTTCAGCGTAGAAGAACTGCGCGTCGTAGAACCGCGCGGCGAGCACCCGTTTGTTGCCTTCAGCGATGAGCGCGGCGTCGCCGAAGGGGTTGTTGCTCACGGTCAAGATCACGTTCGTGAGCTGGCCGTCGCGCAGCGTGGGGAAGACGCGCTGGTTCACCCGCATCGACTCGACGAGCAGGCGCGGCGGGAGGTGCAGCAGCTCTTCAGCGAAGGTGGCGGCCAGGGGCACGGGCCACTCCACCAAGTCCGTCACCTCGTCGATGAGCGCTTCGTTCAAGGCGACCTCCACCCCGCGGCTCGCGGCGACGGCGGCGAGGCCCTCGCGGATGACGGCGCGGCGCTCGGCACGATCGGCCAACACATGGCGATCCCGCAGGGCGGCGAGGTAAGTCTCGGCGTTCGCGACCGGGCCCGGCGCCAAGGTCGAGAGGCGGTGGCCGATGACGGCGTCGGTGGTGGTGATCCCGGCGACGCTGGCGTCGATGCGCGCGCCGCCGTAGACCGCGATCACCTGGTGGAAGGGCCGACCCCAGCGGGCCGCGCCGCTGCCCCAGCGCATCGACTTCTTGAACGGCAGGCCCAAGATGAGCGCCTCAAGCCCGCCCGCGATCAGGGCTGGGGTGGTCTCCCCGCCCGCCGAGAAGCGCGCGGCGATGACCTGATCCCCCTTGGGGCCGACGATCTCCACGAGCTCTTCGACGCCCACGCCGTTCTTCTTGGCGAAGCCCAGAGCCGCGCCGGTCCAGGCGCCGTCTTTTTTGGCGACGCTGAGGTTGGGGCCGTGAACGTAGCGGTCCTCGACCGGGCGCGCGCCGGCCACGCCCTCCACCACGACGCAGAGGCGGCGCGGCGTCGAGAAGGCGCGGACGGCGCCGTGCTCAACGCCCTTGAGCAAGGCCAGAAGCCCCGACTCCAGGCCGTCCAAGGCCGGGCCGATCATCGAGACCGGCAGCTCCTCACAACGAACCTCGATCAGCAGGTCGGCGGACGACATCACTCCCCCTCCACGGCGGCGCGCTCAAGGTGCACACCCAGCGAGGCGTCGGCGCAGGCGCACGCGAGGTCACGGATGCGTTTGATGTACTGGGCGCGCTCGGCGACGGAGATGGCGCCCCGGGCGTTGAGCACGTTGAACAGGTGTGAGGCCTTGCAGGCCTGGTCGTAGGCCGGGAGCGGCAGGCCTTGGCTCACGAGCGCTCGGCACTCCTCAAAGGCGAAGTTGAACGCGGCGAAGAGGCGGTCGATGTCGGCGTGTTTGAAGGCGTAGGCCGACTGCTGCTGCTCGTTCTTCAAGAAGACGTCGCGGTAGGTGATGCCCTCGACCCAGGTGAGGTCGTAGACGTTGTCCACCCCCTGGAGGTACATCGCCACGCGCTCTAAGCCGTAGGTCAGCTCGACGGAGATGGGCGAGAGGTCGTGGCCGCCGCACTGCTGAAAGTAGGTGTACTGCGTGACCTCTTGGCCATCGAGCCAGACCTCCCAGCCCAAGCCCCAGGCGCCTAAGGTGGGGGACTCCCAGTCGTCCTCAACAAACCGAACGTCGTGGCGGTTGAGGTCGATGCCGATGGCGCGCAGGCTGCCCAGGTAGAGCTCCTGGATGTCCGGCGGGCTCGGCTTCATGATGACCTGGAACTGGTAGTAGTGGCCCAGGCGGTTGGGGTTCTCGCCATAGCGGCCGTCGCCGGGGCGGCGGCAGGGCTGCACATAGGCCGCGCGCCAGGCCTCAGGGCCCAAGGAGCGTAAGAACGTGGCGGGGTGGAAGGTGCCCGCGCCGACCTCTAGGTCGAGGGGCTGCAGGATCGCGCAGCCTCGCTCGCCCCAGTACCGCTGGAGCGACAAGATGAGATCCTGAAAGGTCATGCCGGCCATGCACGCTCCGAGGGATCGGCCATCGAGCTTGCCTTCTCTGAGCGTGAGGATTAGCTCAGCAGCACCCGTGGCCAAGGCGCGCTCGACTCTAAGCCGCCCCTCCCCGCCCGTCAACGCCGCCCGGAGCCCGCCGTGGACCCTGCCGCCCCTCGCCGTCGCCCGCTCCTGCACAGCCTGCTCAACCTCGTGCCGCTCGTGGGGGGCCTCGGTTACCTCACCCTCGGCCAGCCGCACAAGGCCCTGCGCGCCTTCGTCGCGGCGAGCGCCTTGGTGGGGCTCAACGTCGTCGCCGCGTCCATGGACAACCGCCCGGCGTCGATGGCCTTGGGCCCGGCCCTGTTCATCTTGCAGGGCCTCACGGCCTTGGACGTGTGGCAGCTCGCCAGCGCAACGACGGGCTTTGGTCGCCGGGAGACGAGCGTGCCGGTCTTGCAGGGGCTGCTGGGACACCGGGTGGGCTGAGCCGCCCTACACGCCGATGGCCCGGAGCACCTCGGCGGCGGACGTCGCGGTGAAGATGTGGTCTGGCACGGCTTCGAGGGCGCCAATCGACGCGCTGTCGAGCGCGGCCTCGTCCTCGGGGGAGAGCGGGCCAAAACGCCGGGTGAGCAGGCGCCGCGCGACGTCGCGGGCGTTGCGAGCGCGCTCGCTCTCTCGGCCGAGCTGGAAGCCCTCCTCGCGGCTCGCCTCCATCTGTCGGTAGAAGTAGCTCATGAACCCCTCACGCTGAGCGCGAGACCGCGCGGACTGGGCGGAGCGGCCCTAGTAGACGCCGATGGCCCGGAGCAGCGCCGAGGCCGTGGGCGCGATGAAGATCTCATCCTGCACAGCTTTGAGGGCGTCAATCGACGCGCCGTTAAGCGTGGCCTCATCCTCAGGGGAGAGCGGGCCGAAACGCCGGGTGAGCAGGCGCCGCGCGACGTCACGGGCGTTGCGAACGCGCTCTTGCTCAAGGGCCTCGGTGGCGCGAGCGCGCTCTTGCTCAACGGCCTGGGCGTTGCGGACGCGCTCTTGCTCAAGGGCCTCGGCGAAAAGTGCGCGCTCGCTCTCTCGGCCGAGCTGGAAGCCCTCCTCTCGGCTCGCCTCCATCTGTCGGTAGAAGTAGCTCATGATCACCTCACGTTCCGGGGGGTTCAGCAGCGCCAAGAGCCGCTCACGCAAGGCGTCGTCCCACGGCGCCTCGCTGAGCTTCATGGCGTATTCTAACATTCCTAAGCTCGGGTTCACGCCGAGCTCGCTGAGCCCCGCTTGGAACAGAGGCACGTTGTCCTCGATGTTCCGCCAGAGCTTGCCCTCGTGGGCGTGGCGCAGGAGGATCAAGGCCAAGCGCGCCCCGCCGTCTCCGGGCAGGGCCGAGTCGGGGATCACCGCGAGATCCTCCACAAACAGCGCCAGCTCGGGCAGGTAGGGGCGAAGGGCGGCGACGGCCTCGGGGGGCGCGTCGTAGAGCTCAGAGAGCTTGGTGGGCGCCGACCAGGGCCGCGCGCCGTGGGTGACCACCAGCGTCAACACCACGGGCAGCCGCGCGGTGGGGTCCTCCATGGCCTGCTCCCACACCCGCATCGTCGTGCGCAGCGCCCGCAGCGGCATCCGGGGGTCAGGAGAGGACTGGTGCTCCATGACCACGGCGAGCTGCGCTTGGCCACCGCCACGCCAAGGCGCCTGGTAGAGCAGGTCGGGGATCCGCACGGCGAGCTTGTCGTTCACCTGGGACGTGGGCAGGGGCGTGAGCTGGCTGAGGTCGAGGAGCGGGACGACCTCTGGGGGCAGCACGTCACGCAAGAAGCCGCGCAGCGCGGCGGGCTCACCGAAGACCAACTTGAACAGCGCATCGTGGGGTTGGGACATGCGCGATCCCTATGCCGCCAATACGCCTCAAACTGACCGAACCCTCTGCGCCTCGTGCAGAATCTTTGGCCGCCTCCCGGGCGACCCTCAGAGCTCCTTGAGGTGGTCGATCAGGCGGCGATCCCGCTTCGTCGGGCGCCCCGCCCCGGGCTCGCGGCGCTCCGGCGGGGCCTCAAAGAGCTGCCACGGCAGCTTGGGCTCGGGCGGCGGGGTGAGGTCTTCGTAGAGGGCCTGGGCGACCTCGGCGGGGCCTCGTTTGTCGTCCAAGGCCGCGACCTTCAGGATGCGCTCACCGCCCGGGGTGCGCGCCGTGACCGTGTCGCCGACACGCACGAGCTTCGCGGCCTTCGCGGGCTCGTCGTTCACCCGCACATGGCCGGTGACGCAGGCCTCCGTCGCCTGAGAGCGGGTCTTGAAGCAGCGCGCCGCCCAGAGCCACTTGTCTACCCGAACGCTGTCGCTCATTGGTTCGTCCTGTAGGCTAGAATAGGCCGATGACACCCGCTCAATTCTATGTGGACTTTGGCGACCTCGCCTCGTGGATCGCCGCCGTAGACCTCCACCAGGCCCAACAAGAGACCGGCTGCGCCGTGATCTGGCGCGCTGTGGCCCCCTTGGCCAGCCCCGAGATGGTGCAGCGCGGCGACCCAGCCTGGAGCCAGGTCCGCTGGGAGCGCCTCGATGAGCAGCGCCGCCGCCGCGCCGAGGCGCTCGGCCTGTTGGGGGAGCTGCCCGCCGAGGGAGACGCCACCCGCCGCGCGCGGGCCTTGGTGAACGCCGCGCCGGAGGCCGAGCGCCCCGCCCTCACCCTCGCCCTCTTTGAGGCCTTGGCCCTGGGCAAGACGCCGCCGGAGCCCCCCGCCGAGGCCGAGCCCACCCCGCCGCCCGAGGTCTTCGCGCTGCCCGCGCTCATCGACGGCGCCCGGGCCTTGTGTGGTGAGGCCGGCTTACGCCTCGCCGTGGCCACCTTGGGCGGTCGCGCCTATGTCCCCTCCCCGCCCGCGCCGCCCACGGGTGAGGTCATCGAGGTCTTTCACGACATCGCCAGCCCCTTCGCTTACCTCGCCGTGGAGGTTCTGCCGGCCTTGGCCGCCGCCCAAGGCCTGAGGATTCATTGGCGGCCGATCCTCCTCGGCGCCTTGTTTCGGGCCATCGGCAACCCGCTCGTCCCCGTGTTCGCCATGCCGCCGGGGCAGCAGGCCTCGATGTTCACCGGCCTCACCGACTGGGCGGCGTACTGGGGCGTGTCCTTCACCTTCCCCGCCTGTTTCCCCGTGCGCAGCGTGCTGCCGATGCGGGTGAGCTTCGTCGCCCCCGAGGCCAACCTCGCCCTGTACCGCGCCTTGTGGAGCCGAGGCGAAGACGTCGGCCAGCCCGAGGTGGTGGCCGCGGTGCTCCGCGCTGAAGGGCTCGACGCCGACGCCATCCTGCGCGCCGCCGAGGCCAAAAACGTCAAAGACATCATCCGCTACAACACCGACGACGCCCAAGCCCGCGGCGTGTGTGGTGTGCCCACGCTCATCCGCGCCGACGGGGCGCGGTGGTGGGGCCAAGATCTTCTGCGGGAGGGGCTTCGCTGAACGACGAGGCCCCGGCTTGGCTCAGAAGTCTACGCGCCCGCCCAAGGTGAGGCGCTGCTCTTGCCCGACCTCCAAGGCGGTGAAGGTGTCGATCTTGCCGGTGTAGGCCAGAAACGCCCGGGCGTCGGCCTCCTCCTCACGCAGGACGTGCACGCCCAGCTCGCCGCCCCAGCTCATGTCGTAGACGAAGGCGCGATCCCCGGCGAGGCCCACCGAGGGCCGCAGGCCGAGCTGGGCGGCGCCGTAGAAGTGACCACCGATGTCGTCTTGTCGGTAGACGACGCCCACGGGCACGCCGAGCATCAGCGCCGTGAGGATCTCTTCTTCGACGTCTTCGTCGGTGAGCGCGCCCAGCCGCGCGTCCAAGGCGCGCAGGCGCATGTCGACGCCGAGCTGCAGGTGGAGCTGCTCGATGAGCTGCAGCTCGACGCCGCCCTCACCGAAGCGCAGGTCGATGTAGCCGAGGTCACGGTCGAAGGTCACCTCACCGACGGAGAAGCGCGCGGCGGACTTGCCCGAGCTGAACTCCCGGCGCCCGTCCATCACGGCCACCTCGACGCGGTCGAGGCGTTTCTCGGCGGGGTAGATGCCCCAAGAGAGCGACGAGGGCGCCCACACGAGCTCGATGGCGCCGCGCTCAAGCTCAACGGGCTGGGCGCGCAGCTCGACGAGGGCCTCGGGGCCAGCGGCGTCAAACTCGCCGACGAAGCCGAGGTCGCCGCCGCCGAAGGTGGTGCCCGCGAAGGCGTTGGAGGGGACGAAGGCGAGCGCGAAGATGAGGTTCATGGGTTCTCCATCCCTGTAAGTTAATCACCAGAGACCGTCCGATGTCCTGCTCTCGTGAGACACCGATGCAAAGCCTCAACGACCACAGCTTCTTCCACACCTTGGAGGCCCCCGGCGCGGCGGGGCTCGTCGTGCTCACCAAGCCGGGCTGCGGGGCCTGTCGCCACGTCAAGGCCCTCCTCTTGGCCCTCACGCCGTCTCTGCCCGCGCCGCTCTTTGAGCTGAACGTCGAGGAGAGCCCCGGGGTGGCGGCGGAGCTCGACGTCTTTCATCTCCCGGCGATGTTCTTGTTTCGCGACGGGGAGCTTCGGGGCGCGATCCACGCCGAGGCGCGGCGCGAGGCGCTCTTGGCGGCCATCCACGCGGCCTGGGCGGCGGGCGGTTAGGAGGGCCGAGGCTCAAACAGCGCCGGGCCGAGCAGGTCCAGGCAGGCCTCAAACACCTCGCTCCCGCGCTGGCCCGGCGACAGAGGCTCCAGGGCGAGGCGACCGGCGGTGACCACGGCCGCCCCGGCGAGGCGCGCCTGCACCGAGCCCGGCGGGATGCCCAGACGCGCGGCGATCACCTCAGCGAAGGCCCCCTCAGCGTCGGTGACCACCTTGAGCCACACCGCGCGCAGAGGCTCGTTCTGGCGCAGCAGCTCCAAGAACACCCCGCCGCCGTGGGCTGAGGCCGCGTCGAGCAGCTCCGCGTGGGCGCTGATGAGCACCTCCCGCAGAGGGCGATGCGCCGGGGCCTCACGCACCTGGGCGACGACGTGGTGCAGGCCGGCCTCCACATAGGGGCGGATCGTGTCCTCCTTGGTGGGAAAGGTCCGGTAGAAGGTGCGCTCGGAGAGCCCGGCGTGCTCGGCGAGCTGCTTCACCGAGATGTTCGCCGTGCCTTCACGCAGGTAAAGGCCCACGAGCGCCCGGGAGGCCTCCAGGGCGTGGCGCTCCCGCTCGTGGCGCGGCGGGAAGCTGGGCAAGAGGTCCGCGAGGCCCAGCGCGGGCGCGGCGGCGTCTGGCAGGTCGGATTGGGAGGTCTGGGAGAGGCTCATTCACCCAGGTTTAACCCTCACGGCAGAAACTGCCAAAACGCGCCTTGGCAGTTACTGCCAAACCCAGTACGCTGGCGCCAGGAGGAGCCCGATGCGCCACGCCTTCACGCCGATGCCCCCCGACCACCAAGCCCGGTTTCGGGGCGTCTACCTCAGCTACCTGCGCGCTCGAGACGGCGTGCCCGACCTCGCCGCCCGGCGTTTTGACCTGCGAGAGCGCTTCTTCGCCGAGATCGACGCCCAGCCCGTGCGTTGGCAAGGCGCGCTCCCCATCGATCCCGAGGTCTTCCACCGAAACCACCTCGCCCCAGCCCCCGAGCCCGGCTTAGACCCCGCCACCTTGTGGGCCTTGGCCACGGCGAAGACCAACCGCTCGGAACGTTTTGGGGTTGAGCTCTCCATTGAGAACCCCCGACGCCAGGACGCGCTGTTGGAGGATCCGCACACCTTCATCCAGATCGAGGAGTTTTACCACACCCGAATCTTGAAGGACGCCTTGGCCACCTTGGGCTTAGACGTCGAGGTGACCGAGCCCCCGGCCCGCACGAGGCTGCTCGTGAAGGCCATGGTGTTTATGCCAGAAGGCCTCGCGGACATGGCCGTGCTCTGCGGCGAGATCGTCGGGGTGGTGATCTTCTCGCTGCTCCTGGAGAAGGCCCGGGCGCTGTTCTCGGCCCAGCCCCTCGCCTTGGCCCGCATTGAGGCCCTCTTCGCCCAGATCCTCGTCGATGAGGTGGGCCACGTTCATTATCTGCGCAGCCGCGTCTCCCCGACCCAGCTCGGCCTCGCGCGCCGTCTGGTGCCCATCGTGGTGGGCTCGGTCGTGAGCGACATCCCTGAGCTGGGCCAGCTCTTTGGGCGAGACGAGCTGCTGCGACGCGCCTACGAGGCCGACGTAGACGCCGCCGCCTCGGCCTACGCCGATCGTCTGGTGCTGGAGGCGGCCTGAGCGGCGCCTCAGCGCGGAGGCTCCTCGGGCCTTCGTGAGCGCCGCGCGACCGAGGTCCCATCTCACACCTCGGGAGCCGGGTCGGATCTCAGCGCAGCGCAGCCTCAGCGAAGAGCCCGTGTCGTAAGGCCGCTTTGGCCGCGTCACGGAAGGCCCGGGACACCGCCGCGCTCCCCTGCGTGGCGTCGAAGCCGTGGTACGCCCCGGGCACCACGAGAAGCTCCGTGGGCACCCCGGCGGCGGTGAGGCGCTGGGCGTAGGCGACGTCTTCGTCGTGGAAGAGGTCGAGGGTGCCGACGCCGATCCACGCCGGGGGCAGGCCGCCGAGGGACTCGCGGCGGGCGGGCACGGCGTAGGGCGGCGTGGCGTCGGCGCCGGGGGCCTGGCCGAGGTACGCGCTCCAGCCGAGCCGGTTGCTCGTTTGGCTCCAGATGCGGTGGTGTGTGGTGTCGAGGTCGGCGCGGGTGACCGTGCGGTCGTCGAGCATGGGGTAGATGAGGAGCTGGAAGGCCACAGGGAGGCCCTCGTCATGGGCGCGCTGGGCCAAGGCCGCCGCGAGGCCCGCGCCAGCGCTGGCCCCTCCGACCGCCACACGGTCGGGCCGAACCCCCAGCGCCGCCGCCTCACGGTGGAGCCAACGCAGCGCCGCAGCGCAGTCGTCCAGCGGCGCCGGGAAGGGGTGCTCCGGGGCGATGCGGTAGTTGACCGAGGCCACAACAACGCCCAGCTCCGCGCTGATGTCCGCCGCCAACGCCTCGTCTTGTTCGGGGGCGCCGATGATGTAGCCCCCGCCGTGCATCCACACGAGCGCGGGCAGCGGGCCGCTGGCCTGGGCGGGGCGGACCATGCGCACCCGCACCGCGCCCTCTGGGGTGTGTTTGTCCTCGATGAGCACGTCGGCCCTCACCTTCGGCGCCGGGGTGTGGGCGGTGAGCCAACGAAGCAGCGGGCGGGTCAGGGAGGACACGGGGCTGCGGGGGAGCCAGGGGGCCCAAGGAAGCAGGTCAGGGTGGAAGCTCATCGGGGCTCCGCGGGGTGAGCAGGATCGGGGCTCGGCCTGCTCAGACTCTACAGCGGTCGCCCAGGGGCTCGCCCCCTCAGAGGCTCGCCGGGAACCTCTCGACGTGCTGCTCACCGCGCCGACCGAAGTAGGTGACGTGGCGACCGGCGATCCACACGACATAGCCGACGCAGCCCGCGGCGCAGGAGCGCTGCACAAACTCGGGGTAAAGAACCTCGCCGCGCTGGGAGCCACGAATCGCCTCCTGGAGCGCGGCGGCGTCGAAGGCCTCGCCGATGGGCGGGTGGTGGCCCAACAACACCGCCGTGGTCTCGCCGCCGGGCAGGTAGTAGCGGGTCTGGCCGTCGCGGTAGTCGGCGTGATAGGACTCCACCCCGGCGGCGCTCAGGCGCCGGAGCACCTCACCGAAGTGCAGCTTGCCCAAGCTGGCCTCAACGGCGCAGTCGTGAATGGCGGCGTAGACCTCGGGCTTCATCTCAGGGCGCATGGGACCTCCTCTCAGTGAAC
>JAKLKE010000480.1 GCA_023150775.1 Myxococcota bacterium
CGGCCGCCGAGCTCGCCGCCACCTTGGGGGTGCCTCGGGTGTGTCGGCCCGGCGAGCTGCAGCGCCCACGTTTTGGGCGCCTGCACGACGGCGTGAACGTCGAGGCCACGCTCTGCCGGAGCCCGACGTGGGCGCCCTAAACCCGATCCTCGCCGGGCGCGTCTCCGCCGAGGCCCAGGCCATCCACGAGGCGGCGCTCATCGTCGACCTGCACTGCGACCTGCTGTTGACCTCGGGGCTTCTGGGCTGGGACTGGGGCCGCCACCACGCCGAGAACCCCCTGCCCTACGCCCCGCTCTTCGGGCACTGCGACATCCCTCGCCTGCGCGCGGGCAACGTCGGCGCCTTGGGTCTGGGCATCGTCACCAACCCCTTCGCCGGGCCGTGGCGTGAGGCCCACGGCGACCTCGTCTTCCGCCGCCTCGGCGACAAGCTCACGCGCCACGCCGACGCCTTACGCCTGGCCACCACCGCCCAAGGCATCCGCAGCGCAAAGCGCGACGGCCGCGTCGCCTGCTTCGCCGGTTTAGAGGGCGCCCACGCCTTGGCCGGGCGTTTAGACGCCTTGCCCCGCTGGCAAGATCAGGGCCTCACCTACGTCGGCTTGGCGCACTTCACCCAGAACGAGGCCGTGCGCCCCATGGTCGGGCTTGGCGCCTGCGCCACCTCACCGCTCACCGACTATGGCCGCGAGCTCGTCGGCGAGCTTGACCGCCGCCGCATCTTGGTGGACGTGGCGCATCTCAACCGGGCCGGGGTCGTCGAGGTCTGCCGCGGCAAGACCACCCCACGAATCTGCACCCACACCGCCTGCACCGCCGTTCACCCCTCCCCTCGCGGCATCGGCGACGGGCAGATCCGCCTCATCGCCGAGACCGGCGGGGTCATCGGCGTGATCTTCGTGACGCCCTTCATCGGCCCCGGCGGCGCGGCCCAGGTGGCCCGGCACCTCGACCACATCAAGCGCCTCGTCGGCGTTCAGCACTGCGCCTTGGGCTCGGACTGGGAAGGCTTCGCGGTCTACCCCGATGACCTCCGCAGCGCCGACCGCCTGCCTCTGCTCACCCAGGCCCTCTTGGACCTGGGCTGGACGGCTGAAGACATCCACATGGCCTACGGCGAGAGCTTCTTGCGGGTGCTCGCCGAGGTGCGGGGCGGTTGAGGGTTTGTTTATGGTCAAGACCGATGCAAGACCTGCTCACCCATCGGGCTGACCCTGTACAAGCCCCGAACGGTCCCCTCAAGCGTTCGTCGGCAGCTCCCGGCTGAGCCGGGCCCGGGCCCGGGCGAGGTCACGGCTGATCTGGGCGGGGTGAAGGCCAAACTCTTTGGCGATGTCCCGGCCCGTGCGGCCCTCGATGAACGCGCGCAGCACCTTGGCCGGGCGGTCGGCGTACTGGCTCAGGTACTGGTCGATGGCCTGGGTGACGCCGTTCTTGCGGGCGCCAACGCCGCCCATCGCCGCCTCGGGGCCATCGGCGTGCTCCAGAGACCAGGCCGACATGCAGCGCGACGCGCCGGGATCTTGGCCGAAGCTCGGCAGCTCGTTCGCCCGGCGACGCGCCCGACGGCGGCGGCGTTTGGCCTCGGCGCTGCGAGCGGCCCAGGCGGCCTGCACGACGAGGTAGGTGCGCAGGCTGCCGCGCTCCGGGTCCCAACGCTCCAAGAGCTCGGGCAGCTTGGCCCAGAACTCTTGCAAGAACTCATCAACCTCGGAGCTGCAGAATCCGCCCAGGCTGCGCGTCATGCTGCGCCGGACGGGCTCCGCGTGAAGGTGGTAAATCACCTCAAAGCTGCGGCCCGTGCGCAGGGTGAGGTAGCTCTTGACCAGCTCGCGGTCGATGGTAGACATCTGTGCCTCCACACCCTGAACGGGGTGTGTACAGACTATACGCATCAACCCGACAAATGGCAAGCCCCCAATGTACAAACCTGTACATTGGGGGCTAAAGCATGTACAGACGATCCCTAGATCGCCCGCGGAACTGCCTACGCGACGGGCGGCGGGGCCTTGAGCAGGCCCGCGAGGTTGAAGTCGCGGATGCCGGAGTGATCCCGCAGGCGGATCAGGGCCTCACGCTCGATCTGCCGCACCCGCTCGCGGGAGAGGCCCATCTCTTTGCCGACCTCGGACAAGGTGCGGAACTCGCCGTCATCGAGGCCGTAGCGCCGGGTGAGCACGAAGCGCTGGCGGTCGGAGAGCACCGAGGCGAAGGCCGTGTGCATCCGGTTGAGCTCTTGGCCCTGGATGGCGTCACCGTCGGGCTGGGGCGCGTCCTCGTCGCTGAGGAAACGCTCCAGGGGCCGGGGGCGCGGGCCGTCATCGACAGGCTGCTCCAAGGAGATGGTGTTGCCTTGGCTCAGCAGGAGCTCCGCGCGCTCCTTGTCGATGCCGACCTCGTCGGCGAGGTCGTTGATGTTGTACTCGATCCCGCCGGCCTCGAAGCGCTTCATGGCTTTGCGCAGGTTGCGGGTCTGTTCAACGGCGCAGCCCGGCAGGCGCACGGGGCGGCCGGTGTGGTCGATGGCGCGGGTCATCTGGGCGCGCACCCACCACCGGGCGTAGGTCGAGAAGCGGATGCCGCGGTCGGGGTCAAAACGTTTGGCGGCGCGGAGCAGGCCGATGTAGCCCTCTTGGACGAGGTCCTCCTCATCCATGAACGGCCCAGCGAGCTTCCGCGCCTCGCCGTGGGCGATGCGGCGACCGGACATCGCGAGGCGCCAGCGGAGGTTCTCCGCCTCTTGCCACGCCGCGGCGGCGGTGCGCGCGCGCAGCTTGAGCTCCGGCTGGAGCTTGGCCTCACGCACGACGGACATCACCGCCTCTTCGAGACGGCTCACCGCGCCGGCGCGGGTGCGCTCGGCGCGCTCGGGGCGGCGACCGACGATGGCCTGAGCGGCTGGAACCTCGCGGATCGCCTCTCTGGCAGCCTCCTCTGCCCGACGAATGCGCCGGGCCATGTCTTTCTCTTCTTCAGCGGTGAGCCGCTCGCTGCGGCCGGAACGCTCTGAAGAGGAAGACATCCCGAAGCTGGCACGGGAAAGGGCCATGGAATCTCCTCAACTTGTGTACGGATGCTTGGCGGGCGCCCGCTGCCCGGCGGGTGGGAGCTGCGCGCCGCGACTGGTGAAGCGCCAGCAGAAGGGATTAGTCTACTGGCATTCGGATGAAGATGAACAGGGATGAACGCGAATCCGCAGAATACCGCGTTTATCCCAGAGAATTGAGGCCGATCGCCTCTCGCACACGCCCCAGGGTGCTCCGGGCGACGGCGCGAGCACGTCGTGCGCCGTCGAAGAGTATGTCCTCTACCTCGTCCGGCCGCGCGGCGAAATGCTCATAACGTGCGCGTGGGGCCTCCATCGCGCGGTCCATCACCTCAAAGAGCGCCTGCTTCGCGTGGCCGTAGCCGAAGCCGGGCTGAGCGTATTGCGCGGCGAGGGCCGCCTGCTCGTCCGCGTCTGTGAAGAGCTTGTACAGGGCGAACACGTTGCAGGTGGTGGGATCCTTGGGCTCGTCTAAACCTTTGGAGTCGGTGACGATCTGCATGATCCGCTTGCGCAAGACCTTGGGCGGCGAGAAGAGCTCGACGGTGTTTCCGTAAGACTTCGACATCTTGCGGCCGTCGAGGCCCGGCACCGTCGCCACCTCCTCGCGGATGAGGGGCTCAGGGATGTGAAACACCTCCCGCCCGACGTGGTGGTTCATCGAGAGCGCCATGTCCCGGGCCATCTCGACGTGCTGCTTCTGATCTTTGCCCACGGGCACAAGATCGCTGTCGTAGAGGAGGATGTCGGCGGCCATCAACACGGGGTACGCCAGAGTGCCGAGGTTTATCTCACGGCCCACGTCCCGGGCGGCCTTCACGGCGTGGGCACGATCCAAGACGCCCATGTTCACGAAGCAGCCCAAGATCCAGGCGAGCTCAGCGACCTCGGGCACGTCCTCCTGGCGGAAGAGCGCCGCCCGAGCCGGATCGAGACCAAACGCCAAGAAGGTGAGCGCCGCCTCCCGCTGGTTCTTGCGCAGGATCTCCGCGTCGTGGGTGGTCGTGAGCGCATGAAACGAGGCGATGAAGTAGTACGGCTCGGTCGTGTCCTGAAGCTGAATGGCAGGCTCAATCATGCCTTTGAGGTTCCCGACGTGGGGAACTCCTGAAGGCTGGATGCCGGTGAGAGCGCGCTTGGGGGGCATGGGGGCTCGAACGACGAGGGGTGTAGAACAGGCTATCTACTCACG
>JAKLKE010000481.1 GCA_023150775.1 Myxococcota bacterium
GGCGCTGGCGTCGGCGGTGATGAGCTGATCGAGCACCGCGTCACAGTCTCCGCATTCGCAGAGCTGGTTGAGATCGTTCGCGCCGCCGTCGAGGATGACGTGGCTGTAGTCACCTTGGGCGGCGTCGTACTGGCCGGGGATGACGTCGTCGCCGCTGAGCAGGCGGGTGCCGCTCACGGCGAGGTTCTGAATCGGCTCACCAAGGGCCAGGGCGGCGTGGTCCGGGGGCGCGTGGCAGCGCCGGGCCGCCCACGCGAGCACGCTGTCGCCGACGGCGAGCACCTGGGGCGCTCCCTCAAGGTCGTTCACCTCACCACAGAGGCGGCGCTCACAGGCTGAGGACAGGAGCGCGACGGAGAGGAGCAGGGGGAGCTTAGACGTCATCGAGGCCCTCAAACACGTTGTTGGGCGTCAATGTGACGCGGATGGAGTCGAGCACGACGGGGGTGTCGCCCGACGCCAAGGTGTAGCGCCAGGCCTCGCCGTCGCGGCGAAAATGCTCGACGCTGCGTTTGTCGGGGCTGACCAGGAGGTAGTGCTGGAGGCTGGGGATGCTCTGCGCGAGCGCAAATTTGCCGCTGCGGTCCCAGAGCTCCGTCGAGGGGGAGAGCACCTCGACGATGAGCGTCGGGTTGGTGACGGCGTTGGGGTCGTCGTCGGCGGGCTCGCGGCGGCCACAAATGACGGTGGCGTCGGGCAGGATGGTGGTGCCCCTGATTCGAACGCGGAGGTCGCTGCTGAACGTTCGACAGGGTTTTCCTTGAAGGGCGACGCCGAGCAGCGTCGTCACCCGAGCGCCGATGTAGCTGTGCGCCGGCGTGCCTCCCGCCATCGCGAAGATCTCGCCGTCCACGTACTCCAGGCGCTCATCGCTGGCCTCTAAGCGCCTGAGGTACTCGTCATAGGGGACAGGGCTCTTCACCGCGGGCTCACCCATTCGCACCTCCGTAGGCTCAACATAACCCCATCTCCCAGGCCACGTCGCCGAGAGGCCCGCCCGGGCTCCCAGAGCTGCGCAGACGCGGTTACAGGGGACAAGACCGCATCGCCCGAGGCTCCGACCATGCCCACAACCCCGCCCGTAAGCCCGCCCGAGTTCCAGTTTCAGGAGATCCTGCCCCTGGGCCACGACGACACGCCTTACCGCCTCGTCACCACCGAGGGCGTCTCGACCTTCGAGGCCGCCGGGACGACGTTTCTGCGGGTAGAGCCCGAGGCGCTCACCCGGCTCACCCGGGAGGCGATGCGCGACATCGCGCACTTCCTGCGGCCTGGCCACCTCGCCCAGCTTCGGCTGATCTTGGACGATCCCGAGGCCAGCCCCAACGACCGCTTCGTGGCCCTCGACCTGCTCAAGAACGCCGCCGTCGCCGCCGGGGGCGTCTTGCCGATGTGCCAAGACACCGGCACGGCGATCATCAGCGGCAAGAAGGGCCAGCTTGTGTTCACCGGGGGCGGGGACGAGGCCGCCATCGCCAAGGGTGTGTTTGAGACCTACATCAACACAAACCTACGGTACTCCCAGCTCGCCCCCCTGGACATGTACACCGAGAAGAACACCAACAACAACCTCCCGGCCCAGATCGAGATCGCCGCCACTGACGGCGACTGTTACAAGTTCTTGTTTATGGCCAAAGGCGGCGGCTCGGCGAACAAGAGCTATCTGTATCAAGAGACGAAGGCGCTCTTAAACCCCCAGAGCCTCATCGCCTTCCTCTCGGAGAAGATCCTGAGCTTGGGCACCTCGGCCTGCCCGCCGTACCACCTCGCCATCGTCATCGGCGGCACCTCGGCGGAGTACGCGCTGAAGACGGCGAAGTTGGCCTCGGCCCGGGCGCTCGACAGCTTGCCCACCGAAGGCAACGCCTTGGGCCGGGGCTTCCGCGACGTGAAGTTAGAGGCTGAGGTGCTCGCCATGACCCGCAACATGGGCATCGGCGCGCAGTTTGGCGGCAAATATTATTGCCACGACGTGCGCATCATCCGCCTGCCTCGCCACGGCGCGAGCTGCCCCGTCGCCATCGCCGTCTCCTGCTCCGCCGACCGCCAGGCCTGGGGCAAGATCACGCGTAACGGCGTGTTCTTGGAGCAGCTTGAGATGGACCCGGCGCGCTTCTTGCCCGAGATTCACGACGAGCAGCTCTCGGGGGAGGTGGTGGAGATCGATCTCACCCGGCCGATGAACGAGATTCGTGCGACGCTCTCCCGCTACCCGGTCAAGACCCGGCTCTCGTTGAGCGGCCCGATGATCGTCGCCCGTGACATCGCCCACGCCAAGATCAAGGAGCTGCTGGATCGGGGTGAGCCCATGCCGCAGTACATGCGTGACCACTGTGTGTACTATGCGGGCCCGGCGAAGACCCCAACGGGCATGGCGTCCGGCAGCTTTGGGCCCACCACCGCCGGGCGTATGGACGCCTACGTCGATCTATTCCAGGCCCAAGGCGGCAGCATGGTGATGTTGGCCAAAGGCAACCGCAGCCGCAAGGTCACCGAGGCCTGCAAACGCCACGGCGGGTTTTATCTGGGCTCCATCGGCGGCCCGGCGGCCCGGCTGGCGCAAGACTGCATCACGAAGGTAGAGGTCTTGGAGTTCGCCGAGCTGGGCATGGAGGCGGTGTGGCGAATTGAGGTCGTCAACTTCCCGGCGTTTATCGTCGTGGACGACAAAGGACACGACTTCTTCCTAGAGCTGTGAGCGCCGCCCGGATTATTGCGGCGCGCCGGCCTCAGCCGCTCCCGTCTCCGCGCCGCCGGGCTCCTCCGGTGGCGCGAAGGCCCCTGAGGCCGTCGTAGACACCGCCACCGCCGCCGAGGCCGAGCGCGCGAGGCCGCTCTGGGCCTGCACGGTGAGCGGGGTGGGGACGGTGGGCGCGGTGATGCGGGTTCGCACCAACCCGCCGCCGTCTGTGCTGAGTACGCAGCGGGTGTGGCGCTCGTTCTGTACGCAGTGTTCGGCGTCAGTGGCGCTCACGGGGCCGTCGATGTGAATCATCACCCGACGAAACGCCAAGGGGCCGAGGTCACTCGACGCCCGGGCCTCGATGGTGAGGTCTTCGCCTGGGGCCACGTCGTCGGCGCTGAGCCACAGGCTGAGGCGGTCGTTGGCGCCGAGCTCGTTGTCGACGAGCAGCCGCACAGACAAGGGCGCGGCGTTGCCCGAGTTGATGAGCACCAAGGCGTTCGTGACCGAGCCCGTCCAGTAGAGCGTCATGTGGGCGCAGCCGTCCGCGCCGGTGGTCACCTCGTTGTCGCCCGCCTTGTCGCCGTCGATGTCCACCTTGAGCGCGTGGGGCGGAGCCAAGACGCTGAACGAGATCTGGGCCAGATCCCGACGCTCGGGGGTGAGCGCGCAGAGCTCTACCCGCACGCCCTCTTGGGCCTTGGTGTGGTCCGACGTGAAGTACAGGGGCGTCTCGACCCCGTCGTTGAGGATGAGCTGGCTGCCTACGGACATCTCGATGCGGTCGCCCAGAGACAGGTAATATTTTTGCTGCTGCTCGACGGCGGCGACGCCGAACATCCCGACGCCGAGGGCCAGCAGAGTCAGGCTGTGGGGCCAATAGCTCAGCCAGGCCTCGGTGAGCGCGCCCCGGAGGCCGTCTTGGGGGCTCATGGCGCGTCCGGCGGCGGCGTGGCCTCGCCTCCCGGCGTCGTCTCGGGCGTGTCGGGGGTGGTGGTCGGCGTGGTGGTCGGGCGCGGCGCCTCGCTGTTTGGCTGGGCGGTGCGCATCCCGAACAGATACCCCACGAGCGCCGAGGCGAAGCCGATCACCGGGGGCAGCACGGTCTTGGCCCAGTCCATCATGTCTTTGAGCTTCGCGGCCGGGTCGCCGCTGTGCACCAACATCACCAAGAAGAACGGCAGCATGATCACCGAGAAGGTGAGCAGGCAGATGTACCAGCCAAAGGGCTGAATGGCGCGTAACCACTCCACGGAGCGGTGGTGGTGGTCGGGCATCCCCATCAACGAGAGGAGCTGCTGCACCCGGCTCCAGTCCCCTCGGGCTTGGGCGTCAGCGATGAGCGGCGCGAGCAGGGCCTCTAAGCGGCGCTGCTCTTCGGTCTGCGGGTCGCGGGGAGTCGGCATTCTGGCTCCAGGCCGGTCGCGGGGAGCAGCCCGGTGAACAGAGCAGACATGAGGCGCGGCGGGGAGTCAAGGGGGCGGTCGTCTGGGTGTGAAGGCCGAGGGAGAAG
This sequence comes from Myxococcota bacterium, assembly GCA_023150775.1. GTDB lineage: Bacteria > Myxococcota_A > UBA796 > UBA796 > CAJQPC01 > JADKFE01. The sequence continues at coordinate 4,197 of JAKLKE010000481.1, forward strand.
GTTAAAGCTCAACCCAGTCCCCGTCCTCGGCG
>JAKLKE010000482.1 GCA_023150775.1 Myxococcota bacterium
TTGACACCCGCCTGCACATGAACATCGCGATCAAGCTGTTCAACCCCCGCACCAAAGCGAGCCGCGCGACGCTCACCCAGGTGATGCGGGAGGCTCGGGCGGCCTCGAAGGTCGTCAGCGACCATGTGATTCGCGTCAAAGACGCGGGCTTTATGGAGGAGCACAACCTCGGCTTTATCGCCATGGAGCTCTGCGCCGATTACCCCGACGCCCGCGACCTCGCCCCTGGCGAAAAACCCCAGCTTCTGGTGGGCAAGAGCTTAGAGGCCGCGCTCCCCGAGACCCTACGCGGCTGCTTGAGCGCCGTCGCCCAGGCCGCCCGAGGGGTCTCCGACGCCCACCGTGAGGGCATCTTCCACCGCGACGTGAAGCCCGCCAACGTGCTCGTGCGCCCGGGCAGCCGCCGCGCCCAGATCACCGACTTCGGCCTCACCGTCGCCGATCTCTCCACCTCCGGCGGCTCTGTGCGTATCCCCGTGAAGGGCAACGACCGCCGCTTCATCTTGGGCACGCCGGAGTACATGGCGCCTGAGGCCGCCGCGGGCCTGCCCCTGGACCTCGACCCCGTGCGTGACCGCGCGCTGCTCGTCGGCTTAGACGTGTACGGCCTCGGCGCCACGCTCTACGCGCTCCTGGCCGGGGCCACGCCGTACCGCGCCCGCCCCGAGGCGACGGATCTGGTGCAAGACATCCTCGATCAGGTCGCCGCCGGCCCGCCGACGGACCTCACCGAGCGCGTCGCCAATCGTTTTCCCCTCCCCGACTCCGTGGTGCGTGTGGTGCGCCGCGCCATCCACCGCGATCCTGACGAACGATACGCCAGCGCGTCGGAGCTCGTGGACGACTTAGAGGCGATCCTGCACGATCAGCCCAGCTCCCTCGACGGCCCCTTCCCCTTCACCCGGGCCCAGCTCTTCCTGCGGCGAAACCGGCTCCAGGTGAGCGCGGCGGCCTCCGTCGCCCTCCTGCTCGGCGCCTTGGGGGCCACCGCCGTCGTCGGGGCGCGCCTCAAAGACCAGATGCGGGAGGCCCAAGGCACCATCGTCAACCTCACCGGCGAAGGTCAGGCCGCCAAAGCCGAGGCCCAGGAGTGGCAGGCCACCGCGTCGAAGTACAGCTCCAAGGTGGAGGAGGTCGCCGCCCGAGAGGCCGCCGCGCTCCAAGACGTCGCCGCCACGGCGAGCGACCTCAAGACCACCCAGCAGCGCCTCGCGAAGACCATCGCCGAGCGTGACATGGCCCTCGCCGAGGGCGATCTCCAGCGCGGCCGCGCCGAGGCCGCCGAGGGTGACCTCACGCTCTCCCGCGCCGAGGCCCTCTCTCAGAAAGAGCGCGCCGAGACCGCCGAGCGTGAGCTGGCCACGAGCGTGGCCGCGGAGAAGTCCCAGCGGGAGCGCGCCGAGCTCGCTGAGGGAGATCGGGATCAGGCCCAGCGCGAGCGGGATCAAGAGTTGGCCCGGGCTGAGGCCGCCGAGGCCCAGAGCGACAAGCTCCAAGCGAGCTTAGACGAGGCCCGCCGCGAGCTCGCCGAAGAGGAGGCCGCCCGCGCCGCCGCCGAGCGCCGGGTGAACGAGCTCAAGGGCACCCTCGACGCCCAGAAGGCCCTGAGCGAGACCCAAAAACGGGAGCTGGCCGAGGCCCAAAAACGTATCGCGCTCCTGGAGGCCGCGGGCGCCTCCACCCCGACGCCCTGAGCCACACGCGGCGCGTTGACGCCCCTCGCCAGAAGCTGACCACGGCCCCTCCGCGCGGCGGGTCGTGGTATAAGCTCGACTGCAAGCACCCAGGAAGGAGCGCGCAGACATGGCCGATCCCGGCGTCAACCGATCTGTCCTGCTCGTGGTCGAAGATGACCAGGACGACCAGCTCTTGCTCGTCGACGCCTTACGCGCCGCCGGGCAGGCCCCCACGCTCAAGTTTGTCCAAGACGGCCAAGAGCTCCTCGACTACCTGCGCCGCGAAGGGGAGCACGCCGACCCCGCCCGCTCGCCCTGGCCGTCGCTCATCCTCCTTGATCTACGAATGCCACGCCTCGACGGCCCCGCGGCCTTGGAGGCGATCAAGGCCGACGCGCGCTTTCGCCGCGTCCCCGTCGTCGTGATGACGACCTCGTGGTCTGAGCGTGACATCGCCCGCTGTTATGACGCTGGCGCCAGCTCGTTTGTGCTCAAGCCCGTCACGTTTCAGAAGCTCGTCGAGGTCATGGGCCGCCTGTGCCGCTACTGGTTCGGCACCGTCGAGCTGCCCCCTAGCGCCTGAGGGAATCTGGGCGGTGCAACCTGCCCTCTTTCCGAATCTGGGCGGGTTCCGGCATTGGATCCAGTCCATCTCAAAAGCTCATGCTAAGCTTCAACACCCATACGTTCCAGGCACTTGGCTTCAAGTCCTGGCTCGGCACCCCCCGAACGGAGAAGCAAGATGTCCTCTCGAACCTCCATCGTGACCCTCTTGGCCCTCATGGCGCCGGGGCTCGCGAACGCGGCCTCCTACACCGTTGATCGTTACGGCACCGGCGACTACACGACGATTCAGGCGGCGATCAACGCCTCGGCCGATGGCGACGTCATCACCGTGAAGGCCGCCACCTACAAGGAATACATCGACTTCAAGGGCAAGAAGATCACCGTCAAGTCCGAGAAGGGCGCGGCGTCTACGATCATCGACACCGCCACCACCGCCACCTACGCGGTCACCTTCTCCAACAGCGAGACGAGCGCCTCGGTGCTCCAGGGCTTCACCCTCAAGAACGCCTCTCGAAACGGCATCTACATCAAGAACGCGAGCCCCACGCTCAAAGACGTCTCCATCAAGAGCATGGGCAGCTCGACGACCTACAACGGCGCCGGCGCCTACATCGACGGCGGCTCGCCCAGCTTCACCGACAGCGAGTTCTCGGCGAACACCGGCCTCTACGGCGGTCACGTCTACGTCACCGGCAGCGGCTCGCCGACCTTCAACAACACCGACTTCACCTCGGGTTACGGCTACTACGGCGGCGCGATCTACGTCAACAGCGGCTCGGCGGACGTCGAGGACAGCAGCTTTGACGGCAACTACGCCTACTACAACGCCGGCGGCGTCTACCTGAACTCCAGCGCCAAGCTCACGCTGACAAACACGGACTTTGACGGCAACTTCGGCTACTACGGCCACGGCGGCGGCATCTACGCGGGCACCAGCGCCACCGTAGACATCGACGGCGGCAACTTCGAGTCCAACTACATCTATTATTGGACGAGCGGCTATTACGGCGGCCTCATCTACCTGAGCACCAGCGCCAAGCTCACCGCCACAGACGCCACGTTTAAGGACAACAAGGGCTACAACGGCGGCGCCATCTACGCCGCGACGAGCACGACGGTGACGACGGACTCCGTCACCTTCGACGGCAACACCGGGTATTACGGCGGCGGCGTCTACCTGCTCAACACCGCGACGATGACCGACACAGACTCGGTGTTCTCCGACAACACGACGACGTATCATGGCGCGGGCATCTATCTCTACGGCTCGTCCACGTCGTCCTACGCCACGGCGACCCTGACCGGCACGGAGTTCTCGGGCAACTCCGGCAACTACGGCGGTGCCATCTTCTCGAACCAGTACAACGACATCAGCCTCTTTGAGACGCTGTTTGATCGGAACTACTCGTCCAACTATGGCGGCGCGATCTACGCCTACTACTACACCGATTTGTACATCAAAGACTCTGTGTTCACGAACAACACGTCGTACACCCACGGCGGCGCGATCTGGATGCAGTATCTGTACGACACGGTGAGCATCACCGACACGACGTTTGACGGCAACAAGGCGACCTACGGCAACGGCGGCGCGATCAACGCCGACTACTACACCGACCTCGACCTGAGCGGCCTCGACGTCACCAACAACTACGCCTATTACTACGGTGGCGGGCTCTACCTCTACTACTACTCCGACCTCGCGCTCTCCAGCTCGAACTTCTCGGGGAACTACGTCGATGTTTACCACGGCGGCGCGATCTACGCCCAGCAGATCTACGGCACCCTGAGCATCAACACGACCACGTTTGATGACAACCAGTCGGACTACTACGGCGGCGCGATCTACGCCTACTACTACACGAACCTGGAGCTGTACAACTCCGAGGTGACGAACAACACCGCGTACTACGACGGCGGCGGCGTCTACGCTTACTACTACATGACGCCGACGATCTACAACACGA
>JAKLKE010000483.1 GCA_023150775.1 Myxococcota bacterium
GAACCCCGATCCGGCGCCGGTTTGGGGTTTGCGGCGGTGCAGAACCCCGATCCGCCGCCGGTTTGGGGTTTGCGGCGGCGGAGAACCCCGATCCGGCGCCGGTTTGGGGTTTGCGGCGGCGGAGAACCCCGATCCGTCGCCGGTTTGGGGTTTGCGGCGGTGTAGAACCCCGATCCGCCGCCGGTTTGGGGTTTGCGGCGGTGTAGAACCCTGATCCGTCGCCGGTTTGGGGTTTGCGGCGGCGGAGAACCCCGATCCGCCGCCGGTTTGGGGTTTGCGGCGGTGCAGAACCCCGATCCGGCGCCGTTTCGCTCCATTGTCCCATCACAACGCCCCCTCCCCTACCCGCCTCGGCCCAAGGCGCCGTCATGGGCTCCCAAGAGGTCGCCGCCCGCCCCACCGTCGTATACTCCTTCTGCCCATGAACCTCATCGAGCTCCGTCGCTGCCGCCAGCTCATCGCCGCCCTCGGGGCGCTGCGGCTCAACCACGCTTACCCGCCCGCCGGGGCCCTCGCGGAGCACCTCCAGGGCGTGATGACCTTGGCCCCAGACGCGCGGCTGCGGCGCTGCCCCACGACGGGCTGGCCTCACCCTGAGGAGTGGCTGCGGGTGCGCGCCGACCGGGAGCTCGCGCCGAGCCTCTTGCCTCGCCTCGACGTGCTCGCCGCCGCCGGGGACCGCCGCTCCGCCGAGCGCGCCGCCGCCCTGCGCGCCTTGACCGGGATCCGCGCGCTCAAGGACGAGCCCCCGGAGCTCGCCTTGGTGGACGACGCCCCCGAGGGCCTCACCGCCCAGCTCAGCCTCACGCTCTACGACCTCAGCGCGCCGCGCTTCGTGCGCCTCATCGTGCGGCTGATCGACCCCGCCCGCCGGCACCTGCGCCTCGACGGCCCCAGCGTGCGCGCCTCGGAGCCTCTGCGGGTGCGCCTCGCCTCGGCCGCCGAGCGTGGGGCCGTCGGCGCCGCCCGCCTCTTGACCGCCGACGGCGTGCGCGTCGTCGAGCTGAGCCTCGGCGGCATCGGCCCGATCACCGATGGCGACCACGGCGTCAAGCTCTCGGCCAGCCTCAGCCGCCTCAGCGCGGAGCTCCCCCAGCACCACATCGACGACCCGCTCTCCCCCGAGCTGCCCGTGCCCGACGCCAGCGCCGGCCTACGCCTCTCTCACCAACGAAAGTGGGCGGTGCCCGCCGAGGACCTCATCGAGCACCGCGCCGAGCTCGCCCGGAGACGCTCCAAGAACCTCTCGTATGGCTACACGGTGCCCGAATGAGCTTGGACCCCGCCGCCGAGGCGCTCAGCGCCCTGGTCGATCAGTTCAGCCAGCGCAGCGCCTTTGTGCGGGAGCTGATTCAGAACAGCCTCGACGCCGGCAGCGGTCGGGTGGAGCTGCACGTCACCGAGGACGACGACGAGCTGATCGTCTCTGTGCGGGATGACGGCGAAGGCATGACGCTGGAGATCATCCAGAACTACCTGCTGGTGCTGTTCAGCTCGTCCAAAGAGCGCGACCGCACCCGCATCGGCAAGTTCGGCGTCGGCTTCGCCTCGGTCTTCTCGCTGCGGCCCCGGCGCGTCATCGTCGACACCGGCCGAGACGGCAAGTTTTACCGCGTCATCTTCGACGATGAGCGCCGCTACACCTTGGCCGAGCTCGACGAGCCCGTCGAGGGCACCCTCGTCACCTTGGAGGTGCCCAAACGGGACGACGCCCCGGCGGCGTTGGCCCAGGAGCTCCTCGACGCCGCGCAGTATTGGTGCCGCTACGCCCGGGCTGAGGTGATCACCAGCGCCGCGGTCAAGGGCCTCTCCCGGCCCCCAGCCCGGGTTCAGGCGCCCTTCGCCGTCGAGAGCCTGGTGACGGTCTCTGTGGAGGAGCCCGGGTTTCGTGCGGTCATGGGCTATTGGCATGAGCCGGCCGCGCCCGTGGGCTTCTTTAACCGGGGGCTCACGCTCTTGGAGTCTGTAGAGGATGTGCTGCCCGGCGTGACGTTTAAGGTGGAGGCCAGCGCCTTGGAGCACACCTTGACCCGGGACAACGTCGTGCGGGACCGCCGCTTCGCCGAGGTGATTGAGCGCCTGCGCGGCCTCGCCTCGGGGCCCCTTCGTGAGCGTTGGCTCACGGAGCTGCGCGCGGCGAACAAGAGCGGGCCCCCGGAGCGTCACGCCGCGCTCTTGCGCCTCGCCGTGGCCGACCTGCGCCGCCTGCCCGAAGACGAGGCGCTCTTGTCCACGGCGGACGGCGCGCGGGTGAGCCTCAAGGCCCTCAAGCCCGGCTTCACCCAGCGCAATGAGCCGAGCCTGTGGGCTGAAGGCCCCTCCCCCGTCGTTGAGGCCTTACGAGCCGCCGGTCAGATCGTGCTGGTCGGGCCCGCCGAGCGCCGCCCGGAGCTCGCGTTGGCGCGTCTCATGGGGCGCGGCACCCCCGCCGAGGTCCACAGCCTCTATTGGCGGCCCAAGCTCCTCGGGGAGCACCCCGTCATTCAGGCCGCCGCCAAGTTTGGCGCCGCCCAAGGCGAAGACGCCGTGATCGTCGCGGCCTCGTTCACCGGCTGCGGCGACGCCCTCCGCGACCGTGTCGCCACCCGGCAGCGCCAGCCCGGCCGCCTGAGCCGCCACGGCGAGGAGGAGCCCCGGGGCGCCCTGCTCGTGAACCTCGATCACCCCTTGGTGGCCCGCCTCTTGGCCCTGCCGCCCGAGATCAGCGGCCCGGCCTTGTGGAGCCTCGCCCGCCGCGCCGTCGGCGACCGCGCGCCCTCGGCCCCGGCCCTCATCAAGCGCCTCGCCGGAGAGGGCAGCCCATGAGCGACCCCACACAGACGCCCGACCCAAACTCAGACCACGACGATCTGCTTGACGGCGCCACGGTCTTGGCCCAAGGCAGCTTTCGCCTCGACCGCCGCCGGGCGTTTGAGAAGCTGAGCCACCACCAGCTCGAAGACCCGCACCGCTACACCTTAGAGCTCGTCGCCGCCGCCGTCTGCGCCGGGGCCACGAAGATCACCGTGGTGAATGACAGCGACGACTTCGAGATTCAGTGGGACGGTGACCACCCCACGGCGGAGGAGCTAGAGGCCCTGCTCGACTGGATCTTCACCCGCAGCGACGACCGCCGGGCGAGGATGTTGCAGCACTTGAGCCAGGGCCTCTTCGGCGCCGTCGGCCTCGACCCGCGCTGGGTTCATCTAGAGCGCCCCGGCGTGAAGCTGACCTTGACCGATCCTCTGGAGCCGATTCAGTCGCCCAGCCCCCGAACCGAGGGGGTGCGGGTGCATGTTCGGGAGCGCTTCTCGTGGAAGGTGCTGCGTGAGGGCCTCTCTCGGCCGTTTGACGCGGTGTATGAGACGAAGCTCCTGCGGCGCTACGCCTGGTGCTGCCCGGTGCCGATCGTGCTCAATGGCAAGCCTCTGCCCAGCGCCCGAGAGGCCTGGCCGACGCCGAGCGACCGCCCCGTGCGGGTGCAAGAGGGCCAACGTCTGTGGTTAGAGGCCCCGGAGGAGGCCCTGCCCGCCCCTGAAGGCGCCACCGGCGTGGCGCTCATCCGAGACGGCGTGGTCGTCGGCCAGGCGGCGCTCACCGTGGGCCCCCTGCGCCTGCGCGGCGCCCGGGTCGCCGACGCCCTGCGCCTGAACGCCTCCCGCAGCGCCCCCGTCGAGGATGAGGTGCTCAAGCGCACCCTGGCCGAGCTGGTGAGCGTCGCCGCGTCCCTGGTGGAGGAGCAGGTCGCCGGGCGTGAGGGCGCTGAGCTGCCCGAGGCCCAGCGCGCCGCCGCCCTGGACCTCATCGCCCGGGGCGAAGGCAAAAACCTCCTCGGCCTCAAGCTCATCCGCGACCTACTAGACCGATGGTTTAGCGTCGAGGACGTCGTCAAAATGGGCCGCGTGGCCCTGGTAGACGCCGACCTCAGCCCGGCGCCAGAGCTTGGCTGGCCCCAGCTCCCGGATGAGAAGAAGAAGGACGAAGGCGAAGAGCCGATGATCTTGGCGCTCACCCGGGCGGCGCTTAAGGCCCAGAGCGGCCTGACGATTCGCCGAGAGGCGGCGCTCCTCAAACAGCACGCCCAGGGCCGGGAGCGCCGAGAGCGCCTCGCCCGCGACGGCGAGGGCCTACGGTTCGCCGCCCGGCACCTCAAGGCCATCCCCGACGTCGGCGTCGAGGGCTGGGTCGGCGTCGG
>JAKLKE010000484.1 GCA_023150775.1 Myxococcota bacterium
GTCGAGGTCGGCGCAGGGCGTGGCCAAGGTGATGTCGGCGAGCTGCCGGGCGGGCAGGGTGAGGCGGTACACCCGCTCGGGGCCGTCGTAGTCCTGGGGCAGGGGGGTGCAAGCTTTGCCGCGGTAGAAGGCGTTAGACCAGTGGTCTACGCCGCCCTTGGTGTGGCCCTCGATGGTCTGCCCGCAGCTCAGCTCTTTGGTGACGCAGGTGTTCGCGAGCTTGTCGGCGACGTGGGAGCTGTCGTCGCAGGCGAGGCCGTCTTCGCTCAGCGACTTCTTGGGCTCGCGTAAGGTGAGCACCTCTTGGAGCTTCTGGGGGGCCTCGCTGGCCTTTTTTGTCCAGGGCAGCGGCGACGAGGGGCCGCTCACCTCACCTTGGCAGTTGGGCACGCAGGCCAACAAACCCAGACCCAGACCAAGCCAAAGCAGTCGTTTCATGGGTTCTTTCGCTCCACCTTGCCGCCCAGGCGCTGCCACGCGGACAGGCCGCCGGTGAGGGTGTAGACAAACTCCAAGCCTCGGGCGCGCATGAACAGGGTGGCGCGTAAGGCGTCGGCCTCGCCGTGGTCGTCGTAGACCAGGGTGCGGGCGTCGGGGGGCAGCTCCGCGAGGCGATAGACGACCTCACCGAGCGGCATGTGCACGGCCTCGGGGACGTGCCCGGCCTGGTAGGCGGCCAGCGGGCGCACGTCGACAAAGACGATTCCCGACTCGGCGACGGCCTTCGCGGCGTCATACGCCACGGCCTCGGCGGGCAGATCCGCGAGCTCGGTGTCGGGGATGTCTTTGATCTGGGGGCCGCCGCCGTCGTCGGTGGCCGGGGCGGCGTACCGTTTGGCGTCCTGGTCTTGGATGGCCCGGGCGACTCGTTTGGCGACACGAAGCGGGAGGCTCTTGAGCTTCTGGAACATGCGCCACATCCTAACCCCAAAAAGGAGCGGCGGGCGCGCTCAGCCGGGGCTGTAAAGGCGCGCGGCCTGCTCACCGACGGGCGGCGCGGCCTTTTGGCTGGTGGGGTTGGGGCCGTAGCCGGGGTGCTGGGGCCAGGCCGGCGGCGCGTCGGGCACCTGCCCCAGGGGCCAGGCCGAGGGGGAGAGCGGGGCGCGCCAGGCGCCGTTGTACAAGAGCCGCAGCTCCACCCGGCGCTCGGGGGGCGCCTCGCCTCGGCCCGTCAGGCCCTCGCTGTGGGAGAGGCGGAGCACCCAGGCGGGATCCGAGGGCACGAGGGGCGTGGAGACGCCGAGGCGGAGGGTCTGCGGGGTCCAGGCCCCGGGGGCGGAGCGCGCCTCGCCGGTGAGCACCACCCGGCGGCTGAGGGCCTGCCGGGCGCTCACCGTCCCGGCCCAGCTCCAGGCGGTTGGCAGGGGCGTCTCCAGGGGGATCTGCACCAGATCGACGCTGAGCCGCATGGCGTCAAGGCCGAGCTGGCTGAGCTGGGTCCAGGCGTTGACGGTGTACCAGAGCGGGGCGTCCTCACGCTCGGGGTCTAAGGTGGTGAGGCGGCCCGTGGCGCCGAGGCGTAAAGTCGGCTGCGGCGGGCGCCGGGGCGGGGCCTGTCGCATCGGGCCTGTCGCGTTTGTCGCACCTGTCGCGTTTGTCGCACCTGTCGCGTTTGTCACACCTGTCGCATCTGTCACGTTTATTCGGGGGCTCGGCGGGCGCAGGACAGGGGCCAGCTCACCGGCTCGGGCCTGCTCCAGATCCCCAAAGGTCGGGCGGAGCTGCTGGTTGGCGGCGAGCTTGAGGCCGTCTTCGGTCTGCTTCACCTCCAGGCTCGGCGCGGTGAAGCTGCGGGTGACGCGCCAGCCCACGGAGAGCAGGGGCGCCTCACGGAGCGTCTCTTCGACGAGGAGCTGCGCGCCGATCACCGCTGAGGCCACGGCGAGATCCCGGGCGCGCTCGGCCTGGTCTTGGGTGAGGGGCGTGGGGCTCAGGTTGTGGGCGAGCAGGGTGTTGTAGACCTCCATGCGGGTCCAGACGTCGCGGTAGACGGGGCTCGCGCCGGGGCCCGCCGAGGCCAGATCCATGAGCTGCCGGTGGCGCAAGACGTAGGTCGGCAGGGTGGGGTGCAGGGCATCAGCGGTCGGCGCGGCCCACCAGTCTACGCGGTGCCGCTCGTCGATCGGCTCCTCGGCCAACGCCAAGGAGATGCCTAGGGCCCAGACCATCACGCTCCAGCACCCTTATCAGGATGTCGGGTGCTGCGTTGGGATGCTACCTTGGCGGGGATGTCGGCCTCCTTCGCCTCAACCCTGCTCCTGTGGTCTGGGCTCGCCTTGGCCGATCCCGAGGGCGACTGGGCCCAGGCCGCGACGCGCCGCGCGCTCATCGCCGCCGAGGCCCCGATGACCTTGGGCGGCGCGGATCGTTCGCCCCTCGCCCTGGCCTTGGCGGCGGAGGGCCTCGCCGGGCCGCGGCTCGATCCCCTCCTGGCGCTCACCGCGCCGAGCTTGCCGGGCGAGCAGGGCTTCGTGTTCACCGCCGGGGGTTTTTTGCGGGTGGCGGTGGGGGATGGCCGCACCCAGGGCCTCTTGGGAGACGCCGAGCCCGGCCTGCTGAGCCCTCGCCTCGGCGTCTCGGCCCTCGCCCTGAGCCCGTGGTGGGAGGTGAAGGCCCAGGCCCAAGGCTGGCTTGATGTGGGCGGCGGCGGCGGCGTGAGCGCCTCGGCGCCGGTGATGGCGGCCTGGGCGGGGCTCCGGCGGGGCCCGGCGCGGGTGGGCTTCGGGATTGAGCCTCGGGCCTTGGGGCCGGGGCGGCACAGCGCCTTGCTCTTGGGCGACGACGCCCGGCCATTTCCGGCGGGCAGCGCCGCGTTCGAAGGAGAGCTCGGCCGGCTGGGCGTGGCCCGGGCGGAGCTGGCGATGGGCTGGCTGCAGCGCCCCCGTCGAGACGTCAACCGCCCGGGGATCATCGTCATGGACGCCCGCTGGCGGCCCAAACCTTGGGTGGAGCTCGGCGCGAGCCGGGTAGGGCAGTTCGCCGGGGAGCTGCGGCCTTGGCCGGGGCTCGGCGAGCTGCTCTTGCCCCTCGACCCCCACATCTACGGCGATCCCGACCAGCTTGAGGCCGACAGCAACGAGCTCGCGTCCATGGACCTGCAGCTCATCGCGCCGCTTGGCTGGCTGCACCCCCAGGCCGAGACCTTGGCCGTGTACTGGCAGTACGGCGGCGACGACCTCATCGTAGACGACTCCGGCGCCGTGCCGATCCCCCGCCTCGCCGGGGTGGCGAACCTCTTCGGCGCCGAGCTGAGCGCCGGGCCGCTGGTGCTCAACGTCGAGTACGCCCGGCTGATGGACGACTACTTCCGCTGGTACACCGGCCACCGCGTCTACCACGAGGGCTTCACCCAAGACGGGCGCTCCTTGGGCCACGTCAACGGCGGCGACTCCTTGACCTGGTGGGGCCGGGTGGGCTGGGTGACGCCGAGCTGGGGCGTGGCGCTGATGACCGAGCAGGTGCGGCGGGTGGAGGTGGTCGAGGTGCTCCAGGATCAGGTGTTCACCGCCATGACTGAAGAGCGCCGCCACCGCTACGGGCTCACGGTGATGGTCGCAGACCCCGACAAAGGCCGCCTGGAGCTGGAGCTGACCACGGAGCGGCTTCTGGGCGGGGACTTTTTGCCGGGGGCGGATGAGCGCTTGAACCGCGCCGCGGTGACCTACACGGCGCCGCTGGCTCGGCCTGTGCTGTGAGGTTCGGCTCGGCGGACGTCGTCGCGGCGGGGATCATCGCCTTGTTCGTGCCGATCCTGACGCTGTGGCCCCTTGGCGCCGACGCGCTGCTCTCCGCGCCGGGGCAAGAGGCGCCGGAGCACCTCGCCGGGCTGTGGCTCGCCGCGCAGTCTGGGGACTGGCTCGTGGTGGAGACGGGCCTGCTCGCTTGGCCCGAAGGGGAGCGGTTTGTGCTCATCGACCCCCTCAACCTGCTGATCTTCAAGCCCCTCGCCGCCTGGCCGATCGTCGCGTTTAACGCCGTGCTCTGGCTGGGCTGCGCCTTGGGGGGCCTCGCCGGGGCTCTCTTGGCCCGAGAGGGCGGCGGGCGGCTGTGGGTGGGCGCGCTTCTGGGCGCCACGGCGGGGCCGCTTGGGGCCATGTGAGCCTGCCCCACTTCCGTAGACACTGTGTTCTATCATCATCACCGTCACCGACAAGCACAGACGATGTCTTTTCC
>JAKLKE010000485.1 GCA_023150775.1 Myxococcota bacterium
AGGTGTATTTCTCGGGGGCGTAGAGCAGGAGGTCGGGGTGGCCGAGGGCGTTCACGTCGCCGGGGGCGGCCAGCGCGCTCGTCTTGTGGTCATGGCCACTCGTCGTCGTCGAGGGTGGCGAGGTATTCGGCCTCAGCCTGGGCCTCCTCCTCGGCCCAGTTGGGAAAACGCGCGTCGAAGATGGCGCCTCCCTCGGGGTCGCCACCAACGAGCGAGGCACACACGCTCTGGTCGGGGGTGGTCTTGGCGATCTCTCGGGCGCGGTCGGGGGCGAGGGTGCGGAGGAGCGTGGCCCACTCGAGCGACAGCCCTGAGCTCAGAAGCTCGTCGTGTAGGCTGGCGAGGAGGTCGACCTCAGCGGGCGTGGCGCCTTGGGGGTGGTCGCGGAGCCAGCGTAAGATGGCTCCTCCAGATGAGTAGGCGACATCGCTGCGGCGCACGCGCCGAAACATGAGCATCCGGTCGGCGGGATCTTCAAGCGTGGGGAGCTGCCCATCAAAGCACTTATCGACCTCCGCTTGAGTCATGACCATTGGGAGCGGGCGTGGAAAGTAGTCGTGAAGCGCAGACCGCTCTGCCCCTTTGAAGCGGCTCAGGAAGGCGTAGACCCTCTGCAGCTCCTCTTCCGTAGAACGATCAAAACGAACCAGACGCCGCACCGCCTCGATCGCGGCGAGGCGCGTTTGCCGATCAAGGGGATCCAGGGTGGGGAGGAGCTTCTTTACCTCATGGGACACGTTGATCAGTGAGTCAGGGTCAAGGGGCATGAGCCAGGGCCTCCTCAAGCCGCGTGAGGTTTCTCAGCGTCATCTCGACGTTGTCGAGTAGCTGGTGGTTGATGTCGGGCTTTGTCATCCCGCTTAGCTCAGGCAGCTTGTGCTGGGCGTGAAGGATCGCCTCTTTGCGGTTTGCGAGGTGGAGGAGATCCCCCAGGGTCATGGAGTGCCCGCCAATCTGAAAGGGCGTGCTCGCGGGGAGCTTCGCCAACAGCTCCTTCAGCATCTCCGAGTTCAGCATCTCCCCGAAGAAGGGCTCGTCGGACTGAATGTAGTAGCGCACCTCACGCGGCGGGCCGTCAGCGCCCGCTTGAGCCCACTCGCCGTAGCGTCCGGGCTGCTTCATCGTCTTCTCCCAGTCGGGCTTCTCCCCCTCGCGCAGCTTTCGCCGCGCGTCCATCTTGCGCACGAATGCCCTCGGCGACGCCTTCACCTCCTCGGCCACGAGCACCCCGGCGCGGGTCATGTAGTAGGCGTCGATCTCAAGCTCTCGGATGCCCACATCCGGCAGCCCCTCCACCCGCGTGCCCGGCTTCACGCCCATGCCAACAGCCGTGCCCGGCGCGATGTCGCCCTTCCGCACAAGCTGCACATAGCGCGCGATCTCGGCGAAGGGGCCGACGATGTGCTGCTCCGTGCGGTGCTTGCCCAGCTCATCCATCAGGCGGGCGAGGTTGGGATCGTCGGGGGTCAACAGCCCTTCAGCGATGGCGTCCTCCGCCGCGCGTAGGCTCCGTGTGGCGGCGGCGCTGCCCTTCTCGGACTGCACCACGGCGAGCGTCTGCGCCAGGGTGGCGTCGTGACGACGGCGCAGGCGCGAGAGCTGGTTGTAGAGCTGCAGCATCCCGCCGATCATCCCGGCGGCCTGACCGGCCTTCCCCGCCGCGCCCGCCGCCTTCGCCAGGTCCCCAACCCGGCTCGTGATCTTGAGCGCCCGCATCACCTTCGTCGGCGCGGACCACAAGGTCGCCACGTCCCAGATCAGCCGCCCCGCCGCCTGGAACCCGCCTCCCTCGGCATAGGCCGCCTTGTAGGGCTCGACCAGGGCCGTGAGGAGCAGCGTGGGGTCCTGGAACAGGGCCGCTGCGGTCTGAAAGGTGCTGGCCCAGGTGGCCTTGTACGTCTCCCAGGCCAGCGGGTTTGTGTGGTGGAAGACGCCCACCACGAAGTCTCTCACGCCGACCAGCTCATCAACGGCGCCGTCTTTGATCCCCGTGAGCAGGCCCAGGACTGGCGCGGGCGTCTCGGCGGCCAAGGCGGCGGCGCCGGGCTCGGGGGTGAGGGAGGCGGCTGTTGCTGAGGAAGGCTTCGCCTCGGCGCTCGGCGCGGGCGGCGGCGCGGCGTAGGCCGTGGCGGGCGTGGGCGCCGGGGTCTCCCCTCCGATCGTCGCCTCGGCGGTGGTTGCGGCGGCGGTCGCCGAGGTCTCCCCTCCGATCGTCGCCTCGGTGGTCGTCGTGGTGGCGGCGGTCGCCGAGGTCTCCCCTCCGATCGTCGCCTCGGTGGTCGTCGTGGTGGCGGCGGTCGCCGAGGTCTCCTCTCCGATCGTTGTCTCGGCGGTGGTCGTGGTGGCGGTCGTCGCGGGCTCATCCCCCGCCGGATCCTCCTCCCGCTGCCGCCGGAGCCAGGCGAACGGCCCGCCCGCCTCCTCGTCATCACCGCCCGCCTCCTCACGTCGCGCGCGCAGGGCCTCCCGGGCGGCGGCCAAGCCCGCGCGCTCGCCCAAGGCGGCTAGCTCGGCCCGGGCGCCCATGACGGCCTCGTTGACCGTGGCGTGAAGGCCCTCGGTGAGCTGCTCCTCGGCGGGCGCGGTCTCCTGGTCGGTGGTGCGCGCGGCGGCGCTGTGTGCTCTCCCCATGTCGTCTCCAGAGCCCCCCTCGGGGCGGTTGTGTCACAGCGCGTCGGTGAACAAGAGGTGCCAGGTGTATTTCTCGGGGGCGTAGAGCAGGAGGTCGGGGTGGCCGAGGGCGTTCACGTCGCCGGGGGCGGCCAGCGCGGCGCCGTAGTCGGAGCCCATGACCGCGCGCCCCTCGATCAGCGCCCCAAGATCCTTCTCTTGCAGGTGCCCGCTCACGGGGCCGTAGACGATGAACGCGCCGCCGTCGCTGTCGTACCCCGGCGCGCCGATCAAGAGGTCGCCGAGGCCATCTTGATCCAGGTCACCCGGAGCGGTGAGCGCGGCGCCGACGTGCTGATCGGTCTCGTAGTTGCCGGTGATCTCGGCGATGGCGGCGTCCTCGATGTCGGCATAGCCCACGCCGCTGCGGTTCAGCTCTTTGCCGCTGATCACCCAGGCCGTGCCGCTGTCAGCGTCGCCCACATCCCGGCCCGGCGCGCCCACGACGAGCTCAGCGTATCCGTCGCCATCGAGATCACCAGCAGGCACCAACACCACGCCGAGGTCATCCCCGACGGAGTCCATCATCACCGCCCAGCTCATGGCGTCCCACAGATCCGTCGCGCGGGCGACGGCGCCCTCGGTGACGACGGCCACAATGTCGTAGGGATAATCTTTGGTGCCGACGTTGTAGGTCCAAGGCGTGAGGCCCATCGCCACATCATCCAGGCCGTCGCCGTCAACGTCCCCGAGGTTCGCCAACGCCGCGCGGCCGATCGGCGCCCGGCTGAACAGCTCCATGCGGTGATCGGGGCTCGCGGCGCTGAGGTCGTTCTTGATCGGCCCCTCAAAGAAGCTCAGCGCGCCGTAGTTGTCGCCTTTGGTGGTTGAGGCCCAGGCGGGCGCGCTCACCAAGAGGTCGAGCTGTCCGTCGCCGTCGAGCTGTCCGGTGATCACGCCGTCACCGAAGCCATCGCGGGTGTTCGCGCCCTCGATGAGGACGTGTGTGGCGCCTGGGCTGGTCATGTCGATGGGGCCGGTGATCGGGCCGAAGGCTAAGTAGAGCCGGTTTCGGTCGGAGTTCCCGTCCGTGGCGGCGATCAAGAGGTCCACCGCGCCGTCAAAGTTGAGGTCGTCTACTCGCAGCCGCGCGCCCATGGTGGAATCTTGGCTATCCTCCCCCTTGAGCAGCCACGCGGTGGGCTCGACGACATGCTGCCCCGAGGTCGGCAAGGGGCCGGGGAGCAGGTACACGCCGCCGTGTCCGCTTCCGGTGACCTCGGTAGATCCGAGGAGCAGGTCTAAAAGCCCATCCCCGGTGAGGTCCACGACCATCGCCTCCCCGTCGAGGCGGTCGTAGCTGTCTCCCACCCAGCGCACCGCCCCCTCGCCGCTCAGGTCACCCTCCAACCACCGCCCACAGTCGCTCAGGCCATCGCAGTCCTGGTCTACGTCGTCCCCGCACACCATCGCCGCGCCGGGGTACACGCCCGGGGCGCCGTCGTCACAGTCGCCCGCCTGGGTGACCCAGCCCTCGGGCAGCGCGCAGAGCGCCGCGCC
>JAKLKE010000486.1 GCA_023150775.1 Myxococcota bacterium
GATTGTCCAGGGCAGTGCGGCGCCGCGAGAGCTCCTCCAGCCAGTCGGCCTCGGCCTGCTCACGCTCCGTCAGGAGCTCGGCGCGCAGGGCGTGCAGCTTATTCTGGCGCTCCAACGCGACGGCCTCGTCAAGCTTACGACGGGCCTCCGCCTCGGCCTCCGTGCGCGCGGCGTCTTCCTCCGCCCACCGCTCCGCCCGGGCCCGCGCCTTCGCGCGAAGCTCCGTCTCTGCCTTCTCTCGTAGCTCAGTGATCTCCCCGTCGAGGCGGTCTCGCTCCTCACGCAGCCGCGTGACATCGACCTCGACGGGCCTGAGGATACGCAGCTTCTCGGTGAGGAAGCCTTGCTCGGCGTTGAGCTCACGCTCAGCGAGACGGTAACCCTGCTCGACGAGCTCGGCCTCTTTGACCCGGTTGGCGGCCTCTCGCCGCGTCAGCGCCTGTTCGCGACCGTCTGCGCTCTCTATGCGCTGCAATAGGTCGAGCTCCGCTTGCTCCCATTCATTTCGTTTGATCGAGATCTCTACGTCCGCCGCCTTCAGCTTCGCGACGACCTCCTCATCGGCAGCCTTCTTCATGCCGATGAGATCGGCCTCGTGCTGCCTGCGCTTGGTGCGAAAGGCCTCGTCCTGGTCGCGCTTTTGGGCGGACAGGCGGTCTTCTTCGGCCTTCGCCGCGGTCTCGTGCTCTCGGGCCTTGTTGAAGTGCGCGCGGGCGCCTTGCAGGAGCCCCTCGACACGCTGCAGGCTCTCTTCAAGCGTCGCGCGTGCTTGTTCCGACACTTCTACCAAGGGCGCAGGGCCATGCTCGGCGGTAAGCGCCTCGACCTCCATCGACGCGAGCTTGAGTCGCTCCGTCTGCTCGGGCGTCGGCTCCTGAAGCGCAGGGGTGGGCGCGACTTTGGTGGCTGCGGCAGGCTGGACGCCCTTTTTCTGTTGGTGCTGCTGCTGCCGGTTCTTGTTCTTAGAAGACATAAGCGGGACCTCGTTCAACGGTGGAGGAGGAGGGCTTCGACGGCCACGTAGGCGGTCTCGACATGTCGTTGGACCTGCTCGGGCCAGGTGGCCGCGCCGTCGTGGGCTGCCCGGTCGCGGGCCGTGGCCAGGGCGTCCAGGCGGTGCAGCAGATCGGGCGTGGTCTTCCCAGCGTGTCGGAGGGGGTGCTCGTTCTCACGATCGGCGCAGAGCAGCATGAGCACGACCAGGGGGCGCAAGCTGCCGCCGCCGCTCTGCTCGGCGTGCTGGACCTTTCCGCGCCGCACCGAGGACAACGTGACCGGCAGAGGCGCGTTGAAGCCCATGTCCGCAGCCATCGTGTCCAGCAGGCGGCGATTGTACTCTTTGTCCGAGTCCGCGAGCACCGGAAACAGGGAGCGACTGGCGTCACGGTGGCTTCGATAGATCGTATGAAGCGCCCGCTCGACAGCGCGCTGGCCTTTCACCAGCACGTCATCCCACTTATCAAGCGGGGCGTCTTGGCTCGTCGCTTCAAGCAGCGCGCGCTGCATCGCCACCAGACGCTCGAACACCACGTCATGTTGGCGAATGGCGAGGGTCAGGCGCTTCTCGACCTCCCACGCCGCGCCAGTCTGGAGCTGACCCAAGGTCGGCGCGTCCGGGTCGGCGCCGATGAGGGGGGACAGCCAACGACGCAGACCCGCCTGGCTGTCGAGGCGCTCCTCCAGCCGCGCGCGGAGGTCGACGGCCTCGCCGTGGCCGAACGGATCGTCCACCATCCAGTCGCCGGAGTCGTGGCGGCGCGCACGAAGCGCTAGGAGGTAGGGCTGCGGCCGTTCATCGATGAACGACACCCGCTGAAGGCTGGGCACATCGCGCTCGTCATCTACGTCGTCGTAGTCGCGCTGCTTTCGGTGTCGGCGTGCCGCGCGGAGCACGTCGCGGGCGTCGGGGCGCGCCATCACCACGCCGTCTCGACCTGAGGGGAGCACGCAGAACGTGCGGTCTTTCCAGGGGTCCCCGGCGCTGCCGCTCAACAGGATGGGCCAGCCGTCCTCATTGAGCTCCACGTCGGCCACCGGGAGGTCGCCCATGAGGAAGCGTGGCCACAGCTTGCCGCCGAAGGCGTGGGACAGGACATGGCCAACCCGGGCCTCCTCCGTTGGGTCCTCTTCGATGTCGTCGAGCATCTTCAAGCCCAGTCGTGTGGGCGCGCTCATGGGGTCGAGCAGCGCCATGTTCTGGAGCTCCAGCACGATGAGGCCGGCGAGGTCAGGGGCGATCATCAGGCGATTGGCCACGTCGACGATGGCCGTGACCCTCGCCCGCGCGAGGCCGAGCACCGCCCGTTGGAACAGGTTGAGCTTGCGCTCTTTGGGCACAGGCGCGACCACACGCCAAGTGAACACCGGCCAGAGCACCCAACGAGCGTTCGGATCCTTGCCGAAGTTGAAGCGCAGGACCGGCGTGTCCTTCTTGAACATAGGCTCCGGGTTACCGAAGAACGCCATGGTCGCCTCCGCACAGCTCGGCGAAGGCGCGCAAGGCCCGCAGGGGCTCGCGGGCGTCCTCGGCCAGCACAAACGTGAGGTCACCCGCCGCGACCAGCACCCGCTGCTGGCGGCTCATCGCGACGCAGAGCCGGTTCTCCAGCATCAAGTGGCCAAACTTTCGACGCTGCTGCTCGTCTTCGCCTCCCGGAAGGTCGTTGCTGCGGGTGACCGACAAGAACACCACATCAAACTCCTTGCCTTGAAAGGCATCGACTGTGCCGATTCGAAGGCGCTCCACCCGCTTGCCCTCGTGGTTGAACGTGGTGGACCACGCCTCGGCCACTCGCCAGCCGCGGCTGTTTGGCGCGCGCTCGGTCAGCCCCGTGTCGATCATCGCCTGCCCGATCTCGTCTACCTGGGCGCTGTAGAAGGCGATTACGCCGAAGGTGAGCTTCGGATCGTGGTCGATGAGGCGGCGCACCTCCTTGGCGATGGCGCGCGCCTCGGCGGGGCGGCTCTTGCTGACCCCACGCACCTCACGGCCTCGGTCACGGGGCACATCCAGCCACGCCGCCACGCAGGGGGCGCCGTTCTCGACGTAGCCGGGGAGGTCGTGGGTGAACTGGTCCGCAGGACGGGGGCTCTCGATCTTTCCGTCGTCGTGGACCTCGTAGAACTCGTGACCGTGCGGCGGATGCCGTCTTTTTGCTCCAGGGCGCGCAGCAGCACCCACAGACGCTCGAACAGGCTGGCTTGCACCGCGTCGAGGGTCTGTTTCGCCACCGTGCCTTGGTCCACGCCCTCGGCGAGCTGCCGCTCCACGTCGGGTTCGAGCAGGTGGGGGAGCTGGCGGTGGTCGCCGACCAACACGACGCGGCGCTTCGCCATGCTCAGCGGGATGAACAGGTCTAGGGGGTTGGCCCGGGCCGCCTCATCAACGATGACGGACTCGAAGGTCGTCTGTCCTTCTTCGATGCCGCGCACCCGGCGCATCTCTTTGCCTGCGGCCTGCTGAAGCGTCGCCGCGAGCACGACGGTGTAGTGCTCCAGGGCCTTCCGGACGCCCTCGGGGTCGGACTCTAGGTCGCTCAGGTACGCGGCGATGGCGGCCTCATCGCCGGTGCGTGTGGTCGTGATGCGGCGGTCTACGACGTCGAGGATGTCTAGCAGGAGCCGTTGGGTGTCGTCGTCCAGTCGGTGCGCAGTGGTCAGGGCTGGCTGGGTGAGCCGATCGATCAGCGCGTCCCGCAGCGGGCGGCCCTCGACGAGCCAAGACGGCGCGCTCTCGGCCTCGACGGCGGCGCAGCGCTCCAGGAACGCGCGCTCCTGGGGGGTCAGGACCGCGTTGAGGCGGTGAAGCGCCACCCGCGCCTTCACTGGGCCGTCGTCGGAGAACGACACGGCGTCTACGCGGATGCCACGCGCGGCCTTGATCAGCTTCTCGGCCTCCTCGGGGTCGCCGAGGCCGACCGGGCGCTCTAAGCGAGACGCCCGCGTGACGGCTTGGTCTCGGAGATTGGGCGGCAACAGCTCATCAAGGGTACGCACAAGGTCGCGGATACGAGCGGCCTGCTCCGTCGGCGGCGAAGCAACACGGACGCAGGCGAGCACGAGGTTACGCGCGTTCGACAGCCGCTCGGCCTCCGGCGGCACACGCACCCGCGCCCGAAGCTGCTCCGCACGCTCATCCACGAACACCTGGGCGGGATCG
>JAKLKE010000487.1 GCA_023150775.1 Myxococcota bacterium
GAGGGTCTGGATGGCGCGCTGCGCCGTGGAGCACAGCACGAGCTCGGGGCGCCAGCCGAGGGACTGCAGCAGGGCGCCGACTCGGGGGGCGTCGCGGCGGCCGCGCTTGTTCAGCGGGCGGGCGTGGTCGTCGAGGGCCTCGGTGGACCAGTCGCTCTTGGCGTGGCGGGTGAGCAGGAGCCTGCGCATCGGGGCCTCTCGGGTAAGGGAGCCCCTATTGTGCCACACGCCGAGCGGAGGTATCTTGTGCGCTCCTGTCACAAGCCGAGGTCGTCATGCGTGTGAAGCTCCCGATGTTCATGTTCGCCGCGCTCCTGCCCGCCTGCGCCGCCGAGGACGCGGGGGAGCTGGTCTTGCCCACGCTCAACCCGGGCTGGAATGAGCTGGACCCGGGCGAGGGCACGATCTGCGCCCGAGGCACCAATTACAGCTTCTTCGCCCGGCCGGGCACGGTCAACAAGGTCGTCATCGACTTTATGGGCGGCGGCGCGTGCTGGAATGAGGGCACCTGCAGCTACGCCGGGGCGCTGTTCTCCGACGACATGGACTGGATGCGGGATCTCGTCGACGCCGATGAGTTTGAGGGCGTCTATGACCTCACCGACCCTGAGAACCCCTTCGTGGACTGGTACCACGTCATCGTGCCCTATTGTACCGGCGACATTCATTGGGGTGACGCGGTGACGACCTATGGCGAGGGCGACGAGGCGGTCACCATTGAGCACAGAGGCGCGGTGAACACCCGGGCGATCTTGGACTGGGTGGAGTCGCAGTTCTCGGGGCCGGAGCAGATCGTCGTCACCGGCTGCAGCGCCGGGGCCTATGGCTCGGTGATGTGGGCGCCGCACATTCAGCGAATGTACCCCGACGCCCAGGTCAACCAGATCGGCGACGGCGGCGCGGGCGTGGTCACCACAGACTTCTTCGCCAACAGCTTCCCCTCGTGGAACGCCACCCAGGCCGCGCCGGACTGGATCCCCACCCTCGACCCCGCCCAGGTGGACTGGTCTGGCCTGATCCTCCCCGATCTCTACAGCCGCGTCGGCGCGTTTTATCCCGAGATGACGCTCAGCCAGATCAACACGGAGCTTGACTGGAACCAGACGCTCTACTTCACCGAGATGGGCGGCGAAGACGCCGAGGCCTGGTCGGCGGGCATGAAGGCCTACAACGCCCAGATTCAGGCCACCACGCCCAACTTCACACAGTACCTCGCCGCCGGGGACGACCACTGCATGATCCCCTACACCCGCCTCTATGAGACGACGGAGCAGGGCGTGCCGCTCGTGGACTGGATGGCGTCTGTGGCCAACGGCGAGCGCCCCGCGCCGGTCTTCTGTGAGGGGTGTGAAGACTGAGCGGTGTGAAGACTCAGGGGTGTGAGAACTGAGCGGCCTGGAGACAGCGCCGCTCAGCCCCCCGACGCGCTGTCACCAGTGTCGGCCATCTCGCAGGTGCCGTCGCCGTTGTCCAACACCGGCGGCAGCACGCAGTTTGTGCCGCGTGGGCACTCGCAGGTCTCGACGAGGCCCTCGACGCAGCAAGGGTAGGTCTCTTGGCTGCAGGCGGTGAGCGGGAGCAGGGCGAGCAGGGCGACACGAACGACGGCGGAGCACATGGGCGACCTCGGGCGGTGGTTCGCCATAAGGATACGCCTAGCCCAGCTCATGTTAACCGTCGGATCGCGACGCGACGCGACGCGACGTCCAGGAGGGAGCTGGCCTCCCCTTACGCGACTATTCATTGATCACATCCTCCGCGCCTTCGACTCTGGCAGCACCGGCCGATCGCCGCGACTCGTCTGTGGCGCGCAAAGACACAAAGATGAAGAGACACAAAGCTCTCCGGCCTTGGCGGCTTGGCGGCTTGGCGCGAGAAAAACAACGCCGCGACGACCACCGCCCGCTCGAAGAGCCGATCGCCGACACACCCGAACAGGTCGCGCAAAGCCGCAAAGCCGCAGAGCGCTCACCTCAAGCGCGATCGTCGGGGATATCCAGACCGTCGGCACTGGAGCAGGACGCCCAGTCGACAAGGACAGCGCCCCATGCTCGCCAACATCACCCTCCGTCGACGCGGGGGCGTCTCAGGCGCGGCGGGAAAAGGTGCGGCGTCTCTTGACACCGGACGCCGAGCTAGACGATACTTCAGCGGTACTAAGGAGACCTCCGATGTCCACCGAATACACCCACATCCCGCGCCCTGGGCCGGAGGCGCTTGAGTTCGCGCACGCGGTCGTTCACATCGTCGACACGGGCGCCTCAGACCCGATCGACGCCATCGAATCCACCAACGAGGCCCTCGCCGTGGCCGCGACCGCCACAGACGACCCCACCCGCGTCACCGCCGCCGCCCGTCTCACCCGCCGCGAGGCCAGCTTCATCAAGGGCGCTCGCGTCAGCAACAAGATCCTCACCGCGCTCGTCTCGCGGGAGGCGCTGGCGACGCTGCTCCCACGCTTCGCGCGCCGCGTGGCCGAGCAGGCCTGAGACGTTTGACGCCGCGCCCACAGAGGCGAACGCCCCCATGATCCCGACCTCTCGACTCCGACGCGCAGGGCGGCTCCTCGGCTCGGCCTTGGGGCCTGAGGCGGCGGCGACGACGCTCGGGCAGCTCAAAGGCGGCGCGCACAAGCTCGGGCAGACCCTGGCGCTTGTGGCCGACAGCCTGCCTGAAGAGGCCCGCGCGCGGCTCGGAGGGCTCTTCGGCGCCGCCGAGCCCCGGCCTTGGGACGAGATCAAGGGCGCCCTGGACGCGCTGCCGACGGGGCTCCTGGCGGAGGTTGAGCCCGCGCCATTCGCGGCCGCGTCTATGGGGCAGGTTCACCGGGGGCGCCTGCACGACGGGCGCGCGGTGGCGGTCAAGATCCTCTACCCTGGCGTGGCGGCGGCGCTGCGGGCAGATCTCGACAACTTAGAGGCCGTGGCGCTCCCGGCGCGCTTCATCAGCGGCGGCGCGCAGATGCTCGCCGGGCTGCGCGGGGCGATGCTCAATGAGCTGGACCTGCGCGTAGAGGCGGCCGAGGGCGTGGCGCTGGCTGAGGCGCTGCGACCCTGGCCGCGCTTACACGTCGCCACGCCGATCCACGCGACCCAAGACGTGCTCGTCGCTGAGCTGATCCTCGGGCCCACCCTCCACCACGTCCTGCGCCCGGTGGGGCCAGGGCCCAACGACCCACAGGCCTTGGCTGAAGACCTCGTGGCGGCGGTGTTCGCGCCGGTGTTCTGTGTGGGAAAAGTGAACGCGGACGCCCACCCCGGCAACCTGATCGTGACCGAGACCGGCCTGGGCCTCATCGATCTCGGCGCGGTGGCGACTGTGCCGGATGTGCCCACGCTCAGCGCCGCCTTAGATCGGGCGCTCACCGGTCGTCGAGACGGCGTGCTGGAGGGCTTGGGCGTGCGCGCCGGGGCCCTGGAGCTCGACCTTCAGGCGCTCTTGGGGCCTCTGGGGCCGGGGGACTGGGATTTCGGTCGTGACACGCTGCTGGAGCAGCTCGGCGAGCTCAAACGAAAGAAGCCCCTGGCGCTGCGACACCTGCCGTTCGCCACCGAGCGTCTGCCGTTGATCCGCGCCGTGATGGGGCTACACCACGCCCTGCGGCGGCTGGGCGTGCCTTTTGCGCTGGGCGAGGCGTTGCGGCGGGTGCGGGTGCGGGCGGGCAGCGAGGGCGCATGACGCTGCCCATGCCCCAGACGACGCGGCTGTGGGTACGAAGGGCGCTGATCGTGTGCTGCGTCGTGACGCTCCTGGGCGCGACGGCGCTGGCGCGATCTGAGCTGTGGACCTCGCTGCTCTCGCCCATCAGCAGCGGCTGGGTGGTCGCCCGGTCAGGCGGGATCATCGTGTGGGCCGCCTTCTTCGCCCTCTCCGCCCTGCTCGTGTGGGCGGGTTGGCGGCGAGCGCTAACTCCCCGGCGGTCGCTGGGGGGCCTCCTGGGGCTCCTCCTGCTGGGTCCGGCCTATCTGTGCGCGGTTGTGCA
This sequence comes from Myxococcota bacterium, assembly GCA_023150775.1. GTDB lineage: Bacteria > Myxococcota_A > UBA796 > UBA796 > CAJQPC01 > JADKFE01. The sequence continues at coordinate 3,983 of JAKLKE010000487.1, forward strand.
GGTGTTGGCGTTTGACGACGGGCTGGTTGTGGTCGGCCTCCCTGGGGTTCGGCTGGCCACCCTCGACATCCGCCCTGCGCGGGAGGACTACGAGGTTCATTGGGCGCACTGTACCCCAGCGCGGGTCGGCATCTCACGGGTGGCGCTGGACTGCGCGGAGGGGCGCTTCGTGCTG
>JAKLKE010000488.1 GCA_023150775.1 Myxococcota bacterium
TGCGCCTGCCCCAGCGCGGCGCGAAGGCCCGCACTCCAGGCGGCGCCAGCAGGCTGAAGCCCTCGACATAAAGCACGATCTGGCCGTCTTCGCCCAAGACCCAGATCGCCGCGTCTTCGGGCCGCCCGGCGGTGATCACCCGCAGCCGTCCGTCGAGGCCACCAAGACGCACGATCCGCCGGGCCCCCGCCGGGATCCGCAGCGACGAGCCCTGGGCGAGCCCGGCGACGGCCTGAAACACGGCGTCTAAGGCCGCAGGATGAAGCACAAACTCCGGGGCGCTGAGGCCCTCGACCTCGGCGACGGCCCAGCCCGGCCCAAACCGTAGGGCCCGCACCCGCTGGTAGATCGGCCCGTGGCTCATGCCCAAGGCGCGAAGCTCGGCGTAGAGGGTCTCTGGGGCCAAGGCCTCGCCGTCTTCACGCCAGGCCGGAGGCGGCGGCACATGCAGGGCCTCGCTCACCCGGGCCTCAGCGCACAGACGCTCCCCCTCCATCACCCGGAGCAGCGCGCCGTCTGAGACGAGCTCGGCGTGGCCGGTGATCGGTCGCCACCAACGTAGACCCTCCAAGGCCCGTGCCCCGCCGCCGCGCAGGAGGAGATCGACGCTCGCCGCGCCCGGCCACAGCGCCCGGCCTTGTACGGTGTGGGCGTCGAGCAGCGGGCCTGGGCTCAACCGTGGGGGATCGCGGTCGGGCAGCGGCAGGTGGCGACGGGGGCCCGGGGCGGAGGCCTCACCCCACACGATCGGGCCCTCGGGGCGCTCCAGGACGAGGTGCGCGTTTGTGCCGCCAAAGCCGAAGGAGCTGACGCCGACGAGCTTGCCCTCAAACGCCTCGACGGCCTGGGGCACCCGCAGCCCACCCAGCGCGGCGACGGGGCGCTCGGCGCCGAGGCTCGGGTAGAGTGTGCCGGTGGTGAAGCTGCACAGGGTCTTCACCACGGCGGCGGCCCCGGCGGCGGACATGAGGTGGCCGAGCTGGCTCTTCACCGAGCCAACAGGGGTGCCTTTGGGGAACACCGCGCACAGACTAGAGGCCTCAGCGAGGTCGCCCAGGCGGGTGCCCGTGCCGTGGGCCTCGATGGCGTCGCAGTCTGTGGTGGGTCGCCCGGCGTCGGCCCAAGCCGCGCGCATCACCTCGATCTGGGCCTTGGGGTTGGGCACCACCGGGGCGCGGGTGCGACCGTCACCGCCCAAGGCGCCCCCGGCGATCCACGCCAGTGGGCCACGCCCCAGGCGATCGGCCAGGGACTCTCGACCCAACACAAACACCGCCCCACCTTCGCCCATGACGAGCCCATCGGCCCGCTCATCGAAGGGCCGACACAGACCGCTCGGCGAGAGCGCCCCGGCCCGGCTCATCACCCGAAACGGCGTGCCAGTGAGTGCCAGGTACACCCCTCCGGCCAAGGCAAGCTCACAGTCCCCCGCCTCCAAGGCCCGGCGCGCGAGGTGAATCGCCACCAGCGAGGACGCGCAGGCGCTGTCGACGACCACCGCCGGGCCCGGGCGATCGAGCTGCCAGCCCACCCGGGCGCCGATGAGGTTTCGTAAGCAGCCGGTGATCGTGCTCGTCGGCGCGGGCACGCGGTCGAGTCGGTCCCGCACGAGCTCGTGGAAGTCGTCATGGGACACCCCCAAGAACACGCCTAGGGAGCCCTTGGGGTGCCCCGCGCGCTCTAGGGCCTCGGCGCCGAGCTCCAAGGCGAGCCGCTGCTGGGGGTCCATCCAGCGCGCGTCCTCATCGGAGAGGCCAAAACGCGCCGGGTCAAAGTCCCAGACGCGCTCCAAGAAGCTGCCCGCCCGGCTCACCGCGGGGTTGAGCGCGCCCTCGGGGAAGGGTCGATCCGGCGGCGCGGCCTGGGTCTGCGGCGAGGGCGCGCTGAGCACGGCGTGCAGCGCGCCCTGGTGATCCGCGCCGGGCAGGCGAAAGGCGCAGGCGAACAGGCCGATCCGAGTCATGCTCATCTCTCCGTCATGGACGGTGATTCTACGCCAGGGCGCGATGACGCGGCGGCGCTCCCCGGGTCAAGCTGCGGTAGAATGCGCCCGATGAGCAAGACGCCGTCCTTCGCCAACCCCACCTACGACGCCGAGGCCTCTGAAGACTCTGAGGCCCTCGGCGGCGCGACCTTCTCTTTGGAGGAGGGCCCCCCGGTGATCGCCGCGATCTCCGGGGCCCGCTACGTCGCGCCCCAAGAGGTCGGGCGCGGGGCGCTCGGCGCCGTGGAGGCCGTCACCGACCAGCAGCTCGGGCGACGCGTCGCGCGAAAACGCCTCATCGTCGAGGGCGGCGCCCACCGCGAGCGGTTTCTGCGCGAGACACGCATCACCGCGCGCCTGGAGCACCCCAACATCGTGCCTCTGTACGACGTAGGGACCAACCCCGACGGCTCGCCGTGGTACACGATGCGGCTTCTGCCCGGCCGCACGCTCACCGACGCCATGGCCCGGGCCCAGAGCCGCGCCGAGCGTCACGCGCTCTTAGATCATGTCCTCGACGCCTGCCAAGCGATGGCCTACGCCCACGCAAAAGGCGTCATCCACCGCGATCTCAAGCCTGAGAACGTCGTGGTCGGCGGCCTGGGCGAGACCTGGGTGGTGGACTGGGGCCTCGCGTTGGCTCTGCCCGGGAGCCCCCTCGCTGATGGCCCCGCGCCGCGATGGGGGGTGGCGGGGACGCCGTCTACGATGGCGCCCGAGCAGGCCCGGGGCGAGGCCCTCGACGCCCGGGCGGACGTGTTCGCATTGGGCGCGATCCTCTTTGAGCTGCTCACCGGGGCGCCGCTGAGACGGGGTGACGCGCGGCTCATGCTGGAGCGGGCCGCGACCACCCCAGCGCCGACGATGCGCCGCCGAAATGTGCAGGTTCACCCGGCGCTCGCGGCGATCGTCGAGAAGGCGCTCTCGTTTGATCCCAGCGGCCGATATCCCGACGCTGGGGCTCTCAGCGACGACCTCCGCGCCTGGAGCGCCGGGCAGCGCGTCAACGCGTACAGTTATTCTCCCGTCGAGGCCCTGCGGCTCCTGTACGATCGATATCGGTGGCAGGCGCGCGTCGGCGCCGCCACGATCACCTTCGCCGCCGTCGTCTTGGCCCTCGCTGTGGGGCAGGTGCGCGCCGAGCGTGACCACGCCTTGGCCGCCGAGCGTGACCGCGCCCAGGCCCTCGGCGTCGTGCTCGCCGCCCGGGCGAGCGATGAGCTGGCCACCGGGGATCCCCTCATGGCCAGCCTCTACGCCGCAGAGAGCCTACGATACGCCGACCGCCCCGAGGCGCGCGGTGTGCTCGCCCGCACCGCCGCGATGCCGATGCCGACCCTCGCCCGCACCCAGCCCACGCCGGGGGGCTGCGAACATCTGGAGATCCTCCCCGGCGGCACTCTGTGCGGCTCCATCCACCACGTCAGCCTGTTTCGCCCCGGCGGCGAGCTCGCCTGGCGCCGCGACCTGCCCGCCCGGCGGCTCTCCCCCTCCCCCGATGGCGCTCGGGTCGCCGTGGCCACCGGGGAGCAGCTCGTCGTGCTCGACGCCCGCGACGGCGGCCTCTTGGAGGAGCACGCCCTGCGCGCCACCGCCGTGGGCTGGTCTCCCGATGGCCTGCTCGTCGGCGGCCTCGGCGGGCGACTGCGCTGGGGTGACGCGGAGCAAACCACCACAGACGCGGCCAAGCTCTGCGGCGGCCTGATGGCCGACATCTCCTGGGCAAGAGACGGCCAGCGCGTCGGGATCGTGTGCACCAACGGGCGTTATGGCCTGTTTGACCGCGAAGGAAACAGCCTCGGCGAGAGCCGCGTAGACTCGGCGTCGTTCGCCATCGCGTCTCACCCGACGAACGGCCGCCTCGTGCTCGGCTCGTTTGACGGTCTCATCGAGATCGCGGAGCCTGGCGCCAACCCGCTGCGTCGATTTGTGGTGGATGGTGGCGTCGTGACCGAGGCGCGCTGGTCGCCAGACGGCCGATGGCTGGCGGCGTCTACGGATCAGGGCGAGATCGTCGTCTGGGACGGAGACACTGGGCGGCGACTGTTCGCGCTCACCGGCCTCGGCTTCCCCGGCGCGGCGATCGTGTTTACAGCGTTGCTCGCCCCCGTTGATCGGCCTTGCGCTATGCGTGTTGCCGTGTGATCTGGCGTAAAACCCGGAGTCC
>JAKLKE010000489.1 GCA_023150775.1 Myxococcota bacterium
TGTACACGGCGTACATGGGCACGGCGAACTCCGGGCCCGTCACACGCCACGCCGCCCGGGCCCTCGCCGAGGCCTTGGGCGCCACCCACCGCGAGGTAGAGATTCAGGGCGCGGTGAACGAGCATGTGCGCCTGGCCGAGGGCCTCTGCGGCCAGCCGCTCTCCTGGGACGACCCGGCGGACGACATCCCCCTGCAGAACGTGCAGGCGCGGCTGCGCGGCTCGCTCATCTGGATGTTGGCGAACGTGCACAACGCGCTCTTGCTCTCGACCTCCAACCAGTCCGAGGCCGCCGTGGGCTACGCCACCATGGACGGCGACACCTCCGGCGGCCTCTCGCCGCTCTCGGGCATCCCCAAGAGCCTCATCACCCTCTGGCTCAACTGGGCCGAGGCCATGCACGGCATTCACGCCCTCCAGTTCGTGAACGTGCAGGCGCCCACCGCCGAGCTGCGCCCCCCGGATCGTGCACAGACCGACGAGGGCGATCTCATGCCCTTCCGGGTGCTCGACCAGCTCATGTTTGAGTTTGTGCAGCAAGGACGCGACCCCAAGGCGATGTTCCAGCGCCTCTGGCCCCAGCTCAAGGGGGAGTACGGCGGCGACCCTTGGGGCCTCGCCAAACACATCCGCAAGTTTGTGGTGATGCTCTGCCGCGCCCAGTGGAAACGCGAGCGCTTCGCCATCAGCTTCCGTGTGGCCGCGTTTGACCTCGACCCCAAGACCGGCTTCCGATTCCCGCCCGTCCAGGCCCCGTTCACCGAGGAGCTTGAGGAGCTCGACGCCTACGTCGCCGCGCTCTGCGCTGGATCAGCCTCAAGCTGAGCCAAGCCTGCGCCAGATCGCCCCGTTGTGCCCTTGGGCCGCGACGGGGCGCGGGAGGCGATTAAGCCCTCCGCCTACGGAGGATCTGGTGATGAACGACGTGGTGAACAAGGTCAAAAAGACGATCGTGGTGGTGGGCGGCGTGGCGGGCGGCGCGAGCGCGGCGACCCGGGCCCGGCGCTGTGATGAGTCGGCGCACATCGTGCTGTTTGAGAAGGACGAGCACATCTCCTTCGCCAACTGCGGGCTGCCCTACTACATCGGCGGCGAGATCAAGGACCGCGCGAAGCTCCTGATCACCACGCCGGCGCAGGTCGCCCAGCGCTTTGGCATCGAGGTGCACACCCAGCGGGAGGTCATGTCCATCGACCGCGTCCGGAAGGTCGTCACCGTGCTCAACCGCGAGACCGGCGAGACCACAGAACAAAGCTACGACAAGCTCATCTTGGCGCCGGGCGCCTCGCCCATCGTGCCGCCGGGCCCTCGGGCGGCCAACGTGTTCACCCTGAGAAACCTCCACGACACCGACATGCTCAAGAGCGCGCTCGACGCCTTGGCCGCCCGGGAAGGCGACGAGCCCCGGCGCGCGGTCGTCGTCGGCGCGGGCTTCATCGGCTTGGAGATGGTCGAGCAGCTCCACCACAAAGGTTTTGTGGAGGAGGAGCTCGGCCGCCGCGGGGTGCGGCTCTACTTAGGCGACGGCGTGCTCGGGCTCACGATGAAGGACGGACTCGCCACAGAGATTCGCCTGGAGAGCGGCCTGAGCTTGGCGGCGGATCTGTTCATCTTGGGCATGGGCGTGCGGCCCAACACCCAGCTCGCTGAAGCCGCCGGGCTCACGCTGGGGCCCAGCCGCGGCGTGAAGGTGGACGAGCACATGCGCACGAACGATCCCGACGTGTACGCCGTCGGCGACGTGGTCGAGGTGCTGCACGGCGTCGCGCACACCCCTCTGCGGGTGCCGCTGGCGGGCATCGCCAACCGCGCCGGGCGCCTCGCCGGGGGCCACTGTGTGGGGGAGAACCCCGAGCGCGCCCCGGCGGCCTTGGGCACGGCGATCGTGCGGGTGTTCGGCGTCGTCGCGGCCTGCACCGGGCTCAGCGAGGCCCAGGCCGCGCGGATGGCCACGCCCTGCGCCACGGTCTACGTCGAGGGCGGCAGCCACGCGAGCTATTACCCTGGCGCCCAGAGCCTCCTGCTCAAGGTCTTGTTTCACCCCGAGACGGGCAAGCTCCTCGGCGCCCAGGCCGTCGGCGGTGAAGGGGTCGACAAACGAATCGACGTCGTCGCCACGGCTCTGCATTTTGGCGGCACCGTGCGGGATCTCGCGCAGATCGATCTGGCCTACGCCCCGCCCTTCGGCAGCGCAAAAGACCCGCTGCACATGGCGGCCTTCGCGGCCTGCAACCAGCTCGACGGCCTCGTGCGGTTTGTGCCGCCGACGACCAAACTCCACAACAGCCAGGTGGTCGACGTGCGAGACGCCCACGAGCTTGGCCAAGGTGTGATCCCCGGCGCGCTGAACATCCCCTTGGACGACCTGCGGGAGCGCCTTGGTGAGCTTGACCCCAGCCGCCCGACCGTCGTGGTGTGCCGGTCGGGCAAGCGGGGTTATCTCGGCGCCCGAATCCTCAGCCAGCGCGGCTTTGAGGACGTCGCCGTGCTCACCGGGGGCATGGTGGCGCGGCGACTGGTGGCGGCGGACTGAGCGGGATCAGGGCCGGACGATCGCCGCCTCGGCCCGAACCTCACGTTTGGTGACCACCTTCGCCTGGGCGGCGGTGGTCTGCTCTTGGTGGAACGCCGCGAGCTCTTCAGGGCTCACGGGGCCGCCGGTCACGAAGACCGTGTTGGATGCGGTGCCTTTGCAGGACTCGGCGAGGCCATAGGTCCAGCCCATGGAGATCGACTCGGCCTCGGCCACGATGGTCTCGGGCCAGGTGGTGCCGGGGTTGCTGATCTCACCCAAGTGGACGACCTCACGCACCTTGCCACGTTTGCAGGTCGCCGTCTCCACGACGACGAGGCCGTAGTGCAGCGAGCCGTCGGGCCACTTGGCGCTGGCGTAGCGCAGGCCGGCGATCTGGTCGGCCTCGGCGTTGGCGCCCAGAGACATCAAGGTGATACGCGCCTGGTCGAGCACCTTGGGGGGCAAGGTGGGCGAGAGCTTCACGATGGCGGCGACGGCGGCGGCGGTGGCCTCGGGGTTCTGGCCCTCGACGCTGCCCAGGCCCGTGGTGTAGGCGAAGGTGCTGACGAGGTTCACCAGCTCCTCTTGGTCAGCGGTGCCGATCACCAGATCCGAGAGCGTGGGGATCGCGGCGACGCCGAGGTTCTTGGCGTAGACCTCCAGGGCCGAGAAGTAGCGGGCGCGCTCTTTGGAGCGGTTGCGCACCTCGTCGTTGAGGAGCTTCTGGGCCTCGGGGGTGCGGCAGGTGGTGAGCGCGCGGTACCAGGGCTCGGACCAGAAGCGGTCGCCGACGACGGCCTGGGTGTTCACGATGAACGCGCCGACCTTGGCATCGCCCGCGCCGCAGGCCTCGCCGAGCTTGGCGATGGCGCGGGCGCGGTCGTCGGACTGTAAGGTGCCGACCCACTCACGCACGGCGGCCTCACCGCCGGCGTTGATCGCGGCGATGGCGAACTCGGAGCTGTTCTCGCCGACGACGGTGCGCTTGAGCGTGGCGGGGAGCGCGGCCTGGGCGGCGGCGGCGTCACAGGCGCGCAGGCTCTCCCAGGCGGCGGGCACCTGGAGCGGGCTGGCGTCCGCGAGCTCTTTCTGCGTGGCCTTGAGGCAGGCGGGGGGCTTGGCGGCCCAGGCCGACGAGCCGAAGGTGAGGGTCAGGGCGAGCAGCATCGACATCGGAAGGCTCCACGAAGGTGGGTGGGCGCCCGGGGTCTCTCGGTTGTGGTTCGGGAGACAGTGGGCTGGGCCAACCTATCTTAGGACATTCGCCGTCCGGCGTCGCGGAGAGATCCGACCCGACGCCCCGTGGAGCATGTTGCGACGCGGCAAAATCTCACGATCCGCGGGGCTTGGGGCTGTACCAAAGCTCGCACCGGTCGGTTAGGGGGCAGGCGATCCCCGGCGCGCCGGGGCCTCCAAGCTCTCTCCCCGTGAGGACTCCAATGAACGCCCCCATTCGTGTCGCCGTGACCGGCGCCGCCGGAAACATCGGCTACGCGCTCCTCTTCCGCCTCGCCTCGGGCTCTTGCTACGGCCCCGATCAGCCCATCATCCTCCAGCTCTTGGAGATCACCCCGGCGCTCAAGGCCCTTGAGGGTGTGGTGATGGAGCTCCAGGACAGCGCCT
>JAKLKE010000048.1 GCA_023150775.1 Myxococcota bacterium
TCTTGGACGCCGAGAGCCTGCCTGAGCCGGAGGTGCTGGCGGCGGAGATCATGGATGAGCTGCGGGCGGCGCTGGGGCTGATGGAGGAGGTTTGGGGGTGAGGGGCCGCGCGGCGCCCGCGCTCGACGCACGTCCTTGGCCTCCAGCGCCTCGCTGAGACGCGCGCGACCCCGGGCGATGTCGGTGTGGCGGTCGGCGTCGTCCAGTTGGTTGAGTTTGGACAAAGCAGCGGATCAGATTGGGGGGCGCACGTCGAGCCCAACAAGCCCGCGCCTAGCGGCGCTGGAGCCAGGATCTCACCCCCCCTCACCCCGCGCCGAGCACGACCGCGCGTCGTCCTCGCCGTGGTCACCGCGCGTCGCGCAAGGCCCCGGCGCGCCAAACACAGCGGCCTGGCGCACCGCCCCCGGCGCGTGGCTGATGAGGCCCCCGAGCAAGAGCGCGACCAGCAGCGCGGGAAGGCTGAGCGACGGCGCGGCGACGGCTACCGATACGAGGCCCAGCTTCACGAAGACCACCCAGGTGCTCAGGTGGCCCAGCGCGTCCGGGCCCGCGCGGTGGAGCTGTAGCCCCATCAAGGCGCCGCCGGTCACGAGCACCGCCGCGGGCGCGACGCTCTCCGCGCCTCCGCTCAGCTCGGCGCCGAGCCACCACGCCATCGCGCCCAGGTGCGCCGTGCGCGCGAGATCTCGGATGAGTCGGTCCAGGGGGTACAACGGCATGGCCTCGCCCTCACGATCTCGGCGCTGATAATCGGTCTCTTCGCCAGCGCGAGGACAAGGGCCGGAACGCTGCGGTAGGTCATAGCCCGGCGCTGAGGCCGTGGTGAGGGGGCCCCGCGTATGTAAGAAGGCTCCCATGTCCACTGAACGCCCGGAGCCCCGATGCCCCTCTTCACCGCGCTGACGCTGCTTCTGGCCTGCGAGCAGGGCTTTGTGGACCCGTCGCGGGAGTACGGGCCAACCGTGGCCGACGCACCGGCCAAGGTCTCCCGGGTGCATGTGCCAACCAGCCTCGGCGTCGTCGACACCCCCCGGCGAGACATCCACGGCGCGCCCATCGGCGTGTCCTGCGCCACCTGCCACGCCGGGCCAGGCGAAGACGCCATCGTCGTCGGAGACGAGGGCAACCCCGAGCAGATGCACGGCACGATCGAGCTGCTTCACGGCGGGCTCGCCTGTGACGCTTGCCATGAGCCCACAGACCGGCGCCTGCTCCACCTCGCCGACGGCGCCAAGATCGAGATGGCCGAGGCGATGAAGCTCTGCGCCCAGTGTCACGGCCCTCAAGCGCGCGACTACCAGAAGGGCGCCCACGGCGGCATGACCGGCTACTGGGACCTCCGCCAAGGTGAACGGGTGCGTAACCACTGTGTTGAGTGTCACACGCCACACAGCCCCAAGCCGCCCCAGGTCCAGCCCGCGCCGCGCGCCGTGGACCGTGTCGTGTTCCCCGCATCGGAGACCCACTGATGGAAGACACAAGCCGCCGCACGACCCTCAAGGCGCTGGGCGCGACGCTCGGGGCCGCCGCCTTCGCCCGGGCGATGGCGCCCCTGGCCGCGTGGCCCGAGGATCTGTCCATTGATGAGCTGCTCCAGCGCCACTACAAAGAGCTCAGCCGCGACGACATGGTCCGGGTGCTGCGCCGCTTAGAGCAGGAGACCCTCGATCAATACGGCGCCGTCGTCACCATCGACGACGTGCGGCCCATCCCCGAGGTGCAGTTCGGCTATGCGCTGAACCTCAGCGTCTGTGTCGGCTGCCGCAAGTGCGCCGAGGCCTGTCACATCGAGAACAACCACGACCGCGCCACAAACCAGTCCTACATCCGTGTTCTGGAGATCAAGAACGGCTCCGTAGACCTCGCCATGGGCACCGTAGACTACGACCACGCCGTCCCCAAGAAGGGGCGGAGCTATATGCCCGTGCAGTGCCACCAGTGTGACAACGCGCCCTGCGTGTCGGTGTGCCCCATCGAGGCCACCTGGAAAGAGCCCGACGGCATCGTCGTCGTGGACTACAACTGGTGCATCGGCTGCCGGTACTGTGAGGCGGCCTGCCCCTACCACGCCCGCCGCTTCAACTGGCACAAGCCCGAGATCTCCGCGGAGGAGATCAACCCCGATCAGGCCTACCTCAGCAACCGTGTGCGGCCCCAAGGTGTGATGGAGAAGTGTACCTTCTGCCTGCATCGCACCCGCAAAGGGCGCCTGCCCGCCTGCCTGGAGGCCTGCCCCACCGGGGCGCGGGTGTTCGGGAACATGCTCGACCCCAACAGTGAGATTCGTTGGGTCCTAGAGAACAAACGCACGTTTGTGCTCAAAGAGGATCTCGGCACACGCCCGCGCTTCTTCTACTTCTTCGACAAATAGGAGGGCGCATGAACCACGCTCGATCCTACCCCGCGTTCTTACGCGACGCCGTGGGTGTCGCCACCGACGGCGGCTGGCCGTTTTACACCTGGATGACCCTGCTCACGGCGCTGGCGCTCGTGGGCGTGAACGCCTGGGCCCAGCAGGTTGTGGGCGGCATGGGCCTCACGGCCATGAGTGACCACGTCTCGTGGGGGCTGTACATCGCCAACTTCACCTTCACCGTCGGCCTCGCCGCCGGGGCGGTGATGATGGTGATCCCGGCCTACATCTACAAAGACAAGGCCATGCACGACGTGGTGATCGTCGGTGAGCTGCTCGCCGTGGCCGCGATCATCATGGCGCTCCTGTTCGTGAACGTAGACCTCGGGCGCCCCGACCGCGCCTGGCACCTCATGCCGGGGCTGGGCCGGTTTCATTGGCCGGTCTCGATGTTGACCTGGGACGTCGTGGTGCTCGGCGGCTACCTGCTCATCAACCTGCACATCTGCGGGTATCTGCTGTACACGCGGTTTTTAGGCCGCCGCCCTGAGAAGCGCTGGTACCTGCCGTTCGTGATGTTGAGCATCGCCTGGGCCGTGTCTATTCACACCGTCACCGCGTTTCTGTTCAGCGGCCTGGGCGGTCGCCCGTTCTGGAACACGGCGATCTTGGCCCCGCGCTTCATCGTCTCGGCCTTCGTCTCGGGCCCGGCGTTTATTGTGCTGGCGTTGCAGGTGATCCGCCGCGTCGCGAAGGTGCCCATCCCCGACGCGCCCCTGCACACCTTGCTGGGCATCTTGCGGGTCACGGTGCTGCTCAACCTGTTCTTTGTGGGCTCCGAGGTGTTCACCGAGTTTTATTCGGGCGGCAGCCACACGGCCTCGGCGAGCTACCTGTTCTTGGGCCTGCACGGACACAACGCGCTCGTGCCCTGGATCTGGACGGCCTTGGCCTTCAACAGCGTCGCCGCGGTGATCTTGCTCTCCGCCCGCGCCAAGAGCCAGCTCTGGCTGGCCGACATCGCCTGCGCGCTCACCTTCGTCGGCGTCTGGATCGAGAAGGGCATGGGCCTGATCATCCCCGGCTTTGTGCCGTCCACCCTGCATGAGCTCGTCGAGTACATGCCCAACGAGCTGGAGTGGCGTGTGGTGGTCGGCATCTGGGCCGCCGGGCTCATCGTGTTCACCTTGGGCATCAAGATCGCGGTGGAGATCTTCGCCGGTCGGATGCGTCACCAGCTCCCAGACGCCGAGCCTGACGAGCCCCAAGCCGCAGGAGGCGCGTGATGCCCATCGTGAGCGCCGTTCTGACCTTGAGTCAAACGCCCACCCTGCGCGCCGCCGCCCTCACCGCCCTCCAAGCCGCCCCGGCGGTGACGCTGGGCGAGGCCCACGGCGACCGTGTGCCGGTTGTGCTCGACACCCCCAACCGCGCCCAAGACAAGGCCGCCTGGGACGCTTTGGAGTCTCTGCCCGGCGTCACGTTCATTGAGCTGGTGTTCGCTGACTTCTCCGACCTCTCAAACCACCAGGACGCCGACGTTGGCGCCGTGGAGAGCACACCATGACCCCCGACCGCCGCGAGTTCCTCAAGCTGAGCGCCTTGGCCGCCGCGAGCGCCGCCGCCGCGGGCACCTTCGCCCAAGAGGCCGCCGCTGAAGACCCCACCCGCGCCTACGGGCCGGGCGTGCGCTGGGACAAGGCCCCCTGCCGGTTCTGCGGCACGGGCTGCCACGTCCAGGTGGGCGTCGAGAAGGGCAAGATCGTCGCCATCGCCGGAGACCCCCAAGCCGAGGTGAACAAGGGGCTTCTGTGCGTGAAGGGTTACCACGTCGGCCTCGCGCTGTACGGGGAGGACCGCCTGCGCACGCCGATGTTGCGCAAGAACGGCCAGCTCGTGCCGATCTCCTGGGAAGAGGCGATCCAGACCATCGCCGACCGCGTGATGATGGACCCGGCGGGCTTCGCGATGTACGGCAGCGGCCAGTGGACGATCCCTGAAGGGTACGCCGCACAGAAGCTGATGAAGGGGGGCATCGCGAACAACCAGATCGACCCCAACGCGCGCCTCTGTATGGCCTCTGCGGTGACCGGGTTCTTGGCGGTGTACGGCGTAGACGAGCCCGCGGGCTGCTACACCGATCTCGACGAGTGTGACGTGCTCATCTGCTGGGGGAACAACCCCGCCGAGATGCACCCCGTCCTGTTCTCGCGGGTGATCGACCGCCGCAACCGCGGTGAGGAGGTGCTGCTCATCGACATTGGCACCCGGCGCACCCGCACCACCGCCCACGCCCAGCACTTCTTAGAGTTTGAGCCGCACACCGATCTGGCCATCGCCAACGGCATCGCCCACCTGCTGATCAAGAGCGGCACCTACGACAAAGACTTCGTCAGCAAACATTGCAACTTCCGTAAACCTTCAGAGCCCGCGGCTCTGGAGGGCGCCGCGATGAGCTTTGAGGAGTTCAGCGCGGCCTTGGCGCCGTTCACGCCGGAGTATGTCGAGCGGCTGAGCGGTGTGCCCGCCAAAGACATCAGGATGCTCGCCGGGCTGTTTGGCCGTCGGGACCTCAAGATCACGTCCTTGTGGTGTATGGGCATGAACCAGCACACCCGCGGCACGGCGATCAACAGCCTCGTGCATGGGGTTCACCTGCTCAGCGGGCACTTCGGACGCCCCGGCGACGCCCCGACGAGCCTCACCGGCCAGCCGAGCGCCTGCGGGACCGTGCGTGAGGTGGGCACCCTGTCCCACGCCTTGCCCGGCGGCGGCGTGGTCACCAAAGACGAGCACCGGGCCAACGCCGAGAAGCTGTGGAACCTGCCCGCCGGGCGCATCAGCGCCAAGCCCGGCTACCACACCGTCGAGATGTGGAAGCGCTGGTCTACGCCCAAAAAAGACGGCGGCGATATTCACACCATCTGGGTGCAGGTCACCAACCCCGGTCAGACCATGCCCAACCGATCGCTGCTCGTAGACCCCGGCGTCAAAGACCCCGACAAGTTCCTCATCTGCTCCGACGTGTACCCCACCGCCACCACCCAGATCGCCGATCTCATCCTGCCCAGCGCGATGTGGGTGGAGAAGAACGGCATGTTCGGCAACTCCGAGCGCCGCACCCAGCAGTGGTTCAAGATGGTGAGCCCGCCCGGCGACGCCCGCGACGACTGCTGGCAGACCATCGCCTTGGCCAAAGAGCTGCACCGCCGGGGCCACCCGGGGATGCTCGACAAAGACGGGCGCTTTCTGTTCACCTTCGCCGACGCCCAGGGCCGCGAGGTGCCGGTCTGGGAGTGGCGCCGGTATTACGAGCTGAACGTCGACAAGGCGCTGTTTGAGGAGTATCGCCTGTTCAGCCGCACAAAACACAAAGACCTCGCCCCCTATGACGAGTATGTGAAGGCGCGTGGCTTACGCTGGCCCGTCGTGCAGCAGCCCGACGGCACCTGGCGCGAGACCCGCTTCCGCTTCTCCGAGTTTGACGATCCTTACGTCAAGAAGGGCGCGGAGATCGAGTTTTATCACTCGACGACCAAAGATGGCCGGGCGCAGATCTGGTTCCACCCCGCCGACCCTCCGCCCGAGTCCCCCGACGGGCAATACCCCTTCTGGCTGTGTACGGGGCGGGTGCTCGAGCATTGGCACAGCGGCACGATGACGCGGCGTATCCCCCAGCTCCGCGCGGCGATGCCCCAGGCCTACGTCGAGATGAACCGCCACGACGCCCAGAACCTCGGGATCCGCAACGGTGAGACGGTGCGATTGACCACCCGGCGCGGGTCCATCGAGCTGCCGGTGTGGATCGACGGCCGCGGTGATCCGCCCCCGGGCAGCCTGTTCGTGCCCTTCTTTGATGAGCGCGTGCAGATCAACCTGCTCACCCTGCACGAGTACGACCCCTTCTCGAAGCAGCCCGACTACAAAAAATGCGCCGTCTCCGTGACGCGCATCGTGAGCTGAGCCATGTCCACCCCCTCCTCTGAGCAGGCACTCCACGTCGGCTTCGCCGTGATCATCGGGATCGCGCTCATCGGCTTCTTCGTCGGGGTGCAGAGGCCGCCGGAGGCGATGGATCTCGGCGACGTCGAAGCCTCGGAGTCGGACGAGGCGCCCCCGGCGATCACCTACGCCGAGAAGCGCCACATCCCGCCCCGGCTGGGGAGCGACTGGCCCACGGAGCTCGCGCGGTTCGCCGGGCCGGGCGTGCTCGACCCCGTGAGCTTAGACGGCACCTCCAAGGCTGAGGATCTCGCCGACCGCGCCGCCCTGCGGGCCTATGACGGCGCGCCGCCCACCATCCCCCACGACATCCGCCAGCAGAGCGTCTCGGAGTGCCTCGCCTGCCACGACGCGGGGATGCAGATTCGGGGCCGCCTCGCGCCTCCGATGTCTCACGAGGCCTACACCTCCTGCACACAGTGCCACGTCGTCAACGAGGGGCCGTCCCCCGGCGCGGCGCTGCCTCCCGACGCCGCGTTCAGCGAGAACGCCTTCGTCGGCCTCGTGTCCCCCATCGCCGGGGCGCGGGCCTGGTCCATCGCCCCGCCGGTCATCCCCCACAAGACGACGATGCGGGAGCGCTGCATGTCGTGCCACGGCCCCAACGGCCGCGACGCCCTGCGGAGCACCCACCCCGACCGCTCAAACTGCGTACAGTGTCACGCCTCCTCGGCGGAGCTCGACCTTCGCCCCGGCGTGACGCCGTGAGCGCCCCCACGGATGAGCCGCCCCTCGTGCTGCCCGAGCTGCTCCAGCAAGACATCGACGAAGACACGCTGCGCGCGCTCTTTCGCGACGTGAGCGCCTTGGGCGAGGCCCTGGAGGTGCTCGTGAAGACCACGCATCTCCAGCACGCCAGCCCCGAGCGCCTCACCCCCGAGCGGGCGCTGGACGGCCTCCTTCGCGGTGAGTGGCGCGCCGTGCAGCTCCGTTATCGCCACGAGGGCCAAGAGTGGCTCGACACGGTGATGCGTCTGCCCCACGGCTACCGCGTCGTCCGGATGGCCCCGCTGAGACCCTGACGGGGATCATGCGCACAGCGCCCCGTCGAGGCCTCGGGGCTCCTTCAAGTTAATAGACATGCAAGTCTGTTAACAGAGGTGACCCCCAATGACCTCCGCGCTCCTGCTCTTCTTCCCCGCGCTCTGGGCCGCCGAGCCCGCTGCGACCCCCGCCGCGGCCCCTGATCCTGCCCCCGCCGCGGCGCCTGCGCCCAAGCCCATCGAGATCTCCGGCGCCTACACGGCCTGGGCGCTGAACCAGCGGAACTTCTTCTTGGGGGATCCCGCCCAGCCCTACGACGACGGCGACTATGTCGTACAGAACCTTCGGGTGCTGGTGAAGTTTAACCAAGAGCACTTCGGCGTCGTCACCCGCTTTGACGCCGCCCAGGGCTGGTGGGGGGTAGACAACTCCCCTGACGTGGAGCAGACCACCACCGTCGCTGAGGACGGCACGGTGACCACGGCCTCGACCTACAACCCCTACAAGCTGTTTCGTGACAAAGACACCAACTACACCGTACACTTTGACCTCGCCTACGCCTGGGCGGAGGTGCCGAACCTGCCGGTGAAGGTCATGGTGGGCCGCCAGTTTTATTGGGTGGGGCAAGGGTTGGTGTTGGACCAAAACGCCGACGGTGTGCAGGTGCTCATCACCCCGATGAAGCCCCTCAACATTGATCTGTGGTGGGCAAAACTCTCTGAAGGGGAAGGTTCGACCAAAGCGCCCACGGGGACGCTGATGAGCGACGCCGACACGATGGCCGACGCCGACCTGTTCGGCGGGCGGGTGCGTGTGGCGCCGAACGATCACCTCAAGGGTGAGCTGTATGGTCTGTACTACCTCGACAACAGCGGCGGTGGCTCGGCGACCTATGTGCCCAACGGCCTCGGCCACAACCTGGCGCGGTTTCGCCCCAACATCAGCTCGGCCTTGGCCTTGGGCGCGGCGGGCTCAGGCACCGCCCCCGTCCTCGGTGGGCTGAGCTGGGCGGCGGAGGCCGCGTGGCTCCAAGGCCAAGACGACGTGGCGAACCTCGACTCCGCGGGCGGCACCCTCGACATCAACAACGGTCAGCTCAAGGGCTGGGTGGCCTACGCCCTGGCCGATCAGACCTTGGGTGAGGCGCTGCCGGTGAGCGTCGGCGCGGCCTTCGGCGCGGGCAGCGGTGACGCCGACCGTGCGGGCGGAGATGGCAACCTCAACAAGATCATGACGATGGGTCAGTTCAACTTCACGAACGTCTGGGAGGACTCCGTGATGCCCGACCAAGAGGGCATCAGCCCCCAAGGCTTGGGCTCGCCGCTCAGCCGGGGATATCGGGAGTTTGAGAACACCATCGCCGTGCAAGGGCGCCTCGGCGTCAAGCCCCATGACAAGGTGAAGCTCCTCGCCACCTACACCTTCCTCCAGGCCACCACGCCGATTCAGGGCTGGGACGCCACGGGCGCGCTCACCGACGCCCAGTCGTCGTCCCTGGGCCAAGAGGTCGATTTCAACCTCGACTGGAACGTGTGGAAGGGCTTCTCATACCAAGCGCAGACCGGCGTGTTTTTGCCCGGCGACGCCGCGGGCCTGCTCATCTTGGGCCATAGTAACAACCTCGCGCCCGCTTGGGAGATCAAGCAGGTCGTGACCGCGAAGTTTTGAGGTGGACGTGGATCAGACGCTCAACGAGCTCGGCGACCCGCCGCGGCCACCAGACGGCGAGCCCCTCACCGGGGGCGTCGCGGTGTGGATCTTCATGACCGTAGAGGTGGTCACCTTCGGCATGTTCTTGATCTGGCACGCCGCGTCGTGGGCGGGGGATCCCGAGGCCTACGCCGCGGCCCAGGCCCAGCTCAGCCTCAACTCAGCGACGATCGGCACGGCGCTCCTGTTGACCGGGAGCCTGTTCGTCGCGCTCGGCGCCCAGGCCAACGCGGCGGGCGCTCAGCGGGCGACGGCGGCCTGGCTCCTCGCCGGGAGTTTGACCGGCGTGATCTTCACCGTGAACAAGCTCATGGAGTGGGCGCCCCATCTCAACGACGGCGTGACGCTCTCCACAAACGGCTTCTGGTTCACGTACCTGTTCTTGACCCAGCTCCACCTGCTCCATGTGTTGCCCGGCGTCGGCCTGCTCGCGGTGGTGGCGTGGCGGGCTTGGCGAGGGGACTACGGGCCCACAAACACCCTCACCGTAGAGGGCAGCGCCGCGTACTGGCATCTTGTGGACGTGATCTGGCTCTTGCTGTTCGCCGTTCTGTATGGGATGAGACCATGACCCACACCCGCTTCGCTGTGCTCGCGTACCTCGCGCTGATGGCGCTCACCCTCACGTTTAACGGCGTCGCCGAGGCGTCGTTGGGGGCCTGGGCCCTAGCCGGGATCAGCGTCGTGAAGGTGATGATCGTCGGGATCGTGTTCTTGGAGCTGGGTCGCGCCTGGTGGGTGTGGGCGGTGATCGCCGCGGTGGTGATCACGGCGATCTTGGGCGGCGCCGCGGCCTTGCTCACCGGCTAAGCGGCGCGCCCCGCCGGGCCATCAGGACCCCGCGCGCAGCGCGGCGAGCAAGGGGGCCGGGTCTTGTTTGAGGCCGTCGATGGCCGCGCGTTTTCGCCCTTCGCCGTCCAGGAGCGTCACGCCCGAGGTGTGGTTGATGTTGCCCGGCCCCATCACCCGCCAGGTGACGCCGAGCACGGCGGCGACGTCTCGCACACGGTCCGGCGCCGTGGCGGCGAGCGTCCAGCGGCTCGTGTCGAGGCCGTGGGTGACCACGACCTTCTGAAGCTCCGCCGGGGTGTCGGTGTTGGGGTCCAAGCTCACCAGGAGCACCCGCAGCCCGTCACGCTCCTCGGGGGTGAGGCTCGCCTCGATGGCCTGAATGTCTTTGATCAACATCGGGCAGGCCGAGGGACAGGTCGCGTAAAACATCGAGATCAACACGGGGTGACCCCGATGCACCGCGAACGGCACCTGCTCACCGGCTTGGTTCGTGAGCTCCAGGTCGAGCTGGTATACCGAGTCGCCGGGGATGGGCCCCGCCGGGGGCGCCTCGGCGTGTGTTGCCTCGGGCGTCTCACCGCAGGCGACGAACAGGAGCCCACTGAGCAGGCCAATCAAGGGGAATACGCGCATCGAAAACCCAGGTTGGAGGTGGTGTAGCTGGCCTTTAGACTTGAGCGATACGCGAAGCGCATGAACGACGCGTAGTCGGCGACGTCCGTGGCCGACGCCGCCCCCGATCCACAGAACCGGGAGCGGTCCTCGTCCCCGGCCTCACGCACGTCGGCGGAGAGGAGCTGGCTGTCAAAGTCGAGGGTCCACTCCCACACCAGCCCCAGGAGATCGTGGACGCCGAAGTGGTTGGCGGCGTGCTGGCCTACGGTGCCCGGCGTCACCGCTTCGACCGTACCAGTCGAGCACCCGGGCGGTCATCTGCGGGTCGCTTCGGGCGCCGGTCGGGGCGGTCAGGGTGGCGTCGGCGGCGCGCTCCCACTGATCCGTGGTGGCCAGCTCGCCGCCTTGGGCCCGACAATAGGCTCGGGCGGCGTGCCAGCTCACGTTCACCACGGGGCCGTTGGGCAGAGCACCGCCGAGGCTCGTCGGGCTCCCCCAATGGCTGAGGTACTGGGGGTCCACAAACAGCGCCGGGGCCTGGCCGCGCGTCCAGCTCGGAGCGCGCGTCACAAACGCCAAGAACTCGGCGTTGGTCACGGGCGTCACGTCGAGGCGAAACGCCGGGACCCACACCTCCGTCTCTTCAGGGGAGAGCGGGTAAAAGACGCGATGGCTCCCCGCCGGGATCAGCACGGTCCCGGCGGCGAAGGCGAGGTTTGTGAACAGCGCGAACATCAGTGGGCCGCGCCCGCAGGACGGGTCGTCGAGGTGCGCACCTGGGCCACCTCAGCGGCGCTGACCACGACGCCAGAGTTGCCCCAGCTCGCGTAGACGTAGGTGAGGATGTTCGCGATCTCGTCATCGTTGAGCTGGCTCATCGGCGGCATCACCGAGACGTAATCTTTTCCGTTGACGGTGACCGGCCCCGAGAGGCCGTTCACCACCACACCAATGGCCCGTTTGGGGTCGGCGTTGAGGTAGTCCGAGGCCGCCAGCGGCGGGAACACACCCTCAAGCCCGGCGCCGTTGGCCTGGTGACAGGTGGAGCAGGTGCCCGCGAACAGCGTCTCACCGGCCTTGACCTGGGCCGCCGGGGTGAGCTGGCCCGCGGCGGCCTGGGACGTGGCCTCGGCGATGGCGCCGCCAGGCGTCACCGACATGTCGGCGAGGTACACCGAGTCCACCTCTTTGCCCGAATAGATGGCGAGATCGTCTGCGCCATCTACCTTGAGCATCCCGACCGCGCCCTTGTTGAACGCGCGGAAGATGCTGTGATCGACGAGCACATAGGTGCCAGGGGCCTCCACATAAAACTCGACGATGGCCGAGCCGCCTGCGGGGATGAGCGTCGTCTGTACGTTCTCTTGAAACCGTGTGCCGCCCTCGTAGAAGACCTTGTCGAAGATCTCGCCGATGACGTGGAAGCTGCTCACGAGGTTGGGGCCGCCGTTGCCGACGTAGAGGCGCACGGTCTCGCCGACCTTCGCGGTGATCGCGGCGTCCCCAGCGATGGCGCCCTCGGACCCGTTGAACAGCACATAGGTGGCGTTCTCTTCGATGGCCTTCTGCATGTCGAAGGGCTGGAGCCCCTTCTCACGGTACTTTCCGACGGTGTAGAAGTCGCCCTGCATGACGTAATACTCCCGATCAACCGGGGGTAAACCTTCGGGCGGCTCCACCAGGATGAGGCCATACATGCCGTTGGCGATGTGCATCCCCACCGGCGCCGTGGCGCAGTGGTACACATACAAGCCGGGGTTGAGCGCCTTGAACGTGAACTGTGAGGCGTGCCCAGGCGCGGTGAAGCTGCTCGCCGCCCCGCCGCCGGGGCCGGTGACCGCGTGCAGGTCGATGTTGTGGGGCATCTTGCTCGACGGATGGTTCTGGAGGTGGAACTCCACCGTGTCGCCCTGGCGAATGCGGATAAACTTGCCCGGCACCTCGCCGCCGAAGGTCCAGAAGGTGTAGTCCACACCCTCGGAGATGGCCTTGGTCACCTCACGCACCTCCAGCTCCACGACCACCTTGGCGGGCTGGGTGCGCCCGGTGGCGGGCGGCACGTTCGGCGCGTTCGTGAGCACCGCCTGAATCGGCTCACCGACCGGCGGGCCGAGGTCGCCCTTCTTGGAGCCGCCGGTCTCGTCCGAGGCCGCTTTGGAGGGTGTGCCGGGCGTCTGAGCCCCGTTGCAGGCGAATGAGAATAGAGCGAGGAGCAGCAGCGAGCGAGCACGGATCATGGGGGACTCCTTTGTCACCAGACATCTATATCTATTGGATAGTGTGGAGGGCGCGACGTGTTCAACGACGTTCGCCGCGAACGCACAAATGTAGGATCTACGTCAGCTCTCTACGCGCTTGTTCCCACACGGACGCTGAGGGGCGCGCCTTGGGTGAGCGTGTGGCGAACGATCCAGACCACCCCCAGCGCCCACAGCGCGGCGACGACGCTGCCAAACACGGCGGCGAGGCGGGGCTCTCCGACGAGGAGCGCCGTGGCGAAGGCGCCGACCGAGACGGCGTAGCTCCAGCGCGCCCAAGCCGGGGGCCGCGCGGGCCAGAGGGGGCGCGTCAGCGTGACGAGCAGGGGCCCCAGGGCGGCGAAATGAACCCCCGCCACGGCGAGGTTGTGCCCGGGGAGCACGAGGCCGACCCCCGGCGCGACGAGGCCGAGCGCGAAGGCGAGCCACAGCCCCCGCTCGTCCCAGCCCAAAGACGGCGCCCGCAGCGCGGCGTGACCGAGGAGCACGCCGACGACGAGCAGCCCCAGGCCCAGCGCCGGGTGCGGCAGCGGCCCCAAAAACGCCGCGCCACAGAGCACCGCGCCGAGCCAGATCGGCCACGGAGGCCCCGGCACGCGCAGAGCCGCGAGGGCGGCGGGGGTGACCGCGCCGAGCAAGAGCAAGGTCAAGAACATGCGCACCAAGCCCGTGGCCAAGGCGGGATCTCGGCCCGAGACGACGGCCACGGGCCCAATACAGAGCGCGCCGAGCACGATCGTCGGCGCCGCGCCGCCGAGCCACGACCGCGGCTGCATCATCACGCCGCGCAGGAGCCAGGCCGAGGCCAACCACACCCCGAGCACGATCGTCGAGCCGATGATCGCCGGTCGGCCATAGCCCTCGCGGGCGAACCCGACGGCGCTCATGACCACCCCGACGGCGTACAGACCGAGCAAAGGCAGCCCTGGCGCGCGCTGCCCCAAGCGGCGCCACGCCCACCACATCAGCGGGAACAGCACGCCGTAGTAGCCCAGGTGCGAGTGCGCGTGGCGCAGCTCGACGAAGCCGCCCGGCAGAAGCGGAACCCCGGCGAGCGCCCAGCGCAGCCCGACGCCCAGGGTGAGCGTACACACGAGGCTCAACAGCACGAGGGTCGTGAGCGTGGCGACGGTGAAGCCCTGGGACTCGCGCTCCATCACACGAGCCTCCCGTAGATCTGCGTGATCGCCTCGGGGAGCCGGTCGGGCCGCGGCAAGATCGTCCAGCCGCCGGGCCCTAACATCGACGGCAGATAGTCTCGGGCGACGGCGTCGATGGCCAAGGCGTGAACGTGCACGCCGTCTCGTTTGGCCTCGCGGAGCGCTTGGCGCACATCGGCCACGCCATACCGGCCCTCATACCGATCGTGATCCGTCGGTTTTCCGTCGCTCACGATGAGCAGCAGGCGCTCCCGGGCGTCTCGTTTTCGCAGCCCCGCGACGGCGTGGCGAACGGCTGGGCCGATGCGGGTGTAGCCCTGCGGGCAGAGCGCGCCGAGCCGACCACGGCCCACAGACCAGGGCTCGCTCCAGCCGCGCACCTCCCACACCCGAATCTGGTTGCGGGTCTGGCTGGCGAAGGCGAGCACTTGCAGGGAGTCGCCGAGGCGCTCAGCGACCTCACCCAGCACCAAGACGGCCTCACGGGAGACGTCGAGCACCCGGCGATCCTGCACCCAAGAGTCTGTCGAGAGCGAGAGGTCCAAGAGCACCGTCGTGGCGACGTCGCGGCGCTGCCGCCGGGCACGAATGTACAGCCGATCCGGCGGTGAGCGGCGGGCGCGCAGCTCCGACCAAGCCTCTACCACGGCGTCCAGATCGATCTCTTCGCCGTCCGCCTGTCGGGGCGCCGGGGCCAGCGCCGCGCGCTGCTTGGCGAGGTCTTGGTAGAGCCGCTCGACGAGGCGCCTGTGTCGGGAGAGCGCCTCCATCGCCCAGCGCTGATCCCCTCGGGGCGCCTGGGTCGGGTACACCTGACACCAACCTTTGCGGTAATTTTTGGCCCGGTGATCCCACTCATCGTAGAGCACCGCCCGCTCGCCCGGCGAGACGCGGGAGATGTCGGGCACCTCCACATCGAGGCCGATCTCCGCCTTGAGCACCGAGCTCGCTCGCGGCCCGCCCCGCACGAGGTGCGAGAGGTCCACCTCGTCGAGCGCCTCCATGTGATCGTTCAGCTCGTCTTCGCCGTCGAGCTGGCGCATCGAGCCGTTGAAGCCCTCGGCCGTCTCGACCTTCTCGAAGACGTGGGTGGGCAGCTCAAGGCCCTCGTTGGGCTTGAGCTGGACGAGCTTGAGCTCCTCAATCGCCCCGGCCTCACGCTCCGTCGCCTCCGCGCTGGGCGGCTGCTGGTCGAGCTTGTCCGGGGACTCATCCCCACCCAAGGCGTCTTCAGGCGACGCCGGGTGCAGCCGACCCCACAACGGGACGGGTGGGCTCGCCGCGCCGCGCTCCGGCGTGGCCCGCAACAGAGCGAGGCGCTCCGGGGTTCGCCAGCTCGTCTCCCCGCGCAGGGCCGATTGACGAAGCTCCTCAATGAGCCGCGCCCGGCCCGACAAGCTCGCGGGATCGGGGCGACCCCGCAGCACGAGGGCGCAGGCCTCGGCCCAAGCCTCGGCGAAGCGTGGCAGGCGCGCTGAGAGGCCATTCGCGGCGTCTTGGGCGGCGCTGACGCTCACGAAGAGGTTCTCCAGCTCCTCTTCTGGGGCGACGAGGCGCAGGCGGCGAAGCTCGGCGGCGACGACCACCCGCAGGGCCATGATCTCCCGGTTGAGCGTAGGATCGGCGCAGACCTCAATCCAGGCGGGGATGAGCAGATCACGGCCCCGAACGCCACCTTCGGAACGCGCGGGCTGAAGCCGCACGGCCTCCCCGGCGATCATCTGGCCGAGCACCCGCAGCGCCGGGCCATGTGCGGCCAACGTCGCGGCCCGGGCGGGGTCAAACAGCGGCGCGGGGCTCGGCGCGACCGCACGCCACAGCGCACGGACGGCCTTAAACAGCCCCAGCTCCCAGTCGAGATCAAACGAAGGTCCAGGCACAGGGCACCTCCGGCTCAGAACACCAGGTTCACGAGGTCCATCAGGCCGTCGCGCACGTCGGGATCGTCGGTGAGCGGCTCGACCACACCCGCGCGGCAGGCCGCCCGAGCCCCAAGCCCGGAGCGGATCAGCAGCGCGGCGTCCACGAGAAGGCGGGTAGATGGCAGCTCCGCGAGGCCCAAGGTCTCCAGCGAGCGCACCTTCGCCGCCAAGGCCACCAGGCGTTTGGCCACAGACGGCTCTACCCCCGTCTCACCAGACACGATGCGCGCCTCCAGCTCGGGCGCCGGGTAGTCAAAGCGCAGGCCGATAAACCGCTGGCGGGTAGACGGCTTCATCTCTTTGAGGGAGCGCTGATAGCCGGGGTTAAACGAGACGATGAGCATAAACTCAGGCGGCGCGCTGAGCTCCTCATCACAGCGGTCGAGGTACAGGCTGCGGCGGTGGTCGGTGAGCGGGTGGAGGGCCACGACCACGTCCGGGCGGGCCTCGGCGACCTCGTCGATGTAGAGGATCGCCCCTTGGCGCACGGCGCGGGTGACGGGGCCATCTTGCCACACGGTCTCGCCACCTCGGATGAGCCAGCGGCCGAGCAAGTCCGTGGCCGAGGTGTCGTCGTGGGCGGCGACGGTGATGAGCGGGCGGCCCAGCCGCGCGGCCATGTGCTCCACAAACCGGGACTTGCCGCAGCCCGTGGGGCCCTTGATCATCAGCGGGAGGCGCTGGCGATAGGCGTGCTCAAACAGCACGAGCTCATCACCGACCGGCTGATACCAGGGCAACGAGGAGGGTTGGGGATCGACGTTCTCGTCCTCGAAGGGAAACATCTTCGCTCCAGTGGCCAGGCCGATGGCCGATGGCCGATGGCCGATGGCCGAGGCGCGGGCTCTGGGTTCACAGAGCCCGCGCGGTTCAATCACTTCGCGAGGCTCGGCGCCGGGCTCGGCGCGTCACCTGAGACGTCATTGGACAGGGCCACGACGCCATAGCGGCTGAAGTTCCAGATGTAGAGGCTGATGCCCAAGGTAAACAGACTCGCGGCGAGGATGAGCCCCAAGAAGTGTACCTCGACGGCCTCCTGCGCCAGTAAGAAGTCCATGCCGACGCGGCGCTCTAGATACACCTGGGTGATGCCCGCGACGGCGAAGGCGCCGGTCATGGAGATCATGCCGATGTTGCTCAGCCAGAACGCCCACTCCGCGACCCAAGAGTCGTAGTGTTTGCGCCCGGTCATCTCCGGCAGGGCGTAGGCCATCATCGCGAAGACGAGCATCGCGTAGGCGCCCCAGAAGGCCATATGTCCGTGCATCGCGGTCACCAAGGTCCCGTGGGTCCAGATGTTGACTTGAGGCAAGGTGTGGGCGAAGCCCAAGAACCCCGCGCCGACGAAGCTCATGATGCCGCAGCCCACCGACCAGGAGAGCGCGACGCTGTTCGCGTGTTTGCGGCCGCCGCGACGGGCCATGGCCACGGTGTAGAGCGCCATGCCCAAGAACGCCAGAGGCTCCAGGGCCGAGAACAATCCGCCGACCATGAGCCAATACTCCGGCGCGCCGATCCAGTAATAGTGGTGGCCCGTGCCGAGGATGCCGCTCAAGAAGGTGAGCCCGACGATGACGTAGAGCCACTTCTCGATGATCTCGCGGTCAACACCCGAGAGCTTGATGAGCAGGTACGACAGGATCGCGCCCATCACCAGCTCCCAAACGCCCTCGACCCACAGGTGAACCACCCACCAACGAAAGTAGGAGTCGATCACCTGGGAGTCGAAGGTGATCATGCCCGGCAGGTACAACAGCGCAGCGGCGGTGAGCCCAGCGAGCAGCGTGAGCGCCGTCGTGGTGTACCGTTTGCCTTTGTAGACCGTCATCCCGATGTTGAACAAGAAGGTCAGGACGTTGACCACGACGAGGTAGTCAAGCGGACGCGGGATCTCTAGGAACTTGCGGCCCTCCCACCAGTTGAAGTGGAAGCCCGCCACCGCGATCACGCCGACGACCACCAGCGAGCCCCACTGGGCCCAGCCGAGCTTCATGCTCCAGATGTCCGTCTGGGACTCATCGGGAATAATGTAGTACGCCGAGCCCATGAACCCGGCGAGCAGCCAGACCACGAGCAGGTTTGTGTGGGTCGCGCGGGCGGTGTTGAACGGGATCCAGTCGTGCAGGACGTCATAGCCCATGTGGGCGAAGCCCATGATGAAGCCGTAGACGATCTGTAAAGAGAGAAGGAGGAGGCAGGTCGCGAAGAAGGTCCACGCGATCCGCCAGGACTGATATTTGAGCGGGCTGTCCATGGTGTCCTCTCAGCGCTGAGTCATGAGGAAATCGGTCAGCGCGTCGAGGTCGCTGGCCGAGAGGTTGAGATCGGGCATCGCCGTGCCGGGCTTGACCGACTGGGGGTTGTCGAGCCAGGCGCGCAGGCCATCGCGATCGTAGCGGGTGCCGACGCCGTCTAGGGCCGGGCCGACCACGCCGCCGCTGCCGCCGAGGCTGTGACAAGCCACGCAGACCTGGGTGAACAGGGCCGGAGGGGCGACGGCGCCCGCGGCGGGGGCGACGGTCGCGGCGGCCGCCACGGCGACGGGGGCCATGTCCGGCTTCGCGGGGAAGCCGTTGGTGTCGATCTTGCCGATCCAGTCCAAGAAGGCGATCACGTCGGTGATCTCTTCTTCGGTGAAGTTGTACTGGACCATCTTGCGGCGCCCCGGGTACATCGCCTGGGGATCCTTGAGGAAGATCCGCAGCCACGCCTCACCGCGGCGCTCCACGGCCTTCGTCAGCTCCGGCGCGTAGTAGGCGCCTTCACCGAGGATGGTGTGGCAGCCCATGCAGTTGTTCTTCTCCCAGATCTCTTTGCCTCGGATCACCGAGGCGTTCATGTTCTCCTCATGAGAGCGCGCTGGAACCTGACGAACCGTATCGACCGTCAGCCACAGAAACACGCCTGAGAAGCCGACCGTCGCGAAGAGGAAGAAGCTCCTCGCCTGTGACTTCGAGAGCATTGAGACTCCTTCAACAGACATCGGTATCCGTTGTTTTGCCAGTGTAAGGAGCTTGGGCTGCGGGCGGTACTGACCCAGAGCAGGATTCGGGCTGGGCCCGCCCCT
This sequence comes from Myxococcota bacterium, assembly GCA_023150775.1. GTDB lineage: Bacteria > Myxococcota_A > UBA796 > UBA796 > CAJQPC01 > JADKFE01. The sequence continues at coordinate 18,867 of JAKLKE010000048.1, forward strand.
GGACGCTGCCCAAGGCTCGGGATACCGCATCCGCTCGCAGAGGCCGACGACATGCTCCTCAACCACACCGCTGAGTACGCCTTCCGCGCGATGGCGATCCTCGCTGGGAACTACGACTCCGGCGAGCGGGTGCGCGCGAAGGAGCTCGCCGAGCTGGCGGCCATCCCCGAGCACTACATCTCCAAGGTGATGCGCCACCTCGTCGTCGCGGGGCTCGTCGAGGCGCTGCGGGGCCACGGCGGCGGCTTTCGCCTCACCCGCGCGCCAGAGCGCATCACGTTCATGGACGTGCTCGACGCCTCGGACTGGTCGTCTGAGGACCGCCGCTGCGCCTTTGGTTTCGGGGCGTGTAACCCCAAGAACCCGTGCAGCCTGCACAACGCCTGGTCGCAGCTCCACGGCTGCGTGAACCAGTGGGCCAAGAAGACGACGCTGGCCGAGGTGCGCAGCCTAGAGCACCTGCACGCCGAGCTCGCGAGCCAGGCCGCGCCCAAGGACTGAGCCCGGCGTCACGCTTTGGGGCTTGAGGGTGTGATTCCACACACCCGGCCTGTGTCAACTGCCGCCAACTCAACAGATGCCCTTGTCAATTGAGCGTCTCTGAGCCTGGACCACTTCTTGCAATGTGCGTCTCCCTGCCCGTCCCCGAGGCGCTCGCCATGACCATCGCCCCCTTCACACTGCACACCCGGGTCTCCGACGCCTTGGCCGAGAAGCCCGCCCTGCGCACCCTGCTCCCGGCGTTCCACCCGGCGTTTGAGCGGCTCCTCCACCCGGTCTTGGGCCGTGTCTTGCCCAAGCTGGTGACGATTGAGTCCGCCGCCCGGGTGGCCGGGGTAGACGCCGAGTCGCTCTTGGCCGTGTTTAACCTCGAAGGTCCGCCCGCCGCTGATGCTACCGGCGCCGCCGCCTTGCCCGCCGCCGCGCGCCGGGACGACCCCGAGCCGCCTTGGGCGAGGGGCGCCCCCGTGGAGCGCCTCGACGTCTCGCCGCTCATTCAACAAGGCCAAGAGCCCTTCGGCGCGGTGATGACCGCCCTTCGGGGTCTCCCGCCCGGCGCCGTCTTGGCCCTCTCCGCGCCGTTTGAGCCCGCGCCGCTCATCGATCTCTTGGGCCGTCGCGGGTGGTTGGCCTGGGTGCGCTGGGAGGGTGAGGTCTGCGTCACGTCGTTTTGGCGCCCGCCGGAGGGCCACGGCGGGGCGGTTGATCCGGGAGCGCCCGACGCCGACACGGCCCGCCTAGGCCAAGCGCGCCTCCGGGCGGGTGTGCTCGACGTGCGTGGCCTGCCGCCGCCCGAGCCTCTGCGCCTCATCCTCTGGGCGCTTGACCAAGGCACTCCGCTGACCGTGCTTCATCACCGTGAGCCCGCCCTGCTCTTTCCCCAGCTTGAGGCGCGGGGGCTTGTCTGGACGATGACGAAGCGCGAAGACCACATTCAGCTCCAGATTCATGCGCCCTGACCCCCAGACCCTCATCCCGCCGAGGGTGGTGATCCCGCCCGTCGCCGTCGCGCTCGTCGCTGAGCCCCTCGCCTGGGGGATCTTGGCCTGGCCCGGGGTGCTCGACGGCGCAGCGTGGTACGGGCGGAGCGGGCTGTTGGTCGCCGTCCACCTGATCACCGTCGGCACGCTGATGATGGCCATCGTCGGCTTGGGCTGGCAGCTCGTGCCCGTGGTGACCGCCCAGCCGCCACCGCCAGGCTGGACCCGCCTCGCCGCCGTCTGTGACGCCTTGATCGTCATGGGCGGCGCAGGGTTGATGCTCGGCCTCGGCTGGCCCCAGCCCCTCGGCCTGCTCGGCGCGGTCTGCGGCGCCGGGCTGATCTTTGGCCTCGTCCTTCGGGCGGCGGGGGTGCTCTGGGCGCTCTCCCGGGCGAAGGGGCGCAGGGTGACCCGGCTGTGGCTCCTGTTCGCGGAGCTCTCGGGCCTCGCTGGCCTCACCTTGGGCGCGCTTCTGTACAGCGGGCGGGCGGGGTTGTGGTTCGTGTTGCCCCCGGTGGTGGGCATCGCGCACCACGCCGCGCTCCTGCTGTTGGGCTGGGTGGGCGGCTGGATGCTCGGCCTCGGCGGCCTCTTGTTGCCGATGTTTAGCCTCTCCGCCGAGCCTCGCCCCTGGCCTTGGGCCCTCGCGGCCACCGCCTGGTTTGTCGGGCTCGTCTTGGGCGTCCCGGCGGTCTGGGCTATCGGCGCGGCCCTCGCGGCGCTCACGCTCCTCTTCTCGCTGAGCCGCAGAGCGCGGCGCGGCGGCGATCCAGGCGTCTGGGGCGCCGCGCTGGGCCTCGTCGCGCTCATCGGCCTCGCGGGGGTGAGCCTAGGCTGGGGGCCGCGCCCGGAGGCCGTCGCCCTCGCCTTGGGCCTGTGGGCGCTGCCGTTTCTGCGTGGGGTGGCGCTCAAGATCCTGCCGTTCTTGCTGGAGGTTCATCTGTTCGTCGGCCAGCTCCAGCGCGCCCCGACGGCGAAGGCCCTCACCGGGGAGCGCCTGCCGAGGCTGTCGATGGCGCTCTCGATCCTCGCGGGCCTCGGGGTGAGCCTCGTGCTTCTGGGCGCGCCGGTCGCCGTGGGGCGGATCGGCGCGGCCCTGGGGCTGCTCGGCGCGGCGCTGCACATCGTCCTGCTCGCGCGGGCGGCCGCTCGGGGCTGGCTCGCTGTCGTCAAACGCCGGGCGCTGCCCGGTCTGGAGGCCACATGACCCTCGTACACAAGCTCTCGGAGCGCCTCAGCGCGCTCCTCGCCCCGCCGCCGTCCCCGGCGATCTACACCCTCGCTGGCGCCGAGGGCGCGCTTCTGGACAAGCTGCGCGACGTCATCGACCCCGAGGTGGGACTCGACATCGTGAGCATGGGCCTCATCCGCTCGGTCACGTTTCGGGACGCGGTCGCGGTGGTGCAGATGACCTTCACCACTGAAGGCTGCCCGGCGGCGTTTGATCTCTACGAGGACGTCAAAGAGGCCATCGTGTCGGTGGGCTTCACGCCCCAAGTGGAGGTGGTGTTTGACCCGCCGTGGAGCCCGGAGCACATCGCCCCCGAGGCCCGCGCCGGGCTCTAAACGAAGCGGCGCTCACGGGCGACGTTTGCGTCAGCGCCGGACTCCACGAAGCCGCCATCGGCGGAGAGCTCCCCTTTGCCGCAGCCCGCAGAGACCATCTGGTCGTAGTTGTCGGGGTCGCAGGCCGTGATGAAGCCGAGCAACAAGAAGCGGCTCGGCACCTCCTCCAAGTTGAACCCGCGGGCGAAGAGGCTCTCTAGGCGCAGCAGATCCGGGGCCAGGGGCAAAGCCTGGGGGCGTAGACCTTGGCGAATAAACGACGGGATGAGCGCGGCCCGGGCGAGGTGAGGCGAAGACTGCGCACGATCGGCATACCGATCACAGGCGGCGGCGAGGCGGGAGAGATCCAGCGCGTCTGAGATCGGCTTGTATCCGCCTTTTCCGTCGCGGCTGAGCAGGTAGTGCTGCACATACAGACACTTTCGCACCCGCATCGCCGAGAGCATCGTGAAGTAGATCTTGTTGAAGTCGCGCACGTCTTGGCGCCGCACCGCGGGCTCCTGGGCGCAGAGCAGGTCGAGCACCTCATCGGGCATGAGCGCCTGCCCCACGAAGTCCCCCGACGCCCGGGCGCTGCCCAAAGAACGCAAGCCCAGATAAAACACCTCACGGATGTGGCTGTTCTCGGGCTGCAGGGCAAATCGTAAGGTCTCGCCGACCTGCTCCTCGTTGATGTCTTTGCCGATGACGACGATGAGGCTCACGGCCAGGCCGATCTCACGCAGGTTCTTGAGCGCCGCCAGCCGCGCCTTGAGCAAGGGCCGCCCCCGCAGCGTGACGTTCGCCTGCTCGTTCAGGCCGTCAAACTGCAAGAACACCTCGCTCACCCCGGCCTCTTTGAGCGCGCGGACAAAGGAGCGGTTCGCGAGCTTGAGGCCGTTTGTGTGCAGCGCCGCGGTGTGCCCGGCGGCCTTCACCCGGCGCACCCAGTCGAGCAGATCCTCGCGTAAGGTGGGCTCGGCGGCCATGAGGTCGATCTTGAGGCCCCGGCGCGCGCTCAGGAGCTCCTCCAGGCCGCTCAGCGGGAGGTCGGGGGTGTCCTGGGTGTTCGCCTTGGCGAGACAGATCGGGCAGGCGAGGTTGCACCGCTCGGTCATTCGGACAATGTAGTCGCGCTGGGGGCGGGTGTCGCTGTTCACCTGAAAGAAGAAGCGGTCGAGCTCGGCCCACTCCGCGCCGTGACGGCTGAGGAGCTGGGTGGTCTCGCCGTGCTCAGGGCATCGTTTGACGAGCAGCGCCTCACCGTGTCGGATCCTCACCGCGGCGGGGACGTCCGTGAGGCAGGTGGAGCAGGCGCCCCGGGTCTCACGCACCAGCTCGTCGCCGTCGGGCACCGTCGGCGCAGGCGCCTCCTCGTCGTCACCCCCCAGCGCCGCGCGCTCCAGAGCCACCGCCGCCGGGAACAGCAGGGTGTCCTCGGTCTCCGCGTGAACGTTTAGGTCATCGAGCAGCGCCAAGAGATCGGCCTCCAGAGGCCCCGCGTCTCTCGCGGCCTCACGCAGCGCCGTCTCCAGCAGGCGGATCTGCTCGTGCTCGTGCTGCATCTGCTGAATGGGGCCAAAGAGCCCGCAGCCATGCGCGCCCTCGCCGCCACAGAGCGCGAAGATCGCCGGGAACAGGATGCGCTCCTCTTTCATCAGGTGATCATCGAGGAGCGACTTGAGGTGGCCAAACGGCGCGCGGAGCGAGCGCGGCGCGGCGCTGAGCGCGGCGTCGAGCCGAGGAAGCTCCCGGTGCAGAAGCGCGTGGTGGGTGCCTAAGATGTGCTCGGCGAGTACGGTCAGCTCGGAGGGGGTCATCGTGACGGCGCTGGGGGTGTTCATGGGGCGCTCCGTTGGGGGAGGAGGTTCACCAGGGCCTCTTTGAGGGCGGCGGGTTGTAAGGAGAACAAGCCCTGAACCTCGGTGAAGCAGGTCGCGAGGCAGGCGCGGCAGGGCGGCGCGGTGAGGCGCTCAAACGCGGCGGCGAAGCCCTCGGTGACGGCGTTGGGCGGGCTCTTGTGATCCGGCCACAACGAGCACGCGAAGAGCTGGCCCTCGGGGTCGATGTTCACCCACAGCTCCCCCGCCAAGCAGCGGGGCCGACTCGGGGTGTACGAGCATCGCTGGCTGTAATCGGGCCAGGTGATGAGGTGATGGAGGGTGCCTCGGCTCACAGCGACGGGGCGCCCGGCCTCTTTGGCCGCGAGGAGCGCCCGCAGAGCGTCACGCAGAGCC
>JAKLKE010000490.1:0-3845 GCA_023150775.1 Myxococcota bacterium
GTGAAGGCTTGCGAGCTGGGCCTCTACGCTGCGCCCGTTCTCGGCGATCCACGCGCGATCGACGGCGCTCGGCAGATACTCCCGCCGAAACAGCTCCAGATCAAGCTCGTCTAGACTCGCGCCAAAGATCGGCTTTTGGTCAAAAGGAAGATCCCAGCTCCGTCGACGCTCGATCAGCACGCGCTCCTCATCCCGCGTGGCGATGTCGCGCCGGGGCCCTACACGCACACGGATCACGCCACGCAGCCGCACCGGAGGCTCGTGAGAGGGCGTCACCTCGATCACGACGACGTCTTGGCCATTAAGCTGCGCCTTCCGCACATTCATCGTCGGGAGCGGGAGAATGTTGCCGTCGCTGCGAATGCTTGTGATGGCCAGCAGCAGCTCATCGGTGACCTCAAGCCCAGTCGGCGCGAACGACTTGTCATCCACGCCGATCAAGATCACCCCGACCTTCCCTTCGCCGGGCATGTCATTGGCGAAGGCACAGATCGCCTCTTCGATCTTGGACTTGTCCGACTTGAAAGACCGTTTTCGCTCAACCCTCGCGCTCTCTAGGTCCTGGGCCAAGGCGAGGAGCTCATCATCCGACAGCATCCTTCACCTCACACCTTAAAGTACCGCGCCTGCGGGTGGTGGAAGACCAGCGCCGCCGTGGACTGCTCGGGGTGGAGCTGCTCGTCCTCGTCCATCTTGAGGCCGATGCGCTCGGCGCCCAGAAGCTCCAAGAGGTGCCGCTGGTCGGCCATCTCGGGGCAGGCGGGGTAGCCGTAGGCGTACCGTTTGCCGCGGTATTGGGCTTTGAGCAGATCTTTCACGTCGCGGGCGTCGTCGCCGGAGATGCCCAGCTCGCTGCGCATCTGGCGGTGGACGAGCTCGGCGAGGGCTTCAGCGGTCTCGACGCCTAAGCCGTGCAGGGTGAGGTAGTCGCGGTACTGGTTCAGCTCGAACCAGCGGCGGGCCTCTTCGCTCGCGTGCTGACCGATGGTCACGGCCATGAGGCCCAGCACGTCGCCGTCCTCGCGAACGTAGTCCGAGAGGCAACGACCGCCGCCGGGCTGGCGCGGGAAACGCAGCCGCACGCCGGAGTCGTTCAGCACGATGGTGTCGCCGTCGCGGTGGCAGCGGAAGTGGCCGTAGACGGCCTGGGGACGGAAGATGTCCTCGTTCTCGACCCGGCGGATCATGTCCAGAAGGATCGGCCGCACGACCACACGGAGCTGCTCGGCGTGCTCTTCAGAGCTCATGCCTTTCTTGAGGTAGCCCCACTGGAACTTAAACAGCACGTCCTCGTTGAGCAGGGGCCACAAGGCGCGCAGGGGCACCCGCTCCAAGAGCTTGGGGCCGTACTCCGGGGGCGTCGGCGGGGGGATCTCGGCCAGAGGGCCGGTCTCTAGCTCGTGCTCGGGCAAGGGGCGCCCGGCGCGACCGCGAGGGGCCATCGTCGTGGGGGCGGCGGCCTCGGCGGCGGGGCTCACCTCAACGGCCTGGGCCCAGCGGCTCGGCGCACCTTCAGCCCGGGCGGCGGCGAGGTCGTCCATAAACCGCAGGCCCGCGAAGGCGTCGCGGCCATAGGCCACGGCCTGGCCATAGGCCCGGGTGCAGTCCTCCTCCACGAAGCCGCGGGTGAGCGCGGCGCCGCCCAACACCACGGGCACACGCACGCCGCGGCGGCGCATGTCCTCCAGGTTCTCTTTCATGATCACCGTCGACTTCACGAGCAGGCCGCTCATGCCCACGGCGTCGGCCTTGTGCTCGGTCACGGCCTTGAGGATGTTCTCGATGGGCTGCTTGATGCCCAAGTTCACGACGTCGTAGCCGTTGTTGCTCAGGATGATGTCGACGAGGTTCTTGCCGATGTCGTGAACGTCGCCGCGCACCGTGGCGAGCACCATTCGGCCTTTGGACACGCCCTCGACCTTCTCCATGAACGGCTGGAGGTAAGCCACGGCGGTCTTCATCGTCTCGGCGGACTGCAGCACGAAGGGGAGCTGCATCTGGCCCGAGCCGAAGAGCTCACCGACCACCCGCATCCCGTCCAAGAGCACGTCGTTGATGATGTCTAAAGGTTTGCGGCTGAGCATCGCGGCGTCCAGATCGGCCTCGATGCCGGGGCGCTCGCCGTCGATGATGCGCTGCTTGAGGCGCTCCTCAGGGTTCATGTTCGGCTTACGCGGCGCCTTCACCGCCTCGGCGTCGGCGAAGAGCGCCAGAAGGCGCTGCAGCGGGTCGTACCCTTCGCTGCGGCGGTCGAAGATGAGGTCCTCGGCCACCTGGCGCTGCTCCTCGGGGATCTTGTGCAAAGGCATGATCTTCGAGGCGTGCAGGATGGCGGCGGTGAGGCCACGCTGGCGGGCGTGGTAGAGGAACACCGAGTTGAGCACATGCCGGGCGTGGGGGTTGACGCCAAAGCTCACGTTGGAGAGGCCGAGCAAGATGCCGCAGCGGGGGAACCGCTCGGCGATGCGCTCAATGCCCTCCAGCGTCCACATCGCCAGCTTGCGGTCGTCTTCGTTGCCCGTGCAGATCGTGAAGGTGAGCGGGTCAAACAGCAGATCGTGCTCGGGAACGCCGTATTTGCCGCAGGCGAGCTGGTGCAGGCGGGTGGCGATCTCCAGCTTACGCTCAGGCGACTTCGCCATGCCCTCTTCATCGATGGTCAAGGCGATGAGCGCGGCGTTGTGCTGCTTCGCCAAGGGGCAGAGGGTGTCGATCTTGTGCTCGCCGTCCTCCAAGTTGATGGAGTTGATGATCGCCTTGCCGCCGACGAGCTTGAGCGCGGCCTCGACCACCGGGTTCTCCGTGGAGTCGATGACGATGGGCGCCGCCACCGAGCCCCGGAGGCGGCTGATGGCTTCAGTCATGTCGCCGACCTCGTCGCGGCCGACATAGGCCGTGCACACGTCGATGGCGTGGGCGCCGCCTTTGACCTCACGTTTGGCGAGGCTCACGATGCCGTCCCAGTCGCCTTGGTCGAGGAGCTCTTTAAACTTGCGGGAGCCGTTGGCGTTCGTGCGCTCGCCGATGGTGAAGATGTCGGAGTCTTGGCGGAGGCTCACCGGGCTGTAGAGCGAGCTGACCGACGGCGTGAAGTCGGGGCGGCGCAGCTTGGGCTTGAGCGGCCGCACCCGGCGCACGACGGCGCGGATGTGGTCGGGGTTGGTGCCGCAGCAGCCGCCGACGACGTTCACCCCGTCCTCTTGCACAAACCGCATGTGCCAGTCGGCGAGCTCTTCAGGGCGCAGCGGGTAGTGGGTGCAGCCGTTCACGAGCTGGGGCAGGCCGGCGTTGGGCAGCACCGAGATTCGTTTGCGGCTGTGGCGGCCCAAGTACGCGACGTGACCGGCCATCTCTTGGGGGCCCGTGGCGCAGTTGAGCCCGACGATGTCCACGACGTCGAGGCCGTCGAGCACGACGTTCGCCGCGCCGATCTCCGCGCCGATCAACATCGTGCCCGTGGCCTCCATCGTCACCTGGGCCATCACCGGCAGGCGCACGCCGCGGCGCTTGAACACCTGGGAGATGGCCGAGAGCGCGGCCTTCGTCTGAAGGAGGTCTTGACAGGTCTCGACGAGGAGCACGTCGGGGACACCATCGAGGAGCCCCTCGACCTGCAGGACGTAGCCCGCCTCAAGCTCGTTCCAGCCGATGTGGCCCAGAGACGGCAGGCGGGTGCCCGGGCCGATGCTGCCGGCGACAAAACGTGGCTGGGCCTCGGTGCTCGACGCCAAGGCCGCCTCCCGGGCGAGCTCTACGGCGAGGCGGTTGATCTCCCGGGTACGATCCGCGAGGCCAAACTCTCCGAGCACGAGCGGCGTGGCCCCGAAGGTGTTCGTCTCGACGAT
>JAKLKE010000490.1:3860-4121 GCA_023150775.1 Myxococcota bacterium
GTAGGCCTGGTGAATGCCCCGGATGATGTCGGGCCGGGAGAGGTTCAGCACCTCCGAGCAGTTCTCCAGCTCCCAGTAGTCGGAGAGCGGGAGGTTGGCGGCCTGGAGCATCGTGCCCATCGCGCCGTCGAAGATGATGACTCGGTCATCCAAGGCGTCGAGAAACAGGCTCATCATGGCTCCAGGCGGCGGGTTCGGGGCGGCAATGTACCCCGTCTCGAACCCGGACGCAGGGGCGGCGACGCCGCTCAGCCCGCGCGC
>JAKLKE010000491.1 GCA_023150775.1 Myxococcota bacterium
TCTGCGAGGGTCTGGGTGCGCACGACGCCGGAGTCAAGCTCGATGCGGTGGCCGATGACCTTGGCGCCATCGACGGCGACGATGAGCGCCGCGGTGTCGGTGTGGATGAGCGAACGTGTGGACGAGGCCGCCACCCGGGCCTCGCTGGAGACCACCCCGGCGCCGAGGAGATCGCCCAGAGACGCGCTGCCTTTGGGCTCGGGCAGGCCCAGCGGCGTGGCCCAGCGGGGGCTGAGGTCGGGGCCGAGGCGCTCTAAGGTGTACCGCCCGGGGGTGAGGCGGCGGAGCACGACGACGTCACCGTCGGGCAAGGCGAAGGACTCGGGGCGGTTGGGCACGCCGTTGAGCTCGACCACACGCCAGGCCGAGACCGGGCGCGGGGGCTCTTGGGCGAGGGCGCCGGGCGAGCGAAGGAGCCCCAAGAGGAGCGCCAACAGGAGCACAGAGAGGCGGAGGAGCGTCTTTGGGTGAAGCACGGCGCTATGTTACCTCCCGGGCGCCGCCTGGGCGCCTCAGCCGAGCTTGTTGAGGCCCAGATAGGCCGCGATGAGCGTGAGGATAGGCACCAAGAACCACAGGGGCTTCGCGAGCTCGGGCTTGCGGTACGGCACGGCGATGGCGAGGGCCAGCAGCAGCCAGATCAAGAGCTTGGGGTGAATCCAGCCGGGCAGCCCCGAGATGCCCAGCTTGGCCAACATGCCGAAGCCGCCGACGAGCAAGAGCAGCAGGCCGACGCCGTGGGTGCCCGCGCCGAGGCCTCGGGCCTTGTCCGAGAGCTTGTCGCCGCCTTGCATCGCGAAGAACGCCCGGGCGCCGAGAGACATGAGCACGAGGGCCATGCCGACGAGGTGCATCAGCTTGTAGGTGTTGAGGTCCATGGGGTCTCCGGTGGGGTGGCGGGCTCCTGTATCCTCCTGAGCGGCCTGACGCCCGAGAGCCTAGGCCGCCTGAAGGCCTCTCGCGAAGCGGAGGATACGCTCGCTGAGCTCCGCCGGGCGCTCTAGGTGGGGGGAGTGGCCGTACTCGATGGGGCGCTCCAAGCGCGCGCCGGGCGGGAGGTGGTTCTCGAAGAAGTCGCGCTGCTCCTCCAAGAGCGCCCGCTCTTGTTCGCCCCACAGGACGAGGCTCGCCGAGGGCAGGCGCCCGAGCTCCTCGACGCTCAGCTCGTCGTGCTCACCGACGCCCCAGACGAGGCGGCGCACCCAGGGGCGGCTGAGCTGGGCCCGGGCGAGGAGCGCGAGCAGGTGAAGCTGGGGGCCCCGGGACGTGAACACCCGGGACACGAGCTCCAGGGCCTCGGCGTGGCCCTCGGGGGAGAAGCGGCGCTTGAGCACGGCGCGGCGCTCTTCGGGCACGGGCGCGCCGGAGGGGCTGTTCACCATGAGGCCGAGCACACGCTCGGGGTGCCGGGAGGCGAAGCGGATCGCCAAGAAGCCGCCCATGGAGTTGCCGAAGACCACGGCGGGCTCGTCCAGGCTAGACGCGAGGGCCTCGTTGAGCCCCTCGGCCAAGGCGGAGACGCTGGGCTCGGGCGGGGTGTCGGAGAGGCCGTGGCCCGGGGCGTCGGGCAGGATGAGCCGCCGGGTGTGGGGGCGTAGACAACGCACGAGCCGCTGGTACTGCGCGCCTCGGGCGCCGAGGCCGTGCATGAGCACGATGGGCGGCAGCGCGCCGCCGCCGGGGGCGGACATCAGGTGAACCCGCCCCTGCTTCGTGGGGACATGCTGGCTGATGAAGCCTTGGCGCCGAAGGCTCCAAAGGGCGATGGACTCGACGACGCTCCCCATGACGCTCTCCTGAGAGGTCAAGCCTGCGCACAGGCGGGCGGGGCGTCAACCGCCCCGGGGAGCGCGTCGGCGCCTCACTTCATCGCGGCGAGGCCGAAGAGGCCCAAGGAGCACAGGAGGCTGAGGCCCCACACGACGCTGCGGGGGTTGCCGGCGTTGCTGAGGTAGAGCACGCCGTAGAGCACACGCAGCACCACCCAGGCCACGGCGAGGCCCGCCGATTGGGTGGGGTCGGCGCCGACGATGTGGTTCACGACCACGGCCGGGGCGAAGGCGGCGAGGGCCTCGAAGCTGTTCTTGTGGGCGGCGATGGCCCGGGCCGCGCGGCCGCCGAGCTTGGCCTGCTGCGCCCGGGGGTTGAAGTTGTCGAAGCCGCCCTCAGCCTTCGCGCGGTCCTCAGCGGTGAAAGGGACCCACAGATAGGGCAACAGCACGGCGGCGAGGAGGCACCAGAAGGGGATCGTCACGGTTCACTCGGGGTTGGAGGTAGACCGAGCATACGCCCCGGTTGTGGCCCAGAGGACGCCGAAGATCAGAGCTTGAGCCCCGCCGCCACCCGGGCCGCCCGAAGCGCCCGCCGCAACGGCATCGGGCCCGGATCCTCCTCTCTCAAGGCGCGGAGCGTGTCGAGGCCGCCGTAGATGCTCGCCTCGACGGCGCGGCGCAGGGCCCAGGCGCCGTCGTCGCCTTCACCGGCGAAGGCCCCGGCGTCGATGGGCTCGCCCACATGAAAATACAGGCGCACGGGCCGAGGGATCGGCGTGCCGAGCACACCGAGGGCCAGGGGCCAGGCGCTCTCTTGGGGCATCCCCAGCGCGCGGTACACCGGCTTGAGCACCCGCCCGGCGCGGCCCTCGATGAGCTCTTGGCCCTCTCGCACGATCGTCCAGGCCTCGTCCGCGCCCAACATGCCGAAGGGCAGCACCGTGGCGCCGTGCTGAATCGCCAGCCGCGCGAAGCCGAGGCGCTGCTTCCAGACGAGCTGGTACAGCTCATCTCGGCGTTTGGCGACCTCGCGGGTGCCGCCGGGGAAGACGAGCACGGGCTCCCCCGCCGCCAAGAGCGCGCCGGCCACCTCGGGGCGGCCATCGACGATGCCCCAGCGCGTGAGCAGGGCCCCCCAGCCGGGGATCTTAAAGTGGGCGTGCTCGCCGAGGCCCCGCAAGAAGAGGTCGTGGCGGTCGTGCAGCTCCATCCACAGGTGCGGGGCGTCTAAGGCGCCATAGAGCGTGTGGTTGCCGACGAAGAGCAGGGGGCGGCGTGTGAGGGGCACGCGGTCCAGGCCCACAAACACCGGGTCAAACAGGGCCCGGAAGGGCGCGAGCAGGCGCCGGGCCGCGGCGATCTCCTCGGGCGGCGGTCGCGCGAAGGGGGCCGTCATGCTGGAGCCGTCATGGTGGAGCCATCATGGTGAGGCCGTCATGGCGCGGCGACGCTGTCCACGACGAGGCCCAGGGCCAGGGCGAGGCGACCGGCGCTGCTCGCTTTGGCGGCGTCACGCTCGGCGACGGCCTCACGCCAGTCTTGTTGTTGGTCGCCGAGCACCCGGTCGCCGTCGGTGATGGCGCGCTCAAGCTCCAGGCGGGCGTTGGCGGCGTCTGCGCCACGGGCGGGCTTGAGGCGCCCGAGCTCGCCGGAGAGCGCGAGGTTGAGCGCCCGGGCGGCCTCGACGCGGTCGTTCAGATCGCTCGTGCCCGAGGCCCGCAGGATGAGGGGCTTGAGGCGATCTTCAGCGCCGCCCAAGTCCATGATCTGGCGGCTGAGGCTGAGCTGATCGGTGATCGACTCCTCTACGGAGGCCTCAGCGCTCATCGCCGCGGCCTCCGCGCGGCTCAGGCGGTCGGCGCCGTAGCCCGCGAGGCCAAACACGCCGAGGCCCAAGGCCCCGCCGATAAACGCCGAGGCCATGCCCACCGCCCGGGCCCGGGCCTTGCGGTGGCGCTCGATGGAGTCCAAGCGGGCCTTCGTCTCGGCCTGCTCGACGGCGCGCTGGCGGAAGATCCGCATCGCGCGCTCCATGTGGCGGGGGTCGATGCGCTCGTCGGACTCTTGGCTGTAGCCGCGCACGTTCACGCGCAGCGCCGACTCCTCTTCTTGGAACTTCCGGGCCAGGTCGAGCACGCCGTGCATCTCATCGGAGCTGGGGGGCTTTGGCGCGCGGGGATCGTCGAAGGAGGACATGCGGCTCTCTAACCGGCGCGGGGAGGGGGCGGGAGGACCGGGCGCGCGGACAAGAGACAGGATACCCGGCGCGGATGTCTCCCCTCGTCCTCGCGCTGGTCACAACGCTCTACGCCGGGGAGGACGGGGCGCCCAATCCCCCCGCAGAGC
>JAKLKE010000492.1 GCA_023150775.1 Myxococcota bacterium
GCGGGGGACAGGCGCTCGATCAAGAACACGTCATGCTCTTGGTGCTCCCCCAGGCCGAGGCGCTGGGCCAAGGCGTCGGAGGGGAGCTGGGTGGGCGGGGTGCCGCTTCGGGGGCGCACGAGGCGCAGGCCGCCGTCGAGCACGGCCCACTCTCCTTGGGCGTCTACGAGCGCGGCGGGCATCCCCGGGCGCACGACGAGGCCTAACTCTGCGACGGTGCCCCGCCAGCGCGTCGCCCGCAGGCCCAAGCTGGCGCAGACCCGGGCGAAGCGCACCGGCTCGGGCAGCGCGTCGACGCCGAGCTGGGCGATCACCGCCGCGCCGCGCCCCGGATCCCACGGCGCGCCGACGAGGGTGACGAGCACCTCCAGGAGCACCACGGCGTCGGCCTCGGCCTGCCGCTGCCGCTCGCGGCGCTCCACGGGCGGCGTGACCGGCGGGCTCGGCGGCGGGCTCGGCGGCGGGGTATGCTCAGGCTCGATCGTCATTCCAGCACCTCTCCGTCCAGTTTTGCCACGGGATCCCGTCTTGGCAAGCCGCGTTACATGCAAATGTTAAAAAAGATGAATACGCGCATTTGTTGGTCCATGGCGAGAAAAAAGTTTGATCCTGGGCTCATCGGCGCTTGTGCCTCCACGATCGTTGGGGTAGAGTTGCCGAGTCTTTGGCAATGGACTGTGAGGTTCTGCTGGTCTGGCTCGGTGCTCTGCACCAGGGCGGCGTTTCGCCGCCTGAGCGCCTTCTTCCGCAAGCTTCACAAGGAAGGCTGTTCCAGAATCCGCTTATCGGCGTAGGGAGCCCTAATCGACGGCGGCCTGGGACAACCCCGCCGGTCGTGGTTCCGCACGTCGATTAGGGCTCCCTACGCCGGCGGATTCAGTGAGCCTTCCATGTCCCTGGTCTTGTAGCTGACCCCCTCACCGTCCATGCCAGAAACAACCGCCCCTCACCGGGCGGTTTTTTCGTTTTGGATCTTTCACCCCCCGGCTCGACCCCAGCTTGCCTCCCCTTGTCGCAGTTTTTGAGCGTTTATGCTTGCAAGCGAATTGTGAGATCAATAAACTGACCTCCTATCCCCAGGGAGGTGTTGCTTCATGCCTCATCGCGGTCCACCCGGCGCCCCTTCGGCCGCCCCCATCCGCCCTTCGCCCCGCATCGAGGAGCTCCTCGGCCCCCGCATTCGCCTGCTTCGAGAACAAGCTGGGCTCACCCAGACCGAGCTTGGCCTGCTCGCCGGGGGGCTCGCCCCGGCGGAGATCAGCCGCTACGAGACCGGGCGGCGGGTGCCGGGGCTCATCGCCCTGCACCGCCTCGCCCGGGGCCTCGGCCTGCCGATCTCCGCGATCCTAGAGCCCCAGCCCCCGCTGACGAGCCCGATGTTCCGAGATCTCGACGCCGTGCTCGCCCGGCTGCGCCTGCAGGCCCCCGGCGTGCGCGACCGCACGATCCGCGTGATGAACATGCTCATCGCCGACGACGCGCCGCTGATCCAGCCTTGACGCCCCTCAGCGCTTCCCCCCTCAATGCTCCCACAGCGGGGAGACGCCGAAGGGGTCGAGCTTCGGCCACGGGCCCCGGGTCATGAACGCGCCGCTCGTGGCCGGCAGGGCCTCGGCCTGGGCCTCGGGGTCGAGCAGGTCGGGGCAGAAGCTCCACAAGACCCGGCCCCGCGCCGGGGGCAAGGCGCCGAGCACCGCCTCCTTGGGCGGGAGCTGGGCGGCGATCACGTCGAGGATGTGCTGATCCTCCCCGACGGCCTCCCAGGCGATCACCGCGTCGTGCTCGGGCAGCCAGGCGAACACCGCGTCCAGGCGCCGGGAGAGCGCGGCGTCGGTGAGCACGAGCCAGCCCGGCTCTCGGGTGCCCCAGCGGGACGAGGCCGGGGCGCGGCGGCGGAGCAGGTCTTGGAGCAGGCGGAGGTCGGCGGACACGCTCGCCGGGCGTAAGGGGCGGACCTCCCCTGCGGCGGGGGCGGCTCGGCTGGCGACGAAGCGGTAGGTCGGGGTGACGCGGAAGCCGTGGCCGGTGTAGATCGGCGGGTCGTCCGTGCTCAGCTCGCTCAGCGGCGTGTGGGCGTCGGCGAAGGCGCAGGCCTCGGCGAGCAGGCGCCGCGCGAGGCCCCGCCCCCGGTGGGAGGGCCGGGTGCAGACCGCGTGTATCCCTGCGACGAGGTGATCTTCACCGTTGATGCGCATCGGCTGCATCAGCACGCCGACGTGGCTCACGGCCTCCTCCCCGTCAAACCAGACGAAGGGCGTGGTCACCGAGGGCCAAGGCACACCCACCGCCGCCGCGCGCTCAACGCCCGCAGGGAGCCCCGGGAAGCTCGTCTCAAAGAGCGCGTAGACCTTCGCCCACCAATCCGCCGAGTACGACACGCCAGGGGCGCCGCCGAAGTAGCTCATCGTCTGAGACCTCCGACAAGAGCATACACCGACTCTCGGTATGGCCCTCACCCCACACAGACCTTGGCCGAGGGCCTGACGCGGGCGAGGGCCGCCGGTCGGCGAGATGGTCACGGCCATCGGCTGGCGCGGCGCGGAGTCGGGGTTGGCGCCGACCTTGTTTTTGGTGCGCCTCGGTGATCTCGGCTTGTGCCGCCGCTTCGTGATGCGGTAGCCTCGCCTCAAGCCCTGCCTCCACATTGGCCCCTACGATGGGGCGACCGCACGAGCCCCGCATGTCCCGCCTGATCGTCGCCGCGCTGCTCCTCACCTCCTGCGCCGCCGAGGTCGCCCCGCGCGCTGAGCCCGGTGACCCGCGCGTCTTGCCCGTGGGCGCTGTCGCCGCGCTGGACGGCAGCTTCTCCGAGGGCGACGGCCTCTCCTACGCCTGGAGCGTAGCGCCCGCCGAGGGTGCCACCCTCACCGAGCCCACAAGCCCCTTCGCCAGCATCACGGCCAAAGCACCTGGCTTCTATACGCTGAGCCTAGAGGTCTGCGACGAGGCGGGCCGCTGCGATGTCGCCGAGACCTGGGCGCGGGTGGACGGGCCGGGGAGCGCCGACAAGGTGAGCGACTGGGGCCTCGGGGAGTTCGCGGGGGCGGAGAGCGGCGCGGGCGCCCCGTTTGGGGTTGCGCCAAAGAGCTGGTGCGACATCTGTTACGAGATGTGCCACGGCGACCGACTGGAGTGGGAAGAGTTCTGCCGCAACGGCCTACCCAAGGCATTCACCAAGGTCGAGCGCGCAGAGTGTTGGAACAAGGCGGGCTCGACAAGCAGCCAGCGCGAGCGGTACTGCGACGCCCGTTGCGCCGAATGACCACGCTCACCGTCACGCTCACCCGCTCGATCCCGATGTTGCCTGGCGCCTGGATTGGCGGCGCTGACCTGTTCAACAACGGTCGGGTGCTCGCTTTGTGTCGCATGGCCGAGGAGCAGACCTGTTATCGCTGGATCACGCCCGAGGGCTGGCAGGAGCCGATTCGCTGGGGTCGTGATTTTGTGGGCGACGTGAGCGCCGTCAATGAGGAGCTCGGCGTCATGGTGCTCGGCCTCGACGGGGACGCCCAGGTCTACGACGCCAGGACGGGCGCGTACCGCTCCACCCTCGCCGCGCACAGCAAAGAGACGTACCTCGCGCGCGCGCTCCCCCACGGGCGACTGCTCACGGAGGGCACGGACGGCTTTCGGCGAATCTGGGACCTGGCCACCTTGACGCTTCTCGCCGAGGCCCACATGCGCCCCTTCCGCCTCTCATCGGCGCCCGTGGGGCTCTTGCCGGGGGATCCGGTGCTCGTCACGCGCAGCTACGTCCGCTCCGGGCGCTGGGGAACGGCCCTGGTGAACATGCACACCGGCAAAGACGCCCGGCGGATAATCATGCCCTGCGAAGGGGTGCCCGCGTTTCACGCCATCGCCCCACGCCCCGGCGCCTTGGAGTGGGCGGGTGTGTTCTGCGCGGGGAGACACGGCGATTGGGGACCGTCACGGGTGGTCCACTTTGCGGCGGACGGCCCACGTCTCATCGACGAGGAGCCTGAGTCTGGCAGCATCCCCGGTGTGGTCGGCCTCAGCTTCTTGACCGCCGACTGGCTGTACACAGACGGTTGGCGTGATCCGATGTTGATCAACGTGCGAACCGGCGAGCGCCGGGCCTGCCCGCGTGAAGG
>JAKLKE010000493.1 GCA_023150775.1 Myxococcota bacterium
CCGGGGTCTTCCGGGTGATGTCGTTCGTGATCTCGTCGAGCGTGAGGCCCACGGCGAGCTGGGCGGCGATCTTGGCGATGGGGAAGCCCGTCGCTTTGGAGGCCAAGGCCGAGGAGCGGCTCACCCGGGGGTTCATCTCGATGACCGAGACGTCGCCGTTCTCGGGGTTCTCCGCGAACTGCACGTTGGATCCGCCGGTCTCGACGCCGACGGCGCGGATCACCTGAATCGACATGTCCCGGAGCACCTGCAGCTCACGGTCGGTCAAGGTCTGGGCCGGGGCGACGGTGATCGAGTCCCCGGTGTGAACGCCCATGGGGTCGAAGTTCTCGATGGAGCAGATGATGATCACGTTGTCGGCGAGATCCCGCATCACCTCCATCTCGAACTCTTTCCAGCCGAGCAGGCTCTTCTCGATGAGGATCTGGCCGATGGGGCTGCGCTCGATGCCTTGGGTGACGATCTGCGTGAACTCGTCGCGGTTGTACGCGACTCCGCCACCTTCTCCGCCCAAGGTGAAGGACGGGCGGATGATCGCCGGGAGCCCCACCAGATCCAGGAGCGCCTCGGCCTCGGCCATGGTGTGGGCCACGCCTGAGGGCGGCACGGGCAGGCCGACCTCAATCATCCGTTTTTTGAACAGCTCGCGGTCTTCAGCGACGTCGATGGCCTCGGGCCGGGCCCCGATCAGCTCAACACCGTACTTCTCCAAGACCCCGTCGCGGTGAAGCTCCATCGCCAAGTTCAGCGCCGTCTGCCCGCCGACCGTGGGCAGGATGGCGTCGGGGCGCTCCCGCTGGATGACCTGGATAGCGAAGGCCGCGGTGATCGGCTCGATGTAGGTCGCGTCGGCCACGTCGGGATCGGTCATGATCGACGCGGGGTTCGAGTTGAGCAGCACAACCCGATACCCGAGCTTTCTCAGGGCTTTACACGCCTGAGTGCCGGAGTAGTCAAACTCGCAGGCCTGACCGATGACGATCGGCCCGGAGCCAATGACCAGGATGGTCTTGAGGTCAGTCCGACGCGGCATAAGCGTGGCTCCGGCTTCGGCTCAGGAGGCGAGCGCGAGGAAACGCTGAAGGATGAGGTGGCGGCTGTCCCGGGGGCCGGGCGCGGCCTCGGGGTGGAACTGCACGGCGGCGAGGCGGTAGCGGTCGTGGGCGAACCCGGCCAAGGTGCCGTCGTTGAGGTGAACGTGGGTGATGCGCCCACCGAGCGCCTCAATCTGGGCGCCGTCTACGCAGAAGCCGTGGTTCTGGCTGGTGATCTCGACCCGGCCCGTCTCAAGGTCTTTGACGGGGTGGTTCGCGCCACGATGGCCAAAGGGCAGCTTAAAGGTGCGCGCGCCGATGGCGAGGCCCAGGAGCTGATGCCCCAAGCAGATGCCGGCGATGGGCTTGGTGCCCAAGAGGCGGCGGGCCTGCTCCACGGGACCGGTGAGCGCGGCCGGGTCGCCGGGGCCGTTTCCGAAGAAGACCAGATCGGCGTCTTCAGCCCACTGCTCCGCCGTGGCGGTGATCGGCTGAACCACCACCCGCGCGCCGGTCGAGGCGAGCAGGCGCAGGATGTTGCGCTTGACGCCACCATCGACGACGTTCACCCGTAAGGTCGGGCTGTCCGGGGCGGCGTAGACGTAAGGCTCCTTCGTGCAGACCTCCTGGGCGAGGGCCCGGCCGCTCATGCCCGGCCAGCTCTCCAGCAGGCGCCACAGCTCCGCCGCCGGGGTGCCGTCGGTGGAGATCACGCCCTTCATCGCGCCTTTGTCGCGGATGTGCCGCACGAGCGCCCGGGTGTCAATGCCGTGCAGGGCCGGGACGTTCTGGGCGCGCAGGTGGGGGCCGAGGCCCAGCTCCGCGCGGTGGTTGGAGTGAACACGGGAGAACTGGCGAGCGACGAAGCCGCTCACCCAGACCCGCTCACTCTCGGGATCTTCGCTGTTCACGCCGGTGTTGCCGATGTGAGGTGAGGTCATCACGACGATCTGCTCGGCGTAGGAGGGATCGGTGAGCGCCTCCTGATAGCCGGTCATCGCCGTGTTGAAGACGACCTCACCGACGCGGGTGCCGCGCGCGCCGAACGCTTCGCCTTCAAAGGAGCGACCATCTTCGAGGAGAAGGATGCTGCCCACGGGTGCCTCCAGGGGGCGCCGCACTTAGCGCGTCTTCGCCCCCGCGTCACCCTCCCCTTGAGCGCGTCGCCCACATGCCTCGGCGTCGGCCCGCCAACGGCAGGCGTCAGGGCAGCGTCGAGGTCGTCGTCTGGGTGCGCATCGTCATCGAGACGCTCTGGGACTCCCCGTTGGACGTCACGTCAAAACCCGCCTGCACCCCCACGAGGATGTCGCCGGAGAAGACGAAGGGCTGGGAGAGGTCCACCTGAATCTGCCCCGCGCCTTCGCTGCGAAACAGGGTGAACTCCAGGGACGAGCCCGGCGGGAGGCCCATCATCGCGCCGTCGCCTCGCAGGAGGTCTTGGGTGACGGTGAACCGCACCGTCGCGACGTCGCCCTCTAAGGACTCCAAGGTGGCCGTCTGGGTCACGAACACCTCCAGAGCGTTGGCCTGGGTGACGTTCATCACCGTCCAGGTCGCGCCGAGGCCCACAGGCTCCTCGGGCAATGGCAGGGTCACGGTCTGGGTGGCCTGCTCCGCCATCTTCATGGCCTCGGCCAGCTCCGCGCTGATCGTCGAAGGCGGCGTGATCGTCTGCTCGATCAGGCGCCCGGTCGGGCTCAGGGTGGCCCGGGTTGACATGCCCATGATGAAGGCGAACTGCTGGGTGAGGGTGTCGATGAGCTCGGGCATCGACCCCGGACGCGCCTCGACGCCGACGGCGCTCACCTTGGAGACGAGGGTGGCGTTGTTCTCGGCGTCTACGCCCTCGGCGGACATCTCAATGTCGAAGAGGATCGACGGCATGATGATGTTCATGAGCTGCGTCGCCTGCCCCGTCGTGGGGTCGGTCATGCCCATGCCCATGTCGGAGTCGGTCTTGACCTGGAGCGACCCCGTGGTGCCGGGCTTGTAGTCGTAACGCAGCGCCTGCCGGGGCTCGGCGCCGGGGTTCACCAGGGTGACGCGCAGCTCGCCCGGGGCGAAGGTCGCCGCCAAGGCGCTCACCGCCGGGTCGATGGCCGAGCCTTGGGTAGGCGCCTCGACCGACCCACCCGCCGCGCCGCCGGCCTCGGGCGGGACCTCCTTCTTGCAGCCGAAGAGCGAGACCGAGAAGAAGAAGGTCAGACCAAACCAGCGGGACATGACGAGCCTCAGGCGGAGATTTCTCCCCGTTCTACCACGCGCTCTGCCCCGTCGGGAGCGGCCCGCTGACGATCACGCCGCCCATGAGCAGCCGGAACACCTGCTCGGCGAGCTGGCCCACGAGCAGCTCTTCACCCGCCAAGGCGCCCTGAAAGATCGGCTCTTTGACCAAGCCCAAGATGCAGCGGGCGAGCAGGCGGGGGTCGCCGTCCACCACCACGCCGAGGGCCTGCCCCGTGCGTAAGGCCCGCTCCAGACGCCCCGCCGCCCGGGCGTAGAAGTCGCGCACCAAGGCGTCGCCCTCAGCGTCGATGCCGATGGCCTCGGTGAACAGGAGCCGCCAGGCGCCTCGATCTAAGGCCGCGCCCAAGATGCGCTCGATGTTGTCTCGGGCCTGGGAGGCGATGTCACCCGCCACGTCGATGGGCTGAATCACCACCTCGACACGCTCCATCAGCCCCTCCAGCACCGCCTGGAAGACCCGAGCTGGAGTGTGTGGGCTTTGGCGCCACGGGCTACGCCGCTGACGTGCTTGAAGAGTCCGTGGCCGCCGACGTGAACATCGTCGAGACGGTGGCCCACATGATGTCGGCGGTGCGGTATGTGCCCGACGCTGACGTGATCTGCGACATCGGCGGCCAAGACATCAAGGTGCTCATGCTCACGCCCAGCCGCGACGGCGGGCGCGACGTCAAGGACTTCCGGCTCTCGAACCAGTGCTCCGCGGGCAACGGCATGTTGCTGCAGGCCATGGCCGATCAGCTCGGCGTGCCCCTGCAAGACTACGCCGAGGTCGCCTTCGCCGCGCCCTTGGCCCCGC
>JAKLKE010000494.1 GCA_023150775.1 Myxococcota bacterium
CATATCACACAGCCGTGATTCATTCGCCAGGGGGGTCCCACGTCTGGGGCCACCATGATCCCGATCAGGAGCCCGTTTTCCTGATCCTTGTCATGTTGGCACGGCCTTTGCTTTCGATCTTTGCACAAGCCACCCCACCCAGCACGCTTGGAGACGCCATGAACCGCCTGACGAACGGATGCCCCTGCGGGATGCCCTGCGCCGAGTCGATGATCAACGCGCCCTTGATGGCCGCGGGCGAGGCCTTCCGGTTTCGTCGCGGCGACGTCTTGTGGAGCCAAGGCGCGACCGCCGACTGGGTGACGGTCATCTGCTCCGGCACGGTGAAGCTCTCCCGGCGTTGGCCCGGTGAGCGTGAGCCCATCCTCATCCTCGCCCACCGCGGGCAGATCCTCGGCGAAGAGGCCGCGCTCGCGGGCACCGAGCGTGTGGCGACGGTCACCGCCATGACCCCGGGCAAGGCCCTGCGGGTCTCCAGCGAAGACCTGGGCCGCCTGCTCAAACGGAGCCCCAAGCTCTATGAGCGCCTGCTCGGCCTCTCTTGCCAGCGCCTCGCGGCGATCACCGAGCGCCTGGAGGAGCTCGGCCAAGGCAGCGTCGAGGAGCGCCTCGCCCGCGTGCTCCTGCGCGTGGGCCACGAGGTCGGCCTGCGCGACGCCCGGGGCATCTTCTTGCCCCTGCGCCTCACCCGCGGCGACCTCGCCGACCTCGTGGGCTGCCGGGTCGAGACGATCATCCGCGTGATGACCCGCTGGCAGCGGGAGGGTGTGGTCGAGACCCTACGCGAGGGCCTCGTGATCAAGCACCCGCATGAGCTGGAGCAGGTCGCCGTTCACGCCGTGGCGGCCTGAGCCAAGGCTCAGGGCAGGCCCGTGGGCTCCGCTGAGGCGCCCCGGGCGAGCACGCTCTCGCGGTAGGCCACGGCCCGGGCGCGGTTGATCTCGCCCAGAGGCCGAAACTCTGCCGGGGCGTGCCAAGGGTCAAAAGACATGCCCTCGATGGCGTCCCGGCGGCGGCGCCCGGCCTCGTCATCCAAGGACTGCGGGCTGAAGGTGAGCCGGGCCACGGGGAGCCAGGGGCTCACGGCGTCCTCCCACAAGACCCGGGGATCCTCGATCGGCGTGCGCTCGGCGTCGATGTAGGGCTGGACACGCAGCTCAAAGACGACGGGCCCCGCGGCGAGGCGCTGGCGCAGGTCTCGGCTCAGGCGGTCGGGGGCGTCTTCATCGGGCGGGTCCGCCGGGGCCACGGAGGAGATCGGGAAGAGGCCGTACTTCACGGCGTAGACGCCCCAGCGGATCGGCGTCGCGGTGTGCCACTCCACGGCGCAGAGGCTCGGCACAGGCTTGCTGAGCCCGTCTGCGACCCGGCGCAGCACGGGCACGACCTCACCGAGCTTGATCGCCCCGAAGAAGTGGCGCGGGGCCTTGAGCGGGCTCACGGCGGTGGTCTCGACGAGGCCAACAAACTCCGCCGCCGTGCGCGCGGGCATGGTGCGGTTGAGCACACACACCAGGTCAAAGGTGGTGGCGTCCTCTAGGCCCTTGATGAGCTTCTTGCCCGGCACGCCGAGGAGCTTCACCGCGAGGCCACGGGCGTCGGGCCGGGTGTCGGGCTGGGGCTCGCCGTTGCCGCTCGAAAAACGCGCCAAGGCGTCGTAGCGGCCGGGGGCGGCGAAGATGCCCACCTGGGCCCAGCTCGGCAGGTCGGGCAGCACCTCGAAGTGGCCCACCGGGTCGCCGAAGCTGCGGTAATGCAGGGCCCGGCCCAAGGTGCGCGTCTCCGCCCGCTGGCGCTGCAGGGCGACGAGGCGCGCGGCGAGGGCCTCGTGGGCCTCGGCCTCGCCGACGGGGATCTCCTCACGCCAGCTCGTGCTCGGGGTCATCCGCGCTCCTGGGTCTGAAGCTCACTCACCAAGACCGCCCCGCGGGAGGCCATGATCCACAGGCCGACGTGGTGCGCCGCCTCGCGGTTGTGAAACGGCGCGTCGAAGGTCTCACAGCCCTCGCTGAGCACGAGCACCCGGGTGTTCACGATGTCGGCGACGTAGCGCGACCGCTCGGCCTCGGGGCTGGCGTCGGTGAACAGGCCGTGGTTCCGCGCGCTGAGCATGGAGACGACGAGGTCCGAGACGCAGATGTCCGTGCAGTCGCCGACGACGAGCAGCTCCTTGAGCCCGTGGCGCTTGACCCACTCACACAGGGCGTTCTCGCCGGTCTCCCGGTCAATCGCCCCCACAAAGCCGTTGATGCAGTCCTTCTTGACGATGAGCACCCCCGGCGCGGCCTCTAGCCAGGTGAGCAGCGGGTCCATCAACTCTTCGCCGGTGCCGATGACGCCGTGGGTGGGGTACGGCGGCTCGGGGATGTCGGCGTGGTGGGTGTCGAGAAAACACAAGACCTGGAGCCGCGCGCCCAAGGCCGCCTGCAGGCGCCGGGTCAAGGCGTCGATGCGCTCCACCATGGGGATCATGTGTCGGGGATCCGAGAGCGCGCCCTCGCGGGTGAAGGCCACCCCGGCGTCGACGATGATGAGCCCGACGCCGACGTCGGGGCGCAGGGTGATCGGGCTGAGCGTCACCGGGAGCAGATCGTGGAGAGACATCAGGCGCTCCGAACAAGCGTAGTGATGAGGTCTTGAAGCCGGGGGCTCACCGCCACCCTGGCCTCCCGGGGCACGAGCGCCTCAGCGGGCAAAGCCGCCAAGGCGGCGCGCAGGCGCTCGGGGGGGCTCGGCGGGCTGTCGTCGTGAATCGGGCCCTGGGCGTCCCAAGCGAGCTTGAGCAGGGGCTCACCCGCCAGGTCTTCGTCGTAGAGGCCCACCACGTCGCCGCCCGGCTGGCGGAACACCTGCACCCGACCGGGCAAGGTGGCCTTGCCGCTGCCTCGGCTGAGCTTCATCGTGGGCCGCCCGTCCACCTCGGCGAGCTTCGCCACGGCGCCGACGCCCACGGGCGCGTCGCTGGAGGTGACGATGCGCTCACCCACCCCGTAGGCGTCTACGGGGCTGGCGTTGAGGGTCTTGATCACGGCCTCGTCGAGGCCGCCGGAGACGGTGATCTTCGCCTGGGGCGCCCCCAAGGAGTCTAAGAGCGCCCGGGCCCGCCGGATGTTCTCGACGGTGACCCCGGAGTCGATGCGCACCCCGCCCAGGCGACCCCCCGTGGCGGCGACGGCGGCGCGCAGGCCGGTCTCTTCGCCGAAGGTGTCGTAGGTGTCCACGAGCAAGGTCGCCGCCGGGCCGTAGATCCCGAAGAAGTGCTCAAAGAACGCCCGCTCGGTGACGTGCCGGGGCACACCGTCGCGCTCCCAGGCCTGCACGGCGAAGTGGTCCATCGTCCCGGCCACGGGCACGCCGTAGCGCACATAGGCGGCGACGTTCGACGTGGCCGCCACACCCCCGACCCAGGCGGCGTAAGCGGCGTCTACGGCGGCCTCGGGGTGGGTGCGGCGCTGGCCAAACTCCAGCACCGGGCGCCCCTCGGCGGCGCGCACCACGCAGGCCGCCTTCGTGGCGACCATGCTCATGTGGTTGATGATCGACAAGAGCGGCGTCTCGATGAGCTTCGCCGTGAGCAGGTCACACTCCACGACCAGGTAGGGGCACTGGGCGTTGGGCCGCACCCCGTCGATGTCGAGTTGCACGCCCTGGAGGTCCGTCGCCACCCCGGCGAAGAGCGGCGTGCCCTCGGCCGGAGACCACACCCGCCCCGAGAAGCGCCAGTCCCGAAGGGCCTGCACCAAGGCCGGCCGGGCGCGCAGGGCCGGTCCCAAGAGCGCGTGCGCCTGGAGCGCGTCTAAGGCGGCCTCGTCAAAACGGGCGTCCTTGAGCCACTCTAAGGCCCGGCGCCGCCCCGCCCACACCAAGAAGCCCCGGGCCGGCTGGCCGTCGGCCTCTCGTTTGGGCAGGCGCCGGGAGAAGAACGACATCACCCCCCGTTTGCCCGCCAGGCCCACGTCCCAGTGCGGCACGAGGGAGGTGAGCTGGTACAGGTCGATGTGGGTGGCGGCCGTCGTCATGTGCGCCCTCGGTAGTGGAGTCGCCCCTTCTTAC
>JAKLKE010000495.1:0-918 GCA_023150775.1 Myxococcota bacterium
TGGACTTCAGATAATCCTTGCGCGCCTCGTCGCGGCAGGCATTGACCAGGAACTTCCTGGCGCAGACGGCATTCCGCTCGTCGAGCAGCGCCGCCGCCTGGTCCAGGTTCGCCCGGCTTTCGGCGAGCAGCGCCGAGGCCGCTGGCGTAGGCAACACGCCGAGGTCGAGCACCTCACCGCCTGCGCCACGCGCGACGGCCTTCGCCAAGGCCGGCCCGCTCTCTCGGGTGTCTCGGGCGAGCAACAAGGGCGCGTCGCCGATGCGATCTCGCAGAGCGCGACCCAGGTCGGTCGCGGTGTTGAGGTCCATCGGGGGCTCAGGAAAACGCCCCCGAATGCCGTCGGTTCCAAACAGCGCCATGCTCACCTCATCCGGGGGGATCGCTGCCCAACACCCGCAGCTTCGCCGGGGACAACTTCTTCACGGTCACTTCGTCAGCCGCCGGGTGCAGCACCTCCAGACGGGCGCCGGACTCTGCGCCTAAGCTCAGGAGCAGGCTGTCGCCTTCAACATCATCGGGGACGTGCACGAGCACGGTCACCTCGTCCTCACCGATGGCGGAGAGCGCCTGCATCGGGCCGGTGAGGGTGATCTCGACGCTCTCAAGCTCCGAGCGCCAGCCGCGGTTACGCACGATCACGGGCACGTCGGTGAAGGTTCGGGCGCTGGTCACCGGCTCGATCTCGATGGTGGCGGTGACCGGCTGGCTGCGGCTCAGGCTCAAGGTGCGTGGGCTCAGGCGCAGCACGACGGGCACACGGGTCGTCGCCCGAAGGTCGCTCACGCTGATCTCCTCAGTGACGATGGCCTCGATGTTCTCGACGATGGAGCGTGGGCCTTGGACCTCGACCTCGGCGGGCTCGACGGTGATCTGGCGCACGCGGTACCCCTCGGGGGGCTCGCCGCGCTGCTCCACC